>DIZV01000096.1 GCA_002427995.1 Chloroflexi bacterium UBA6019
ACCAGGCTGGAAGCACGCCGCGATCAACCGCGCTCTGTGTAGCCGAGGTCGAAGGCCATTTTGAGGGCAGAGGCGTCGGCGTCCGGCGGGAGCTCCACCTCGTTGCCGAGGCGGCGAAGGCCCTCGGCCAGGCGGGCGACGGGGTCCGCGTCCTCGTAGTGGAGCCACTGGTAGGCCTGCGGCTCCGACCAGTCGCGCCGGCCGCGAGACTCCGACCAGCGGCGGTGGGCGTCGACCACCACCAGCTCCACGCGGCGCAGGAGCGACGGGTCGCCCTCGAGCAAGTGGTCGAAGGGCTGTGCCGCCATCCAGTCGAGCAGTCGGAGCAGCCGCTCTCGCGGCTCGGCTATTTCGGCGCCGCCGGGTCCGGCGAAGCGGGCCGGGACCCCAGGCCCTGGTAGACGCCCTGTTTGAGCACGCAGATGAAAGGCAGGTTGCGGTAGAGCTCTCGGAAATCGAGCCCGTAGCCGACCACGTAGTCGTTGGGCACCTGGAACCCGGTGTACTTGAGCGGGCGCGCGGCGAGCCGGCGAGTCGGGCGGTCGAGAAGCGCGACGACCTCCAGCGAGGCGGGGTTGCGCTCGCGCAGCCGGTTCATGACGAATTCCAGCGTCAACCCGGTGTTGACGATGTCCTCGACGAGGAGCACGTGGCGGCCGTCGATCGGGATGTCTATATCGCGCACGATCGTCACCCGGTCGTGGGGTTGAGCCCCGGCATAGCGCGCCAGGGCGAGGTAGTCGATCGCGACGGGGATCGTGATCTGCCGGGCGAGGTCGGCGAGGAAGAAGGTGATCCCCTTGAGCATGCCGACGAGGATCACCGCCTCGCCGCGGTAGTCGCGTGAGATCTTCCGGCCGAGGGCCCGGACCCGGGTCTCGAGCTCGGTGGGCGAGATCAGGATCTGCTGGATGTCCTGCTTTCGGAGGTGGTGCACGTCGAGCACCTCGAGCACGCCGTAGCCGGCCTGCACCAGCAGCTGCTGGTAGTCCTTCTGGTAGAGCAGCCGGACGTTCACGCCCGGGTAGAGCTCTTTGAGCAACCTGACCTTTCGGTTCTTGGGCGTGACGAGCGACTGCTTCATCGTTGTCAGCTCGACGTACATGTCGTACTCGGGGAGGTAGAAGTCGGGCGTGAACATCTCGCTGACCCGGCCGTCGTCCCAACCGATCGGGAAGGAGTTGGGTTCGTACACCCAACGGATCCGGTAGTAGTCGAGGAATCGGGCGAACTCCTGCTCGGAGGGGTGTACGAAGCCGACCCGCATGTGTGGGGGGCCGGACCGGCGGAGCAGCCGCGACCGCTGCTTGACGGGCCGGCGGAGGGCTGGAGGAACGTTGGCTGGTGCCAGGGAGACCAATGAAACTTCGTCCAGAATTCTACGCGGGCGAATGGGCACCAACCCTCGTGGCCTGCGGATGATCGCTGAGCAGCTGCGGCCGCGCGGGATCGTCGACGAGAGGATCCTCGCTGCGATGGCCGAGCTGCCGCGGGAGGAGTTCGTCGCCCGCGAGCACCGCCGGCTCGCCTACGCCGACCATCCGATCGCAATCGGGCGCGGGCAGACGATCTCGCAGCCGCTGGTGGTGGCGGCGATGACCCAGGCGGTGGCACCCGGCCCGGAGGACCTCGCCCTCGAGGTCGGGACTGGCAGCGGCTACCAGGCGGCGGTCCTGGCTCGCCTCTGCCGCCGGGTGGTTGGAGTCGAGCGGGACGCCGAGCTGGCCACTCGCGGGGCCGCCATCCTGGCCCGGCTGGGCATCGCCAACGCCGAGATCCACCACGCCGACGGGTCCCTCGGCTGGCCGTCTGCGGCGCCCTACGACGTGATCGTGGTGTCGGCGGCAGCCGTCCAGGTGCCGGCGTCGCTGGTCGATCAGCTCGCCGAGGGCGGCCGGATGGTCATGCCCGTCGCCCACTCGCAGGATCGGCCGCAGGATCTGCTGCTGCTCCGCAAGCGGCAGGGCCGGCTGGAGACCATGACGCTGTTCCCAGTCCTCTTCGTGCCGCTCCTGGAAGGGACGGCAGACTGATCGATCGCCGCGCAGCACCAGGACGGACGCGGGTCTTCAGCGGTGGTGCCGCGAGAGGAGGCGCGGGCCGGGCCGCGGTCGGTTTCTAGGCGGCCTGGCGTGCCACTCCCGCGGGGGACGTCGAAGCGCGGGAGACGGCTGTGATTGCGAGAAAGGTCACCGCGTCGGCGAGGGCGAAGGGGAAGGCTTCGGCGAGGCTGGAGCGGCTGCGCTCGAGCAGCCGGCCGCCTGCAGCTGCTGGAGGAGGCTGCCCACCTGCTGGATCTCGGCCGCATAGCCGGCGAGGTCCTGCGCCTTGAGCTTGTCCTGGGCGGCCAGGTAATGCTGGTTGGCCTGGGCGATCAGCTGGCCGCAGGTCTGGCTGCCGGGCGTCGTGCCACCGGGTGTCGGGCTGCCGCTCGGCGTTGGACCCGGGGAGATGGGCGCGGCGCCGACAAGCTGGGCCAGTGCGCCTTCCAGGGTGTCGTCCCAGACCACGTTCTGGGTGTCGGCGAGGATCACCTTCTTGAACTCGGGCAGAGAGGAGGTGCTGGTGGCCCGCAGGTAGACCGGCTCGAAGTAGAGGAAGGTACCGCCCACCGGCACCACCAGGAGGTTGCCCTGTTGCACCTGCGATCCGCTCTGGTTCCAGAGTGTGAACTGTGAGGAGATGGCGGAGTTCTCCTGGATCCGGTTGCCGATCTGGGAGGGGCCGAAGATGACGGTGTCCTTGGGTAACTGGTAGAGGACCAGCCGGCCGTAGTTGGGCGAGTCGTTGCGCGCGGCGAGCCAGCTGATCATGTTCGGCCGGTTGTTCGGCGTGAAGGGCAGGATCAGCAGGTACTCCGCCTTCTGCTCACCGGGCAGCCGCATCAGCACGTAGTAGGGCTCCAACGCCTGGGTCGAGCCGGGGCCATTGGACTCCTCGGGGACGGCCCAGACGTCCTCCCGGTTGTAGAAGACCTGGGGGTCGGTCATGTGATAGGTGCGGTAGACCGAGACCTGGACGTTGAACATGTCGACCGGGTACCGAACGTGCTCACGCACCGCCGCGGGCATGGCCTCGATCGGCTTGAAGAGGGTCGGGAAGCTCTTGGCGTAAGCCCTGATGATGGGGTCGGTCGGGTCCGCGATGTAGAAGTCGGCCGTCCCGTCGTAGGCGTTGATGACGACCTTGACCGAGTTCCGGATGTAGTTGACACCGGCGGCTGAGTCCTGCTGGCTGTAGGGGTAGGTGTCGGCGGTCGTGTAGGCGTCGATGACCCAATACAGCTTGCCCTCGGCGACCACGATGTAGGGATCACTGTCGTAGTTGAGGAAGGGCGCGATGTCCTTCACCCGGTCGACGATGTTGCGCCGGTAGAGGATCTGCGTCCGGGCGTTGACCTGGCTCGTGATCAGCAGGTTCAGGTCACCCATGTAGGCCGCGTAGAGCAGCCGGTTGGGACCGGCCAGCGGGACACCATGGGTGCCCGTGTAGTTGGTGTAAACGTCACCACTGCCGGACGGGTAGTCGAACTCCTTCTGGTCTGATGGGACGAGGACGTAGTTGTTGGTCAGCTCGCCGAAGTAGATCGAGGGCTTGGTCACCGCGAGGGCCCCGGTGGGCGGGATGTCCTGGGCGACGAACGCCGGCAGCCCCTCGCCGACGACGCTGCGGACCGGGCTTGCCACAACGCCGTAGCCGTGGGTGTAGGTGAGGTTCTCGTTGACGAACCCGCGGCCCTGGGCCGGCAGCTTGGTGGTGTCCAGCTCCCGAGCGCTGAGCTCCAGCTGCTCATAGCGCCCGTTGATCGTGTAGCGGTCGAGGTCGATCTCGTTGAGCGTGTAGTAGGTGCGGATGGCCTGCAGCTGCGGATAGGTCTCCTGGAGCTGGCGGTAGTCCCAGAGGCGGAGGTTGTCGATCGTGGTCTGGTCGTCCTGGATGTCCTTCTGGGTGAGGCTGGCCGCGCCCGAGTACTGGCTCACCGTGACCTTGTCGAGGCCGAACGCCTGCCGGGTGTAGGTGAGCTCGCGGGAGATGTATTGGGACTCGCGGGTGAACTGCTGCGGCGAGACCACGAGTCGTTCGATCGCCTGCGCGTAGATCGCGCTCAGGATGCCGAAGACGATCCAGACCGCCAGGACCACGACCGGCAGCCAGAGCCGCCGGAGGAACGCGTTGGCGAGCAGAGCGAGCGCCAGCAGAAGGCCAAGCCCGGTCGAGATGTAGGCGATCGGAATGCGCGCGTTGATGTCGGTGTAGCCGGCGCCCCAGACGTAGCCGTTGTGCTGGGAGAGGAGGTCGTAGCGGCCAAGGTAGGCTCCCGCCGCCACGGTGAGCGCCACCACCGCGAAGAGGACCGAGACGTGGGCGATGCCGCGGGTCGGCAGCCGCAGCTCGAAGTCGGTGTCCCGCCAGGCATAGAGGGCCGCGATCAGCAGAACTGTCAGGAAGCTCAGGCCCAGCGCCCAACCCTGGACCGACTCCAGGAAGGGGAGAGTGAAGAGGTAGAAGGAGATGTCCAGGCCGAAGACGGGCTCGGTCCTGCCGGTGGCCGAGCCGTTGAGGAAGAGGATCAGCTGCTGCCAGCCGCCCGCCGCGCCGGCGGAGACGATGAGGGCGATGACGAGGGCGGCGACGAGGCCGATGAGCCCGGCGACGCTGCGTACGAAGCGACGGCGGATGCCGATCGTGCGCAGCGCCGAGCTGGCGCGGAAGCGGAGCGCGATGAGCACGTTTACCGCCCCGTAGACGAAGGCGATCAGCAGGCTGCCGAAGAAGAGCAGCAGCTGGAAGCCGATCCGGGTCGTGTAGACGTGCTGGAGGCCGAGGGCCTTGAACCAGAGAACCTCGGTCGCGATCCCGATCAAGGGCCCGCCGATCGCCAGCAGGACGACCACCACGCCGACCAGCCCGAGGACGAAAAACGTACCCCGCGGAGGCTTCGGAAGCCGTAGGGGCGTGATGTCGGCGTCGCCGCCGAAGGGCGGGTAGCGCCTCATCGCCGGTTCAGGGTCAGGATCACGGCAAGCGAAGCCACCTCGAGCACCATAGCCCCCGCGATCGCGGGACGGTAGCTTCCAGTTGCGTCGACGACCAGGCCGGCGAGTGGTGGCCCCAGCAGAGCCCCGAGCCCGGCGCCGGTGTAGAGCGCGCCCACCGTGCCTCCGAGGCCCTCGGTCCCGAAGAGCTCGGCCAGGACCGACGGCGAGATCGCCACCCAACCCCCGTAGGCGGAGCCCATGATGGCCGCGAACACGACCAGGCCGAAGTAGTCCGGTTCGGAAAGCCAGATCAGGTAGGAGGCCGCCATCGCGAAGACCGCGAGCTGGAAGGTCCGGAGGCGACCGAAGCGGTCTGCGACCGGGCCCAGGCCGAGCCGGCCGAGGGTGCTGAAGACGCCGACCACGCCGAGCAGGGCGGCCGCCGCGTAGCGGCCGGCGCCCCTCGACTCCGCGTAGGGCACGAGGTGGACGAAGAAGGTGAAGAGGCCAAAGCCCTGCAGCAGCACCGAGGCGTAGAGGATCCCGAACTCGCGGCTGCGAATCGCGCGGCCGACGCTGAACCGCACTGGCCCCGAGCGAACCGGGCGGTCGGCGAGCAGAGCGCAGCCCCCGAGCACGACGAAGCTGATGATCCCGAAGATGACGTAGGTCGCGCGCCAGCCGTGGGCGGCGATCAGCGCCGTCGCCGCGGGCGCCCCCGCCAGGGTCCCGACCCCGATCCCGGAGACGGCCACCCCGATCGCGAGACCCTGGCGGCGGTCGAACCAGGATCCCACCGCGGCCACCATCGGCACGTAGCCGCAGGCGACGCCGACACCGACCCCGAGGCCATAGGTCAGGTAGCCGAGCCAGAGCTGGTGGACGAAAGCCGTCAGCACCAGGCCGGCGCCCATGGTCACCGCGCCGACCAAGAGGACGCGCTTGGTCCCGTACCGATCCCCGGCCCAGCCGCTGACGGCGCCGAGCGAGAACCAGAGGAAGGCGGTGACGGAGAAGAAGACCGAGGTCGCGCCCGAGCCGGCATGGAACTCGGCGGCCATCGGAGCGAAGAAGGCCCCGAAGGAGTAGGCCACCCCGAAGACGAGGGCCATCGCGAAGAAGGCCGCTCCGACGACGACCCAGCCGTGCCGGGACTCGACCAGCCGGCCGCCTACGCTGTGCGGGACGCTAGATGCGACGCGTCATGCCTTCCCAGTAGCGCTCGCGGAGGCGGCGTTTCTGGGTCTTGCCGGCGACGTCGCGCGGGAAGTCGTCGATGAAGTCGACCGACTTCGGCGATTTGTAGCCCGCGATCCGCACTCGGCAGAACTCGATCAGCTCCCCCTCGCTCGCGCTCGCACCGGGTTTGAGCTTGACGACCGCCTTCACCTCCTCGCCGAACTCTTCGCTGGGTACGCCGATGATCGCCGCGTCCTCGACCGCGGGGTGCTCGAAGAGGACCGCCTCGACCTCGGCGGGGTAGATGTTGACCCCGCCGCTGATCACCATGTCGATCTTGCGATCGCAGATGTAGTAGTAGCCCTCCAGGTCCCGGTAGGCGATGTCGCCGACGCTGAAGAACCCGTCGTGGTTGCTCTCGGCGGTTGCGTCGGGCCGGTTGAAGTACTCGGCGAGCGTGTTGTTGCGGACCAGGAACTCGCCCGGCGTCCCGATCGGGACCTCGACGCCCTCCGGGTCCACCAGCCGGATCTCCTGACCCGACAGCGCGGTGCCCGCCGAGCCCGGCTTGCGGAGCTGGTCCTCCGGCCGAAGGATCGTGTTGATCCCGGTCTCGGTCGCGCCGTAGAACTCCCAGAGGATGGGACCGAAGTAGGCGATGCACCTTTCCTTGAGGCTGATCGGGCAGGGCGCCGCGCCCGTGATCAGCTGCCGCAGGCTGGAATGGTCGATCCGTGCCCGGCTGGCGTCCGGCTGATTCAGCATCCGTGAGATCAGAGTCGGAGCCATGAAGGTTGTCGTCACCCGGTGGCGGGCGATCAGCGCCAGCGCCTCGGCGGCGTCGAACCGCTTCTCGATCACCACCGTGGCGCCGAGCAGCTGGCTCAGCGCGGAGAAAAAGCCGACCGCGCTGTGATATCCGGGCCCGGCCATCAGGTGGACATCGTCTGGCCTCAGCTCGAAGACCCGGATCGTCTCCAGGATGTTCTCCAGGTTGATCCCGTCGGGGCGGTAGGCCCCCTTCGGCCTGCCCGTGGTGCCGGACGTGTAGATCATGCTGGCGCCGATCGGCGACGCGCCGTCGGCTGCCTCGGCCGCGCTACCGTCGGCGAGCAGCTCCTCGTAGGAGAGCCAGCCGGGCGGCGGGGCTTCGGGGCCGGTGACGAGGAAGTGAAGCTTTCCTTCGACCAAGGGACGGGCCTCCTCGACCACCGGTAGG
The DNA here is from genome assembly GCA_002427995.1 of Chloroflexi bacterium UBA6019. Classification (GTDB taxonomy): domain Bacteria; phylum Chloroflexota; class Dormibacteria; order Dormibacterales; family Dormibacteraceae; genus UBA6019. The sequence continues at coordinate 7,378 of DIZV01000096.1, forward strand.
AACTCGGGGCTTGCGGTGATCGCCCGCGCGCCCGAGTCGTTGACGATGAAGGCGATCTCGGTCGGCTTCAGGTGGTAATTGATCGGCACCCCGACCGCCCCGATCCGGCGGGCGCCGTGGGCGGACTCGGTGCCCTCGACCGAGTTGTGGGAGATGCCGGTGACACGGTCGCCGGGGCCGACGCCGAGCCGGCGCATCGCCGCCGCGTTGCGGTTCGCCCGCTCATGGAGCTGCGTGAAGTTGATGACGCGGTCTTCATAGAGGAGGGCCGGCTTGTCGCCCTGCGCCGCTGCGTGGGCGGCCAGGGGATCGGTCATTGCAGGTCGCGGGAGAACTTAGGCTCGCGGCCCGCCCGGTTGGGCGACCACGGACCCGATTATCACCGGTAGGCCGAGGATGATCCCGACGCAGCTGAGGCAGAACGCGGCGCCCGCGACGATCGACATCACCCGGGACCAGCCGGACCGGCGGATGATCCCGATGATCGCGACCAGCGAGCACGCGAACATCAGGAGGCCGACGCCGCCGAAGATGAACGATCCGATCACCAGGTTCTGGTCGTTCCCGCGCTGGGTGAGGATCGCCGCGTAGACGATCGTCACCAGGAGGCTCAGGCCACAGCCGATCCCGAGCACGGCGGCCACCCAGACGGGCACCAGGACCGGGCCCGAAGCGACCGGCGCGTACGGCTGGCCGGAGCCGTAGGGTGCGCTCGCGTAGGGCTGGGGCAACTGGCCAGGCGCTGGGTAGGGCGGAGCCGACTGGGGCGGCGGGGGCGGAGGAGGAGGCGCGGGCGGAGCGTAGGTGGGCGGCGCCGGCGGGGCGGTGGGCGGAGCCTGCGCCAACGGAGGCGGGGAGCTCGGGAGCTGCTCGCCGGCGGTGCTCCGGCGAGCAGCCTCGGCCGCGGCGGCCGCGTCGCCGCCTCCCCCCATCGTCGCCAGTGCCGCGCTGGCTGCGGTGTGGAGCGGCTCGCCGGTCAGGCCGAGGGTGGTCCGGGCCCAGTCGTACCACTCCGCGTAGCTGCGCACGCCGGGCTCCGCCCGCGTCGTCCAGCCCGGACCGGAGCGGTTCTGGGCGGCATTTCGAGCGGCGGCGGCGGGATCTCCGCCTCCGTCCTTCGCCTCCGTGGCGGCCTCGGCGCAGGCGTGGCGGATCTCGCTTGTGGCGGTGAGGTTCCGCGCCGCCCAGACGTACCAGTCGGCGTAGGTCCGGCGGCGCTCTTGCGGCGGAGGGCTAGCCACGGTCTCCGGACGATAGCAGCCGCCCGGCGACCCAGACGTATCCGTCGGGGTCCTCCAGGTAGCACTCGCGCCAGCCGTGGCCCGGGAAATCGGCCGCTGGCAGCAGGATCGTGGTCCCTCTCGCTCGCGCCCGCGCCTCAACCTCGTCGGGGTCGGGTCCGAGCAGGCGAACCTCGGCTCCGAGCCCGCGTCTTTCGCCCGCGACAAGGCGGGAATGCCAGGGCATGTGCTCCCAGGTGTGGTCGGCATGGAGCTGGACCTTGAAGGCAGCGAGCTCGAGCGCCGCGAAGTCGGCGTCGCTGTAGTGGGCCGTGAAGCCGAGCACCTCGGTGTAGAAGGGGAGACTGCGGGCGATGTCGCGGACGATGAAGTTCAGCGACGCGCCGGCCAGGGTGGCGCCGTACTCGGGCGGCGATTGCCACGGTTCGCCCGTCCGCCCCCTCGTCACCAGCGCCGCCTAATCCTTGAGGTTGGTGGGGTCGAGCAGCTCCTCTCGGGGCCGGGTGATCCGCTCCCGGGAGCGCATGATCTCGATCAGCTTCTTGCGGCCCTTGGGCGGTCCGATCATGATCGCCCCGACCAGCCGGTCATCGAGGAAGAAGAGCTTGCGGAAGAACTTCTCCTCCAACGAGAAGGTGCGGACGGACTCCAGGTCGGGCTGGACGTCGGGGGTCACCCCCATCACCGCCATCGTCGAGCCGAACATCGTCGTCGTGTAGGTCGGCACGTCGAAGAACTCCTCGTCGCCACCCGCCATGTTGACGGCGGCGACCTTGCCATGGGCCATCGCGTTGTCCCAGGTTCCCATCTGGTTGTGCTTGCCCACCATCACGTCGAAGAAGACGGCGATGTCGCCCGCGGCGTAGACGTCGGGGAGGCTCGTGCGAAGCCGCGAGTCGGTGACGATCCCCTTCCGCAGCTCGGCCCCCGCTGCCTCGACCGGCTCGGTGTAGTACTTGAGGCCGACGCCGTAGCAGAGCGCGTCGAACTCCACCCGGCGCCCCTTCTCGGTCTCCACCAGGAAGTGGCCGTTGCTGGACGCAAAGCGCTTCGCCTCGTCTTCGAGGATGAACTCGACGCCCATCTCCTCGCCCAGCCGGCGACACAGCTCGCCACCCTCGACGTCGAGCACGTAGCGGAGAAAACGCGGGCCGCGCATCAGCCAGGTGACCTTGACGCCGCGGTGCGCGATGCCCTCGGCGAGCTCGTAGGCGATGAAGCTGCCGCCCATCACGAGCACTCGCTCCGACCGGTCCGCGGCGGCGATGATGGCATTGGTGTCGTCCAGCGTCTGGAAGCCGAGGACGCAGGGTAGCTCGGCGGCGCCGTGCCAGGGCGGCGGTGCCGGCTGGCCGCCGGTCGCGACCAGCAGGGCGTCATAGGGAAAGTCGCCGGCCTTTTCAGTGTGAACGACCTTCTTAACCGGGTCGACCGCCGTCGCCCAGGTCTCGAAATGGATCTCCAGGTTGCGCGCCGCGTAGTCCTCGACCGTTCGCATGAGGACCTTCTCCTCCCGGACCTGGCCGCGGAGGTAGCGGGGCAGGGCGACGCGGTTGTAGAGGGGGTGGCGCTCGGCGGCGAGCATGACGATCGAGCACTCGGAGTCCTGGACGCGGAGCGCCTCGGCGCAGGTCTGGCCCGCGATCCCGTTGCCGAGGATGACGTAGCGGCGGGTGGACAGGGCTCTTACAACCTCAGCGCGAAGTAGGAGATCCGGAAGGGTTCGGACTCGGAATCGTATCCGGTCGCGGCGAAGTCCTTCTCCCCGGGGTGACCGTCGGGCGCCCACAGATTGACGCCTTCCATGCCGAGGGTGTCGGCCTCGAAGCGGAGAGCCAGGAGCAGGTCCTGGAGCGGGGCCCCCGAGCCGCTGACGAAATAGGCCCAGAGGCCATCACCGTCCCAGCTATCGCGGACCGCGGCCAGGGCTCGTCCGCCCGCGGTGACCCGGAGGGCGCCCTCGTCGGCCAGGCGTCGGAGCAGCTCCGCGTCGAGGTCGAGTGCCCATTCCCCATTGGCGAGGACTCCACCGTAGGCGGCGATCGCCGGGTCCTGCTGGAGGGTGGCGAGCAGCCGTCCCGCATCACCGGGCGCCGGCATCCGGGCCGGCTCGTCGCCCTCCAGGCGGCGACCGCGCCAGACCCGCGGGGCTACCAGAAGCCGGAAGCCGGCCGACTGGAAGAGGGAGATCGCATCCGGGTTGGCGGTCGCCAGGCGCAGCTCTCGGAAGCCGAGGCCGCGGGCCTGGGCCGCGGCGGCGGTCAGCATCGCCCGCGCCAGTCCCTGCCGGCGGTGGCTGGAGGCGACTCGAAGGCCCTCGTACCAGGCGACGCCGGCAGCGATCGGTCGCAACCGCTGGACGCCCACCAGTTCACCCTCGAGCTCGGCGGCCTGGAACCAGGCGCCGGGGTCGGCGAGCCAATCGTCGAAGACCCGCGGGAGGTAGTCGTGACCTTCCCACACGTCGGCCGTGATCGAGGCCACCCGCTCGCGGTCGGTCGGCCGGACGGGCCTGATCTCTACCGACGTGGACGCCAATGCGCAACCCCCGAGCTTCCCCGGCCCCGGCCGTAGACCAGCCTGCCCGCCTCCTCGACCAGGTTCTCCCCCACCCACGCCGCGGCCCTGGCCTCGTTCCAGGCGCTGGCGAGGGGCGGCCGGTACTCCTCTTCGAACTCCGCCAGGTCAGCCCAGGACTGGAAGCCCTCGTATTCGAGCACCCCGACCTCGGCGCGGATTCCGAGCTGCTCGAGCAGGTTCCAGAGGTCCCCGAATTGGGGCTGCCGCGCCCGAGCCGTGCCAGTCATCAGCTCCCAGAGCGGGTCGGAGGGCGTCCGTAGCTGTGCATGGCGCAGCTGGATGAAGACCCGCTCGACCGCCGTCGCCTCCAGCTTGGCGATGAACGCCGGGGCGTCGGCCGTCCCGTAGAGAACGTGGCAGCAGATGACGAGGTCGGCCGGCGCCGGCTCGGCCAGCTCCCAGTCGGCAGCTATCACGGTCATGTTCTCCTTCGCCGGGATCAGGTCGCGCATGCCCTGGGAGGGCTCGACCGCGGTGACCCAGTCGAGCCGGTCGGCCAGCGGCGCCGCGTAGCGCCCGGCCCCGGCGCCGACATCGACCAGCGTCCGGTGCGGCTCGAGCCAGGGCTCCAGCAGCTCCAGGAACCCGTCCCGGCGGTCGTTGGTGGCGGCGGCGAAGCTGCGGGCCCGCTTGTCCCAGTACCGGGGGTCGTGGAAGCTCGAGGCCTGCGCCTGGCGGGCTTCGACGAGCCGCCTCCAGTGCTCCGTCCAGTCGGTCTCCAGCAGCGGGTCCAAGGCGCCAAGTACTTTGTCACAGCCGCTCGCCCGGATATCCCCCGGCTGTGCACAGGTTATCCGCAGATCGGGCCTGCTTATCCCAAAATGTAGTGGGTCGCGGCGCTTGCAGTCGCAGGATGTGGGGTCTAAGATTCCGGCCGTGAGCCTGGCACCCTCTCCCGCGGAACCTTCCTCGGTCGCTGCCGACGGAGGTTTCAGCGCCGGCGAGGCGGCCTCGATCGGCCGCTACTTCACCAACCTCGATCGCGACGTGTTCGCCCTCCGCAACCTGCCCGAGGTCGTCAAGGGGGCGCTCTTCTCGCGCTATTCGCGAACCGAGAAGAGCCTCCGGCGGGTGCTTCTGGAAGAGTTCCTGCAGGAGCCCGACGCGGGGCTCGACCGGCTCGGGGTCGAATCGGAGAGGGACTCTGAGGTCGCGACCCGCAGGGCGGAAGAGTTCTATGAGCGGGTCCTGGTCGGCTACGGCGATGACTCGGTCGCCGAGCTGGCAGGCGCTCACCTCGCTGTAGAGCGGGTCTCGACCCTCGCCGCGAAGGCGCTCCAGGATTCCCGAATCGGCCTCTCGCCGCTGGAGAAGTCCACCCGTTACGTGCGGTTTGACCGCCCCGGCCCCGACGGGCGATACAACTACTATCGCTCGCCGGAGCTCTCCCACCGCGTCTACGAGCTCGCGGCGGACCACCTCTTCGACACCTTCTCGGACCTGCTCGAGGTGGTTCTCGGCAAAGTCCGCGCGAGCTACCCGCCCGATCCCGAGGAGACGGAGCGCGCCTGGAAGTCGGCAACCCGAGCCAAGTCTCTCGACATCCTTCGCGGCCTCCTGCCCGCGGGGACGCTGACCAACCTCGGGCTCTATGGCAACGGCCGTGCCTTCGAGTACCTGATCACCAAGATGGCGGGCCAGGACCTGCCCGAGTGCCGCCGGCTGGCGGGCGAGATGCATGGCGAGCTCACCCAGGTGATCCCCTCCTTCGTCCGCCGGGCGATCGACGACAAGTACGGCCGGCCCGCCGCCCTCCGACTCCGAGCGCAGTCCGAGCAGCTCCGGCTCCTCGCCCCCGAGGGCGCCGACCCCGGCGCGGGCACCACGGTGCGGCTGGTCGAGTACGACCAGGACGCGGAGCGGAAGGTCGTCGCGGCCGCCCTCTTTCCCCACTCGGCGATCCCGCTCGTGGAGTTGCAGGAGACGTGGGTCGACCCGGGCCCGGTGCTGGACGCTCTGCTCGGCGACCGCGCCAACCGCCGTCATCGCGCCCCGCGCGCCCTCGAGCACGCTTCCTACACCTTCGAGGTGGTCGCCAACTTCGCGGCCTACCGCGACCTCCAGCGCCACCGGATGCTCACTCAGGATCGCCAGCTGCTGGGCTGCTCGCTCGGCTATGACGTGCCCCGCCAGGTTGTCGAAATGGGTTTGGAGGAGCGCTACACGGTGGCGATGGACGCGGCCCGCGCCGCCTGGCAGCTGCTCGAGGCCGACTGCGGACCCGTGCTGGCGCAGTACGTCGTGCCCCTCGGCTTCCGGGTCCGCTGGTACTTCAAGGCCTCGCTCCGCGAGATCTACCACCTCTGCGAGCTGCGGACGACACCCCAGGGCCACCCCGACTACCGGCTGGTGGCCCAGCAGATGTTCCGCCGCGTCTACGAGGTCCATCCCCGCCTCGCCCAGTACGCGCGCTTCGTCGACCTGGGCCCGGGCGACGAGCTGGAGCGGCGCGCCTCCGAGCGCCGGATCGACCAGAAGCTGAAAGCGCTCAGCTCCTAGGCAGCCGTTGGAGGCGCCGCGGAGGACGCTGGTCGTGCACGGCGGTGCCGGAGACTGGTCCGAGGAGCTGCGGGCGAAGGCAATGGCCGGCATCGATCGTGCGCTCGACGCCGGCCTGGCGGCGTTCGACGGCGGTCCCCTGGAGGCCTGCCTGGCCGCGGTCCGCGTGCTCGAAGATGATCCGCTCTTCAACGCGGGCATCGGGGCAACTCTCAACTCGGAAGGCTTCGTCGAGCACGACGCCGCGGTGATGGAGGGACGCGACCTCCGCGCCGGCGCGGTCGGCGCCGTTCGCGGCATCCGCCACCCGGTCGACCTGGCCCGGGCAGTGATGGATGACGGCCGCCACGTTCTGCTGGTGGGCGATGGCGCGTCCCGCTTCGCTGCCTCCGCCGGTGTCGAGACGGCCGACCCTGCGATCTTCCTCGTCGATCGCCGCCGCCGGCAGCTGGATGAGTGGCGGCGCGGCGACGGCGACACCGTCGGCGCGGTGGCCTTCGAGGACGGGCACCTTGCCGCCGCGGTTTCGACCGGCGGCTACACCGGCAAGCTGCCGGGCCGGGTCGGCGACAGTCCCATCCCCGGGGCTGGGCTTTATGCCGACGATCGCCTCGGTGCGGCGGTCGGGACCGGCACCGGCGAGTTGTTCATCCGCCTCGTCCTCGCCAAGTTCGCGGTCGAACAGATGGCCTCGGTCAACGCGGCGGAAGCCGCGACCGGGGCAATCGATCTGCTCGACCGGCGACTCCAGGGCCGCGGCGGCATCATCACGGTGGACCGGGAGGGCCGCGCTGGGGCCGCCTTCAACACCGGCTGGATGCCCTGGGGCGACCGAACCGACGCGACACCATAACCTTTAGGCGGTGCCAGAGTCGGGCAATACCGGTGAGCTGATCGTCCTCGCCCTCGAGGCGGCGGGGACGAGCCACCTGTTCACTCTGAACGGCGCGCATATCTGGCCGATGCTGATGGGCTCGGTCGCGCACGGGATCCGGGTGGTCGACACCCGGCATGAGCAGACCGCAACCTTCGCGGCGGAGGGCTGGTCGAAGGTCACCCGCCAATGCGGGGTGGCGACCGTCACCGCCGGCCCCGGCGTCACCAACGCGATCTCCCCGGTCGCGGCAGCGCACTCCAACGACAGCCCGCTCCTGCTCGTCGGGGGCCGGGCGCCGGAGGCGCGATGGGGGATGGGCTCGCTCCAGGAACTCGACCACCCGCCACTGCTGCGGACGATCACCAAACGGGCCTCGACCCTCAAGTCCGCCGCGCAGGCCTACGGGGCGACCGTCGAGGCGATGGCTCTGGCGCTCTCGCCGCGCACCGGTCCGGTCTTCTTCGACGTCCCCTTCGACACCTTCCTCGCCGGCGAGGATTTCCCAGCCGAGCGGCCCCAGCCGGAGCCGAACCGCGGCGCGTCACCCGACCCGGACCAGGTGAGGAGGATCGCAGCACTCCTCCGGGAGGCTCGACAACCCGCGGTGATCGCCGGCAGCGGCGTCTGGTGGGCGCACGGGGAGGACGCGTTACGCCGCTTCGCCGAAGCTGCCGACCTCCCCGTTTACACCAACGGGCTGGCGCGCGGGATGCTGCCGCCCGCGCATCGCCTCTTCCGCTCCCGCTCGCGCTCGGCGGGCCTCGGCCAGGCCGACCTCGTCCTCGTGGTCGGAGTGCCGCTCGACTTCCGACTCAACTGGGGCCAGCCCCCGGTGCTGCTCGACGGCGGCAAGATCGTCTACGTCGACGCCGACGACTTCCGCAAGCACCGGGAGCCGGCGGCCGCCCTCTACGGGGACATCGCCGCGGCCCTGGACGCGCTCGCGCAGGCTTGCCGGGACAGCCCCCGCCACGATCGGTGGCTGGCGGAGCTGGCGGATCGGGAGAGCGCCGCCCGCGAGAAGGACCGCGCGATGTTCGAGTCCACCTCCTCGCCGATCCATCCCGCCCGCCTGGTGTCCGAGGTCGGCGCCTTCCTCGACCCGGACGCGATCGTCGTCGGCGACGGGGGCGACTACGTGAGCTTCGCCGGCCGCTACCTCGAGCGGCCGGGGCCGGGACAGTTCATCGACCCCGGTCCCTTCGGCTGCCTGGGCTCCGGGCCCGGGTACGCCCTGGCGGCCAAGCTGGCGCACCCCGACCGGCAGGTTGTGTTGTTGAGCGGCGACGGCGCCTTCGGCTTCAGCGCGATGGAGTTCGACACGCTCGTCCGCCACCGGGTGCCGGTCATCTGCGTCATCGGCAACAACGGCATCTGGGCGACCGAGAAGCACCCGATGCTCAACCTGCTCGGCACGGCGATCGCAGCGGACCTTCGGCCGGGGACTCGGTACGACAAGGTGGTCGAGGCGCTCGGCGGCCACGGCGAGCTGGTCGAGCACCCGGACGGCATCCGACCAGCACTGGAACGGGCGGCAAAGGCGGGGGTGCCTGCCTGCGTCAACGTGATTTGCGACCCCGACGCCGAGTACCCGCGTTCATCTGTCCTCATGTAGATTTGACAGCCCGATGGCGGTAGCCCAGCAGAAGCGGACCGAGTCGAACCCCTGGCGCACCGCGCAGCACCAGTTCGACGAGGCTGCCGACATCCTCAAGCTCGACCCCGGACTGCGCAAGATCCTGCGCGAGGTCCAGCGCGAGTTCACCTGCCACTTCCCGGTCCAGATGGACGACAAGACGGTGCGCAACTTCACCGGCTTTCGAATCCAGCACAACATCAATCGTGGCCCTGCCAAGGGCGGTCTGCGCTTCCATCCCAACGTCTCCCTTGACGAGGTGAAGGCGCTGGCGATGTGGATGACCTGGAAGTGCGCGGTCGTCAACATCCCCTACGGCGGCGCCAAGGGCGGCGTCATCGTCGACCCCTATTCCCTCAGTGCCAACGAGCTGGAGCACCTCACCCGCCGCTTCGCGACCGAGATCTCGATCCTCGTCGGGCCCGACCGCGACATCCCGGCCCCCGACGTCGGCACCAACGCCCAGATCATGGCCTGGTTCATGGACACGATCTCGATGCACCATGGCTACTCGATGACCGCCACCGTCACCGGCAAGCCGGTCGAGGTCGGCGGCTCTCTCGGCCGGGCCGACGCAACCGGCCGCGGCGTGATGATCTGCACTGTCGCCGCGCTCGAGACGATGGGCCTCAAGCCCTTCAACCAGCGCGTGGTCGTGCAGGGCTTCGGCAACGTCGGCAGCGTCTCCGCGCGACTGCTGGAGGAGGCGGGCTGCCAGGTGGTCGCGGTCTCGGAGGACTACGGCGGGATCTACAACCCGCTCGGCCTCTCGGTCAAAAAACTCATCGAGTACCGCGCCCGGGAGGGCACCCTGAAGGGGTTCCCAGGGGCGGAGCTGGTGCCCAACGAGGACCTCCTCAAGATCGAATGCGACATCCTCGTCCCCGCCGCGCTGGAGAACCAGATCACCTCTCATAATGCCGCCGAGATCAAGGCCAAGCTGATCGTCGAGGGGGCCAACGGCCCGACGACGCCGGAGGCGGACGAGATCCTTCGCAACCGTGGCGTGATCCTGGTGCCCGACATCCTCGCCAACGCCGGCGGCGTGACGGTCAGCTACTTCGAGTGGGTGCAGGACCTGCAGTCGTTCTTCTGGTCCGAGCACGAGATCAACGCGCGGATGGAGGCGATCATGACGCGATCCTTCAAGGAAGTCCTGGCGATCCGGGACGAGCAGAGGGTCGACCTGCGGATGGCCGCCTACCTGCTGGCGGTGAAGCGCGTGGCGGTGGCGACGGCCGACCGCGGCATCTACCCCTAGCGACTACCGGCCAATCAGGCGACGGGCGGGTCCGCCGTCCGCCAGCAGTACCAGGCGGCTGCCGTGCGGTAGGGCCGGTAGACCTCGCCCAGCGCCTGCAGCTCCTTCGGCTTCGGCCAATCCGCCAGGCCATGGATCACGGCGTAGCCGCGCCGGACGCCGAGGTCGTCAACGGGCCAGACGTCCTGGCGGCCGAGCTGGAAGATGAGGAACATCTCCGCCGTCCAACGCCCGATTCCGCGCACGGCCGAGAGCCGGGCGACGATCTCGTCGTCGGGCAGCTTCTCGATCCGGTCCAGGGGGACGGTGCCGTCGGTCGATTTGAGGGCCAGGTCGCGGATCGCGAGCATCTTGGCGGTGGAGAGCCCACAGCCGCGGAGCGGCCCGTCGGCCAGAGCGAGGACGGCCGCCGGCTGCGGCTCGCCGCCGAAGAGGGCCAGGAAGCGGCCATGGATGGCGGACGCCGCCCGGGTCGCCAGCTGCTGATAGACGATCGCCCGGACGAGAGCGTTGAAGTAGTCCCCCTGCCGGCGGCCGTGGACCGCGAAGTCGGTCGCCGCCGCCACGATCGGGGCGAAGGCGGGGTCGACCGCAAGCAGGTGGGCGACCGGTCTTCTCAATAGAAGACAGTGCGCACGCGGTGGTGGGGGCGGACCGGGAAGAGGCCCTGCGAGTACCCCCACAGCATCCAGTCGACCTCGACCGCCGTCAACTCCCGGCCCTCGGCCGCGAGCCGGTCGCGCAGCTCCTCGACCGCCACCACGGTGGCGGCGCGGATCTCGACCTCCTCCGGGGATCCCGCGTCCAGCTCGACCCAGTCGTCGACCTTCCGGGCCAGGTGCTCGGTGTACTCCAGCGCGCCGAGGTGGCGCAGGGCCTGCGGCAGCTTGTAGTCGGCGAAGCAGGTGAGCTGGTCGACGTCGGAGAAGGCGATCGCACTCGAGCCCCAGAGGTCGGCGGCGGCGATCTGGGCCCGCTTCAGGAAGGGCACCTCCAGCTCGCCGTAAACACCAACATCGCGAAACGATTCCAGGTTGCGCGAGAGATAGGAGGCGAGCTCGGGAGCGCTCGGCGGGACCAGGCGGGCGAGCTCGCCGCCCGCCTCCCGCTCCGCCAGCCGCGCCAGCTCGTGGAGGGCGGCGATGCGCCGCTCCGCCATCGGGAACTCCCCGATCACCGCCGCCAGGCCGCCCTCGTCGAGTTCGAGCAGACGCGCCGGCTCCCAGAGCGGGTCGCCCCCGTCGAAGGCGTCGCGGAGCGACTCCGCCAGCTGCCAGTAGCCGCGGCCCGACCCCCAGAAGGAGAAATTGAGCGTGTCCAGGACCAGCACGTATTCGACCAGGCGCTCGCCTCCATAGTGTCGTCGCGAATCCCACCGGGGCACCTCTCGCTCGCGCAGAGCAGCCACGGCCGCGTCGAGCGGACCGAGCCGCACCTCGAGCGCCTCGTCCATCACCCGGCGGCAGGCCGACCGCACGCCGAGGGGGTCAGCCGGCAACCGCGTCCTTGGCGGGCTGCCGCCGGAGGAGGCGGAGGATCTCGTCCTCGAGCATCCCGAAGTCCGACCGTGGAAGTTGGTGGAGGTGGCCCTGGAAAGCGAGCGTCCAGTGCTCGGGCGGCCACTTCTTGACGTACTCGAGCCGGTAGGCGATGTGCTTGGCAAGCACCCAGTCCGGTTCCTCCAGGCGGTGGTCGAGGCGGATGTGGACGCGCCACGGGTAGTCCTCGTCGCGCCGGTCGGTGCGCCAGATCGGGGTGTGATCCTCATACATCGGCGAGGTGACCGTGGCAGTGGCGGAGAACGCCATCCGGCCGGTGACGTAATAGAGGATCCGGTCGCCCGGGTGCATGCTCGCCACTCGGTTCCTGTGCCGGCCCTTGATGCCCTGGATGCTGAAGCCATGCTCGCGGGTCCGCGTGAAGTTGTCGGGCGAGGTGACGATCATCCAGTACTGGGATGCTCGGCCGCCGCCGCCGGAACCGGAGGAACCCCCGCCGCCCTTGCCCTTGCCGCCCCGGCGCCGCTTTCGCTGCGTTCCGCTGGCGGGGGAGGGGGACGCCTCGGGGACGGAACTCTCGGCCGGCGGCGCCTCGGCGACCTCCTCGGTCTCGCTCACCGGTCCCGGGAGGACTGCCATTCGGCCAGCAGCTCGGTGGCGTGCGGAACGTGCTCCTGGTAGTGGTCGCGGAGCCAGCCGACAACGTCGTCGGGGCTGGTCGGGTAGGCCTCGGCGGCGGCGCCGTAGACGACCGGGGTCTTTCGCTCCCAGCTGTCCCGTGCGGCCGCCAGCGCGGCGTGCCTCACCTCGTCGTGGAGCGTCTCGAGTTCGGCCAGCTCGGGACTGCGCTCGCCGGCGGTGAGTCCCGCCAGGGCCCGCCGGTTGGCCTCCTCCTGCTCGCCCTCGGGGTCGGTCAGGTGGAGCTCGGCGCCGCCTCCCGAGGCGAGTGCGCCAAGCACCCGACGGTAGTGGCGAAGCACCCAGTTGCAGTGCACGACGAGACCTCCGATGGCGTAGATGTCCCCCTCCCGGAGGTAGGTGAGGGACTCGTCGGGCGCCGGCCGGAGGGCGTCGAGGAAGCCGTCGCGCGCGCGGTCAAACTCGGCCAGCGCGGTCCCTCTTTCCATCGCCCATACGATAGCCCCGATTTGAAGCCTGCCCAGCGCTGGACCCTGGTCGCGGCGGTCCTCGCCTCGGGAATCGTCTTCCTCGATTCCTCCGTCGTGAACGTCGCGCTTCCCCAGATCGGTCGCCAGCTGCCCGTCCACCTGTTCGGCGTGCTGGAGGGACAGACCTACGTCTACAGCGGCTACCTGCTGACCCTGAGCGCGCTGCTGATCCTGGCCGGCGCGCTCAACGACTATTACGGCCGGCGCCGTACCTTCGCGATCGGCCTGATCGGGTTCGGCCTCTCCTCCGTCCTCTGTGGACTGGCGCCGAACCTCGAGCTGCTGGTCGTGTTCCGCCTCATCCAGGGCGCCGCCGGCGCCGTCCTGGTTCCGGGCTCGCTCTCTCTGATCGCGGCTGCATTCAGCGGCCCGGCCCAGGCCCGCGCCTATGGAATCTGGGCCGGCGCGTCATCGGGGACGACGCTGCTGGGGCCGTTCGTGGGCGGCGTCCTGGTCGACACCGTCTCCTGGCGGGCCGCCTTCTTGATCAACGTCCCGCTGGTCCTGCTGGCCCTCTACGCGGTCCTGCGGCACGTGGAGGAGAGTCGCGATGAGGATGCCAGCCCCAGCTTCGACTGGCTCGGCGCCGGGGTCGTCGCCCTCGGCGTCGGCGGCCTCGCCTTCGGGGCGATCTACGGCCAGCAGCGGGAGTGGCGCGACCCGATCGCCTTCGTTGCCCTCGGGGTCGGTGCCGTCGCGACGGGCGCACTGCCCTTCCTGATGACCCGGCGGCGCCATCCTCTGATCCCGCCCGAGCTCTTCCGCTCCCGCAATTTCACCGTCGTCAACATCTCAACCCTTCTCATCTACGGAGCTCTCTATGTCGTCTTTTACAACCTGGCGCTTTTCCAGCAGGGGACGCTTGGCTACGACGCGGCCGCCGCCGGCCTGAGCGGGATCCCCGGCAGCATCCTGCTGACGCTGCTCTCCGCCCGGGTGGGCCGGCTTGCGGGCCGCTACGGGCCCCGTTGGTTCATGTTCTGGGGGCCGCTCCTGATGGCGGCCGGCGTCCTCTGGTTCGCCCGGGCGCCGGCGATCGAGAACCCCTGGATCATCAGCCCCTCCGACCCGGCGAGCTTCGCCCCGCCGGTCGACTTCCTGGTCAACCTGCTTCCGGGCGGCATCCTCTTCGGGATCGGGATCTCGATCCTGGTCGCTCCCCTCACCTCGGCCCTGATGACCTCGGTTCCGCTTCGCAACTCCGGCCTCGGGTCGGCGATCAACAACGCCGTCTCCCGGATCGGTCCCCAGCTTGCCGGCGCCGCCATCTTCGTCGCCGTGACAGCGACCTTCTACAGCTCGCTGGCTCATCGGCTCGGCGCCGACCCCGCGTCCCCCGCGCTGCGGTCCGCGGTCAGCCCCCTCAACCGGCCGGCTCCCGGGACTGGGCACGCCATCGGCGCCGCCGCAACCCTCGCCTCCGGCGACGCCTTCCATGTCGCGATGTTGATCGGCGCTGGCCTACTCGTTGCGGGGGCCGTGGTGAACCTGGTCGGGATCCGAAACCACCTCCCGCCCTCGGTTCCGGATCGGGAAGCGGCGGCCACCACGTAGTTTTGAGTGGTGAAGGTCGAATCGGCGTGGGACTACCCGCGACCTCCTCGAGTCGAGGAGAGCGCCCGGCGGGTGAGGGTGATGCTGGGCGGCGAGGTCGTGGCCGAGAGCGTCAGATCGAGGCGCGTGCTCGAGACCAGCCATCCGCCGGTCTACTACATCCCGCTCGAGGACGTCCGTCCCGAGGCGCTGGTGCGGACGGAACGCCGCACCTTCTGCGAATTCAAGGGCACCGCCTCTTACTGGACGGTTCGGTCAGGTGACCGCGTCGAGGAGAACGCGGCCTGGTGTTACCCCGAGCCGTCGCCCGGCTACGAGTCGCTCCGCGACCACGTCGCGTTCTATCCCGGCCGGATGGAGGAGTGCACTCTCGACGGCGAGCGGGTCAACGCGCAGGCCGGCGATTTCTACGGCGGCTGGATCACCGCAGAGGTGCGGGGCCCCTTCAAGGGGGAGCCCGGGACTCAGGGCTGGTAACTCTTCTCGCCGGCGTTGACCGCGATCGGCAGGATGTTCTCGGGCGGTGCCAGCGGGCAGGCCCAGCGTGGGTTGTAGGCGCAGGACGGGTTGTAGGCGTAGTTGAAGTCGATGATCAGGCGGTCTGAGCCTGCCTCCACCTCGAGGGCCAGGCCGTCGGTGTTCTTGACGGTGTCGAACAGGTAGCGGCCGCCGCCGTAGGTGTCGACCCGCGAGGTGGCGTCCTTGAAGGGCAGGAAAAGACCGCCGCCGTAGGCGACCAGGGAGAGCACGGTCAGGCTGCAGGCGGTCCCTTCGAGCTCGAACTGAAGTGAGCCGGCGCGGCGGTAGCGGATGGCGCCGTCCTCGCCCCCGGTGCCGATGACGAGATCCTCGGCGACGGTTGCGGGCACCAGCTGCGCCGGAACCCGGAAGGCCGGATCGGGCGGGAAGTAATCGAGGCCGTGGAAGCCTGCCCGGTCCTCGATCGGCGACTGCGAATGGGTCCGGAAAAGATGGTCCCGGCCGCGCCGGAAATCTTCCAGCGCGCCGGCACCGCGGAGCCGGTACAGGTCCCCAACCCGGCGACGCCAGTCGACCAGGTCGAGGAGTTCCTGTCCGGCCCCCATCGCTACTTGGTGAAGCTGTGCTGCTTGAGCCAGGTGGCCGCGAGGTCGCCCGGGTCCTGCTTGTCGACGTCGGCGCTCTTGTTCATCGCGCGGAGGTCGTTGGTGTTGAGCGCAGCCGAGATGCTGTTGAAGAGCGTTGTGATCTCCGAGTTGAGAACCTTGGTCCGGACGATCGGGACGATGTTGTCGGCCGCCTCCAGGTGCTTGTCGTCCTGGAGCACGACGTAGCCCTTGGCGTCAAGGTCGCCGTCACTGGAGAAGACGAGGCCGACGTCGATCTGGGCGCCGGTGAGAGCGGCGCGGGTCAAAGGACCGTCGGCGTCGAGCGCCTTGAAGGCCTTGAACTTCGCGCCGTAGGTCTTCTCCAGGCCCGGCTGGCAGAAGGGGCGCGTGGCACATTCGGAGGGGCCGCCGAGCGTCAGCTGCGACGCGACAGCGGTGAGGTCGGAGAGCTTGGTCAGGCTGTACTTGGCCGCGGTCGCCTTGGTCACCGCGAAGGCGTTGCCGTCAAGCGCGGGGGAGGGGGTCAAGGCCTTGGCGCCGATGGAGGAGAGGTACGTATTGAGCTTGTCGGTGGTTGCCTGCGCATCGCCGTTGGCCTCGCCCTTGGCCTTGTTGATGAACTCGAGGTCGGTGGCTGCGTAGCCCGGGTAGAAGTCGATCTGGCCGCTGGCCAGCGCCGGCTCCACGATCTCACGGTTGCCAAGGTTGGCCTTGTAGTTGACGGTGTACCCCTTGGCGGCGAGGGCCTTGCCGTAGATGTCCATCAGGATCGTCGACTCGTTGAAGTTGAAGCCGGCGACGGTCACCGTCTCCTTCGGGGTCGTGGTCGAGGGCGAGCCCCCGCCGGAGGACCCGCAGGCGCTGGCTATGAGAGAGAGCCCCAGGATCGTCATCAGGAACGGTCGGGATTGGAAGGGTCGCATCGGTTTCATTCCTCCTGAGTGTTTGGTGGAGCCGATTCGTTTCAGGTCATGACGGCCAGGTCGGGCTCCGCGGCGACCTCGCGCGCAGTTGATTTCATCGTTAAACCGCGGGGGAGCGCAACTTGCTCCAATCCGGAGAGGCCGAGCTCGACCGTCATCGCCAGCGCGGCCACCAGCGCGGCGCCGGCGAAAACCTGGGCATCGTCGCGCTGGCCGAGCCCGTCGATTATGAAGCGGCCCAGGCCGCCGCCGGCCACGAGCGCCGCGAGCGTTGCCGTCGCCACCACCTGGACGGCTGCGGTTCGGATCCCGGCCATGATCAGCGGCAGCGCCAGCGGGATCTCGACATCGACCAGGAGCCGGCGTGGGCGCATTCCCATCCCGCGGGCAGCATCGCGCACCTCGGGGTCGACGTCGCGGACCCCGATATAGCTGTTGGTGAGCATCGGAGGGATGGCGAGCAGCGTCAGCGCGACGAAGGCCGGGTAGTTGTTGAGCCCGAACACCTGGAAGGCGATCACCAGGATGGCGAAGGAGGGGACCGCCCGGCCGACGTTGGAGACGTTGATCGCGAGGTTGCCAAACCTGCCCCAATGGCCGAGCGCGACCCCCACCGGCAGGGCGATCAGCAGTCCCGCTGTCACCGCCACGGCCGACATCGCGAGGTGCTCGAGGAGCCGCTGCGGCACGCCGCTGCTGCCGCTCCAGTGGGCTGGGTTGGCGAACCAGGCGATGACACTGACCACAAACGCCATCTGAATTCAGGCCCTTCCCCGCGCCCAGGGGGTGATCACCCGCTCGGCGCCGGCGAGGCCCAGGTCGGCCAGCAGCGCCAGGGCGACGGAGAGCACGGTGCCGACCACCAGCGGGGTCTTGAAGTCCTGGATCAGGCCCGCGTTGATCAGCTGGCCGAGACCGCCCTGCCCGATCAGCGCGGTGACGGTCACGAGGCCGATGGTGGTGACGGTGGCGATCCGCACCCCGGCCATGATTGCCGGTGTGGCCAGCGGCAGCTCGATCCGAAGGAGTTGGGCAAGGGGCCGGTACCCCATGCCCTGGGCAGCGTCGCGAACCTCGGGAGGAACGCCCTCGAGGCCGACCACGATGTTCCGGAGCAGGATCAGGATCGTGTAGCTGACGAGCCCGATCTCGGAGGTGACCACGGTCAGGCCGGTGAACGGGATCAGGAAGGCGAAGAGGGCCAGCGACGGAATCGTGTAGAGGAGCCCGCCAATCGCCAGCAATGGATCACGAAGAGGCCGCCAGCGATAGGCGAGAACGGCGAGCGGCGCGGCGATCAGGAGGCCGAGGACGACGGCGATCACGGTGAGCTGCACGTGCTCCAGGAGCCGTGCCTCGAAGTCGGGCACATGGCGCCAGAACCAGTCCCAGCGAATCCAGGGATCGGTCGCGTCGAGGAATGGCGCCAGGGCCATTCGCCTACGCTACCAGCGACCGTGAAGCCGATGATCGTCCTCGATTCGGTCAGCAAGAATTATCCCGGCGGGAGTAACGCCGTCGACAACCTGACGCTGGAGATCGGCGAGGGCGAGACCTGCGTGCTGGTCGGCCCCTCTGGCTGCGGCAAGAGCACGACGCTGCGGATGATCAACCGCCTGATCGAGCCCTCCGCGGGGCGGATCGTGGTCGGTGGTGAGGACGTCACCCACGTCGACCCGGTGGTGCTGCGACTGAAGATGGGCTACGTCATCCAGCGGACGGGGCTCTTTCCGCACCAGACGATCGCCGAGAACGTCGCCACGGTGCCCCGGCTCTGGGGCTGGGAGAAGGCCCGGGTCAAGCGGCGGGTGGACGAGCTGCTGGAGTTGGTCGGCCTGGACCCCGCCGGTTACCGCGACCGCTATCCGCACCAGCTCTCGGGCGGGCAGCAGCAGCGGGTCGGCTTCGCCCGCGCTCTCGGCGCCGACCCGCCGATCCTGCTCATGGACGAGCCCTTCGGCGCCGTCGACCGGATCACGCGCGAACGGCTCCAGAACGAGTTCCTCCGGATCCAACGAACGCTCCACAAGACCGTCGTGTTCGTCACTCACGACATCGACGAGGCGGTTCGCGTCGGCGATCGGATCGCGCTGCTCAACGTCGGCGCCAGGGTCGAGCAATACGCCACTCCGGCCGAGATTCTCGGTCGCCCGGCCAACCAATTCGTCAGCAACTTCCTTGGCCACGAGCGGGTGCTGAAGCTGCTCTCGGTGACCGCCATCGATCCCGCCAGCCTGCGCCGCTCGCCCGAGCCGGCGGTGGGCCCGAAGGTGCCCGCCACCGCGAACCTGGCCGACGCCCTCGTCGAGCTGCTGGCGGCCGGCAGCCCGGCGTTGCCGGTCTTTGACGATGGAAAGTACCTGGGCGACTTCGACGCCCGGTCACTGCAGCAATCGCTGCGGGCCGTGCCGGCGCCCCAAGGAGGCAGGTGATGAGCGTGGAAACCGCGGAACGAACCCTTCTCGACCAGGTCCCGACCGACCTCTACGTCGGCGGCGAGTGGCGACCTGCCGGCAGCGGCAAGCGTTTCGACGTCGTCGATCCTGCCACCTCAGACCGGCTCGCGGCAGTCGCGGACGGCGGCCGGGAAGATGCGCTCGACGCCCTCGGCGCCGCGGCCGAGGCCCAGGCCTCCTGGGGCCGGGTGGCACCTCGGCAGCGGGGCGAAATCCTGCGCAAGGCCTTCGAGCTGATGGTGGCCCGGATCGACGATCTCGCCCTCCTGATCACCCTCGAGAACGGGAAAACCCTGGCCGAGTCGCGGGCCGAGGTGACCTACGCCGCCGAGTTCTTCCGCTGGTTCTCCGAAGAGGCGGTCCGGATCGACGGTCGCTACACGGTCGCACCGTCCGGCGGCAGCCGGCTGCTGGTGACCAAGCAGCCGGTCGGAACCTGCCTCCTGGTGACGCCCTGGAACTTCCCTGCCGCGATGATCACCCGCAAGGTCGGCGCCGCCCTCGCGGCGGGCTGCACGATGGTCGTGAAGCCGGCCAAGGACACCCCACTCACCGCGCTTCTCCTGGCAAGCCTGCTGGCCGAGGCGGGCGTGCCCGCCGGCGTCGTCAACGTCGTGACGAGCTCCCGGCCGGGCGAGGTGGTGACCCCGCTCCTCGCCGACCACCGGCTCCGCAAGCTGAGCTTCACGGGCTCGACCGAGGTTGGCCGGGTCCTCCTTCGCGGCGCGGCCGACCAGGTGCTGCGGACCTCGATGGAGCTGGGAGGAAATGCCCCCTTCCTGGTCTTCGACGACGCCGATCTCGACGCGGCGGTGGAGGGCGCGATGGTGGCCAAGATGCGCAACGCCGGGGAGGCCTGCACCTCCGCCAACCGTTTCTATGTCGCGGCCCCGGTCGTCGAGGAGTTCGGCCGCCGGCTGGCGGAGCGGATGGGCAGCCTGCGGGTCGGCAAGGGCACCGATCCAGCGACGCAGCTCGGCCCGCTCATCAACCAGGCCGGGATCGCCAAGGTGGAGGAGCTGGTCCTGGACATGGTCACCCGCGGCGGACGGGTCCTGGTCGGCGGCCGGCGGATCGACGGCCCCGGCTTCTTCTACCCGCCCACGGTGGTGACCGGGGTGACCCCACAAAGCCGCGTCATGGGCGAGGAGATCTTCGGGCCGGTGGCGCCGATCGTCAGCTTCGCCTCGGAGGAGGAGGCGCTGGGGCTCGCCAACGCGACCGAGTTCGGCCTCGTCTCCTACGTCTACACCCGCGACCTCGCCCGCGCCCTGCGGGTCAGCGAACGCCTGGAGAGCGGGATGGTGGGCCTCAACACCGGGCTCGTGTCCAACCCGGCAGCGCCCTTCGGGGGCGTCAAGCAGAGCGGCATCGGCCGGGAGGGCGGCCAGGAGGGCATCGAGGAGTACCTGGAGATCAAGTACGTGGCGGTGGCGCTGCCCGATGGATGAGTTCGACGTCATCTGTCTCGGCGCCGGCCCCTGCGGCGAGGCCGTCGCCGGCGAGTTGAAGGGTTCCGGCCTCACCCTCGCCGTCGTCGAGCGCGAGCTGGTCGGCGGGGAGTGCCCGTACTGGGGCTGCATTCCCAGCAAGACGCTGCTCCGGTCCGCCGAGACGCTGGCGGAAGCGGGCGCCGCCCGGACCCTTGCGGCCGGCCGGGTCGAGTGGACGGTCGACTTCCCCAAGATCTCCAAGCGGGTTCACTACATGGCGCGCGACCTCGACGACGCCAACCCGGCGAAGGCGATCGCCGGCGAGGGCGTGGAGCTGGTCCGGGGCGAGGGCCGGCTGGCCGGCCCGCGCACCGTCACCGTCGCCGGACGGACGCTCAGAGCCCGCCGGGCGGTGGTGATCGCGACCGGCACCGACCCCTTCGTACCGCCCATCGCGGGGCTCGCCGGGGTGCCCTTCTGGACCAACCGGGAGGCGACCCTGCCGACATCGCTGCCGGCGACCCTGGCGATCCTCGGCGGAGGTGCGATCGGGGTCGAGCTGGGCCAGGCCTACGCGCGGATCGGGTCCGAGGTGCACCTGATCGAGGGGGCCCCCCGGGTCGTCCCGGCCGAGGAGCCGGAGGCGGGCGATCTGCTCGGCAAGCACCTGGCCCGGGAGGGGATCGCGATCCACACCGGCCACAAGGTGATCGGCGTCGAAAAGACGGCGGCAGGGATCCGGGTGCTGCTCGAGAACGATCCCGCGATCGAGGCGGCGACGCTGCTGGTGGCAACCGGTCGGAGGCCGCGGCTGGCGACGGTCGACCTCGCCGCCTGCGGTCTGCAGACCACCCAGCGAGGCTGGCTCAAGGTCGATCCGCAGACCCTTCTCGCCGCCGACGGCATCTACGCCGGGGGCGATGTCAACGGACTTGGCGGCTTCACCCATCTCGCCCATTACCACGGCCAGCTGATCGGGAGCGCGCTCGTCGGGAGACCACGTCCGGCCGATCACGCCGCGGTTCCCCGGGTCACCTTCACCGACCCCGAGCTCGCCTCGGTGGGCCTCACCGAGGCCGCCGCCCGCGCCGCCGGCATCGACGTGGTGACCTACTCGACCGACCCGGCGGAGAGTGCCCGGGGCTATATCCACGACTTCAGCGAGGGCGTGATAAAGCTCGTCGGCAACCGGCAGGCAGGGCTGCTGGTGGGCGCCACGATCCTCCAGCCGCGGGCGGGCGAGATGCTCTCCGAGCTGTCGCTGGCGGTCAAGGCCAAAACCCCGCTGGCCGTGCTGGCCGACCTGATTCATCCCTTCCCTGCCTTCTCCCGGATCCTCGGCTACTGCCTCCAGGAGCTCGCCAAACAAGCGGCCTGAAGCGCCAACTAGCATTCGCGGGCTGTGATCCAGACTCGACTTGGCTTTTCCGGGGTCCCGCGCGACGCCTGGGTGCTGCTCGCGGGGAACATCCTCGACAACCTCGGGCTGGGGCTCTTCTTCCCGATCCTGCCGCTCTTCGTGGAGGGACGCGGCGGCGGGCCGGTGCTGGTCGGCGTCATCGGCGCCTCGGCGCTGGTCGGGAATCTCCTCGTGCAGGCGCCCGGCGGCTGGCTGGCCGACCGCTTCAATCGGCGGACGATCGTCATCGTCAGCATGGCCGCCTACGGCATCTTCTTCCTCGTCTACCTGGTGCCGCTGCCGGTCAACACCCTGGTCGGGATCCGCTTCCTCCACGCCGCGGTCGGGGGCTTCTACATGCCGGCGGCCCGGGCTTTGCTGGCCGACCTCACCCCGCCCCGGATGCGGGCCACCGTCTTCGGCCACTGGCAGGGGTCGAGCATGGGCGGCTTCCTGATCGGGCCCATCATCGGGGGCGGCCTCGCCCTAATCGGTCTCGATCTGGTCTTCGCCTGCTCGGCCCTCGCCTGCCTCGGCGGTGCGGCGATGCTGGTGTCGCTGCCGCGCCGCCCGGCGGTCCCCGAGCAGCCCGCGACGGACGCGGCCCTCAGCGGGCTGGTGCCGGGACGCCTGCTGCTGGTGCTGCTGCCGGCTGTCCTGGCGGGTGCCGCGTGGTCCTACATGGCGGGCGTCTACAACGCGATGTGGGTGCTCTACATGACCGCGCTCGGCGGCTCGACGCTGGTGGCCGGACTCTCGGTCAGCGTCTACTCGCTGCCGGTGATCCTCTTCAGCGGCGCCGCCGGGCGGCTGGGAGACAGGTTCGGCATCCGTACCATGGTCGCCTCGACCCTCCTCTTCGCGGGCCTCTTCGCAGTCGCCTACGGCTTCACCCGGAGCATCCCGATCGTGATGGGGCTGAGCTTCCTCGAAGCGCTCTGCACCCTGGGTGGCATGCCGGCGGTATACGCCGAGATCAGCCGTGTCGTGCCCGCAAACCAGCAGGGCCGCGCCCAGGGTCTGTTCGGCATGTTCACAGTCGGGGTCGAGGCGCTCGGCTCCCTTGGCGGCGGCTTCCTCTTCACCTACTGGATCACCCTGCCCTTCCTCTCGATCGCGCTCGTCTGCCTGCTCGCCCTGGGGTCGGTGCCGCTCCTCGGCCGCCGGCCGAAGGCCCCCGAACCGGCGCCGGCGTGCTGAGTTTCGAGGTCACCGCGACCGACGGCAGGGCCCGGCGCGGGATCCTCCGGACCGCCCACGGCGTGCTCGAGACGCCCGGTTTTTTCGCCGTCGCCACCCGCGCCGCGCTGAAGGGCCTCGACCCGGAGGGGGCGGCTCGCGCCGGCATCGGAGCCGTGATCGTGAACGCCTACCACGTCCACCTCCAACCGGGCGGACCGGCGGTCGCCCGGGCGGGTGGCCTCCATCGCTACATGGGCTGGGAAGGCGTCCTCGCGACCGACAGCGGCGGGTTTCAGATCTTCAGCTTCAAGCACGGCCACGTCGCCGACGAGGTGAAGGGCCGGCGCCACGCCGCCCACCCCGACGAGGCCCTGCTGGTCGACGCCGTCACCGTCGACGAGGACGGCGCCGACTTCAAGTCCTACCTGGATGGAAGCCGGCACCGCTTCACCCCCGAGTCGAACATGGCGCTCCAGCGCGACCTGGGGGCCGACCTGCTGATGTGCCTCGACGAGTGCACACCCTTCCACGTGACGCCCGCTTACACCCGCGACGCGACGGAACGGAACATCCGCTGGGCACGGCGCTGCCTGGAGGCCTTCGACGCCCTCGGCATGGCCGAGCGCCAGTCTCTCTACGGGATCAACCACGGTGGGGTCTATCCCGAGCTTCGCCGGCTCTCGGCGGCGGCCATCTCGGAACTGCCCTTCGCCGGAATGGCGATCGGGGACTGCCTGGGCGAGACCAAGCGGGATTGGTACGGGGTGGTCGACCTGGTGGTCCCGCTGCTGCCCGAGGAGAGGCCGCGTCACCTGCTCGGGGTGGGCGAGCCTGACGACCTGGTCGAGGGCGCCCTGCGAGGCATCGACACCTTCGACTGCGCGATGCCGACCCGGATTGCGCGCCATGGCCACGCGCTCCTCCGCGGTCGCCCACGCTTCCGCCTCGACCTCACCCAGGCGGGCCGGGCCACCGAGGACGGTCCGCTCGAGGATGGCTGCGACTGCCACACCTGTGAGCGGTACAGCCGGGCCTATCTCTGGCACCTGTTCAAAGCCCACGAGGTGTTGGCGATCGCGCTCACGGCCGAGCACAACCTGCGCTTCACGGCGCGACTGCTGGAAGAGGTGCGGGAGGCGATCAGCGCCGGGCGGCTGGCGGATTTCCGCCGGGAGCTGCTGAACAGAGCGGGCTGAATCGTTGTACGGTAAAGGCCTCCCTCCCTCGTGACGGTGCCGGGCAAAGTGCCCGGCACCGTCTCACTTTCGGGGACGAATACTCTTCCGGAGTGCAGCAGCCCGTCATCGAGGTTCGCGACCTCGTCAAGCGCTACCGGAAGGCCGACCGCAACGCAGTCGACGGCGTTTCCTTCTCGGTCTACCCGGGGGAGTTCTTCGCCCTCCTAGGGCCCAACGGCGCGGGCAAGACGACGACGATCTCGATCCTCACGACGACGCTGGCACCCACCTCCGGCCGGGTCGACATCGGTGGTGCCGACGCCATCCACGAGGCGGCCGCCGTCCGCCGCCAGGTCGGCATCATTTTCCAAAAGCCGAGCATCGACCGGAACCTGTCGGGCGAGGAGAACGTCCGCTTTCACGCCATCCTCTACGGGCTCTACCCCTACCGGCCCTTCTACCGGATGATGCCGGCCGACTATCGGCGCCAGGTGACCGAGCTCGCCGCTTTGCTCGGATTGGGGGATGAGATCTTCAAGCCACTCAAGAAGCTGTCGGGCGGGATGATGCGCAAGCTGGAGATCATCCGCGGCCTGATGCACCGGCCCAAGGTGCTCTTCCTGGACGAGCCCACCGCCGGGCTCGACGCGGCGAGCCGGCGCAACCTCTGGGACTACCTGAAGGGCGTCCGCGAGCAGAGCGACACCACCGTCTTCCTCACCACCCACTACCTGGACGAGGCGGAGGAGGCGGATCGGATCTGCATCCTCGACAAGGGGAAGGTGGTAAAGATCGGGACCCCCGACGAGATCAAGGCGGACCTCCTCCAGGAGTACCTGGTCCTCGATTCGGCCGACCGCTCCGCCCTCCGGCGGGAGCTCGAGAGAAAAGGCCTGCCGGTGCGCGACGCCGGTCCCTTCCAGGTCCACCTCGACGGCCGCACCGCCCAGGACGTGATCAGCTCGCTTGACACCGAGCTGACCGTGCTGCGGATCCACGCCCCTTCGCTCGAGGACGCCTACCTCAAGATCGTCGGGACGGCGATCGAGTGAGCGACGTCAGCGCGATCCTGACCGTCGCCTCTCGCGACGTCCTGAAGCTGGGCCGGGATCGGACCCGGCTCGCCTTCTCGATCGTCTTTCCGCTGATCTTCATCGGTCTCATGGGCGGGACGTTGCAGGGCAACCTGGGACGGGCGGCCGGCTTCAACTTCATCGGATTCATCTTCACCGGCGTGCTTGGGATGACGCTCTTCCAGTCGGCCGCGCAGGGCCTGATCTCGCTGATCGAGGACCGCGAGCAGGATTTCAGCCAGGAGATGTTCGTGTCGCCGATCTCGCGCTACTCGATCGTCTTCGGGAAGATCCTCGGCGAGAGCGTCGTCTCCCTGGTCCAGGCGGTGCCCGCGTTCGGGCTGGCCCTCCTCCTCAAGGTCCCGCTGACGCTCCCGATCTTCGCCCTCATGCTCCCGGCTGCCGTTCTCGCCTGCCTGCTCGGGGCGGGCTTCGGTGTGCTTGCGATGTCCCTGCTCAACAGCCAGCGGGCTGCGCAGCAGATCTTTCCCTTCCTGATGTTTCCCCAGTTCTTCCTGGCCGGGATCTTCAACCCGATCAAAATCCTGCCCTGGTACCTCGCGCCCTTCTCGCTCCTCTCACCGCTGCGATACCCGGTCGATCTCTTCCGCGGCATTCTCTACCAAGGGCGACCGGAGTACTCCAAGATCGTGCTCTTCGACCCGCTGACCAACCTGGCGGTGATGGCGGCCATGTTCGCCGTCTTCCTGGTCATCGGGACGGCGCTCTTCGTGCGCCAGGAGACCAACCGCTAAGAGGGGTCCATCCGCCGGCGGATCGCCGCGGTTCGGGCGTGAGCCTCGACTAATCGCCCGCGAATCGCTCCCAGTCTGGACTTTCAGTCAGGAAGGAGCGCGGTGAGGTTGCGGACCTGGGAGAGGTGGCCCATCTCGTGGGCTGCCACCAGCCGGCAGAAGTCGAGCACTGTCAGCTCTCCCATTCCGGGGTCGCTGACGACCCGTTCCCAATCGGTGGCGGTGAGCCCGCGGAGCAGGTCCATCGTGCGCCGCCGCAGCCGTCCCATGTCCTCCAGCTTCTCGAGCGCGGGCGCCAGCGCCTCGGCCCCGTCGAGGTCCGGTTCAAGGGCGGCCATGGCATCGACCTCGGAGGCGCCCTCAACACAGGCGTGGCGCAGCGCTGAGTCGGCGGCGGCGCCGGTCTGGCTCACGTGGAGAACGATCTCGCGAAGGGTGGGGAAGGCCGGCCCGTGACGGTAGGCGAGGCGGTTCTCATCGAGGCCCGAGACATAGTCGCGCACCCGCTCCGGGCAGGCGCCGAGCATCATCAGCACGTCCTCCTTGGCGAGTGTCCGGTCTGGCTCCACGCTGCTCTAACGGTGGATCTGGCTGACGGCGAAGGCAAGCACCATCAGCGCGATCGCCCCGAAGAAGAGGATTTCGATTCGCACCGCCAACCGGACCCGCCGGATCGCGGCGCGGGACCGCTGGCCGCACCCGTCGCAGTAGCTCGCGTCCTTGACCAGCGGCGCCTGGCAGCGGTCGCAGGTGGCCTGGCTCATCTCAGCGGCGATAGAGGACCTTCCCGTCCATCTCATCCTTGTTGAGACGCTTGTTCAGGTGCAGACCCTCCAGTACCAGCTCCAGCACCGACGCCTGGGCCTCCGGCCGTTCGGGAACACCCAGCCGCTTGGTCGCCGCCTGGAGCTCGGAGGGGTCCTTCAGCAGCTTCAGGTAGGCGCTCGCCGGCGTCGCCTCGCCCACCTCCAGCGAGGCGCCCTCCTCAAAGCGCTGGACCAGCCATTCGAACTGGCCGGCGGTGAAGTGGCGGCCGAAGACGGCGTTGACAGCGGACCGTTGGATCCGGGTCAGGACCTGCTCCTCCTTGCCCTCGTCGAGCGCCTCGACCTCAACCCGGCCGGCGGTCGAGGCGACCAGGTACTGCAGGTCGGAGACGCGGGGAACCGCGAGCGACTCACCCAGCCGGACCGAGCGCCGGATCGCGTTGGAGATGAGGTTCTCGTAGTTGCCGATCGACATCCGGACCGACACGCCGGAGGACTGGGAGATGTGCGGCGAGCGGCGGGAGTGGTGGGTGATCTCGGCCACGATCTCCTTCATGAAGGCCGGCACCAGCACCTCGACCTCGGCGCCGGGCGGCGTCCGCTCCGCCTCCATGATCTCGATCTCCTCCGGCACCGTCAGCGGGTAGTGGGTCCGGACCTGGGAGCCGAAGCGGTCCTTGAGAGGCGTGATGATCCGGCCTCGGGAGGTGTAGTCCTCGGGGTTGGCGCTGGCGAGGACGAAGAGGTCGAGGGGCAGCCGGAGCCGGTAGCCGCGGATCTGGACGTCGTTCTCCTCCATGATGTTGAGCAGGCCGACCTGGATCCGCTCGGCGAGGTCGGGGAGCTCGTTGATCCCGAAGATGCCTCGATTGGTCCGCGGCACGAGACCGTAGTGGATGGTCAGCTCGTCGGCCAGGTAGCGGCCCTCGGCGACCCGGATCGGATCCACCTCGCCGATCAGGTCGGCGATCGAGGTGTCGGGGGTGGCCAGCTTCTCGCCGTAGCGCCGCTCTCGTGGCAGCCACTCGATCTCCGCCTCGTCGCCCTTCGCTGCGACCTCGTCCCGGCAGTGCTTGCAGATCGGGGCGAACGGGTGGTCGTTGATCTCGCAGGCGGCCATCACGGGCACCTCGGGGTCGAGCAGCTCGGTCATCGCGCGCATCAGCCGGCTCTTGGCCTGGCCTCGCTCGCCGAGGAAGATCAGGTCGTGGCCGGAGATGACGGCATTGGCGACCTGGGGGATGACCGTCTCCTCGTAGCCGATGATGCCGGGGAAGATCGGCCGCCGCTCGCGCAGGCGCGCCAGCAGGTTGCGCCGCATCTCCTGCTTGACCGACTCGCGCTGGTGGCCGGACGCTCGCAGCTCGGCGATCGTCCGGGCCTCGGTGGAGGACATCGAGCGTGGAGTTTAGACTCACGATTCGATGCAGGGCCCCTACACGATGCGCCAGCGACTGGAGGCGGCGCGGGCTGAGGAGCGGATGCTGCTGGGCGGTCACCGCGGCAACCCGGCCGACCATCCCGAGAACACACTGGCCTCCTTCCGGTCCGCGATCGAGCTCGGCTGTGACATGGTCGAGTGCGACGTCCACCTGACCACCGACGGCGAGCTGGCTGTGATCCATGACCACACCCTGGAGCGGACGACCAACGGCAGCGGGCTGGTCGGCGCCCACACGCTGGCCGAGCTGCGCGAGCTCGACGCCGGCCAGGGGGAGCGGATCCCGCTGCTGGAGGAGCTCATCGAGCTGGTCCGCGACCGGGTCGGGCTGGTGATCGAGACCAAGCAGAACCCGATCCCCTACCCCGGCCTGGAGGAGAAGCTGGTGGCCACGCTGCGCGAGCAGGGGATGGTGGAGCAGGTCAGCGTGATCTCCTTCCACCACCTCTGCATCCGGCACCTGAAGGAGGTCGCGCCCGATGTCGACGCCGGCATCATCGACGCCTCGCGGCCGATCGACCCGGTCGGCATGCTGCGGGCGGCTCGCGCCGACCTTTACTCCTCCTACTTCGGGACGCTCGACCCCGCCATGAGGGCAGAGCTGCGCGCCGCCGGCGCGGCAGTGGGGGTCTGGACGGTCGACGACGACCTGAGCCTGCTCTGGACGCGGGTCTGCCGTCCCGATTCGGTCTTCACAAACCGGCCCGGCGAGATCGGGCCGAAGCTGAACTAAGCTTCCCAACCGTGAGCGAGGAAAGACGGATCGTCACCGTCCTCTTCGCCGACGTCACCGGGTCGACGGCGATGGGGGAAGAGATGGACCCGGAAGAGGTCCGCTCTCTGCTCGGGCGGTACTACGAGATCGCCAAGACCGTCGTCGCCGGGCACGGCGGGACGCTGGAAAAATTCATCGGCGACGCGGTGATGG
>DIZV01000041.1:0-2883 GCA_002427995.1 Chloroflexi bacterium UBA6019
CTCGCGGGCGGGCACGAGGAGGAGGCCTTCCGGCTCACCGATAACCTCCTGCCGCGACCCAGCGGCGACGCCTTCCGAGTGGCCCGGAGCCTTGTCCGCGGCGGCGATTCGCCGACCGCTCTCGCCTACCGGATCGGCCGCCAGCTGGCGATGGTCCTCGCGGTCAAGGCCAGGCGCGATCGGGGCGAGTCGCTGGCGGAGATCCAGGCGGCCATGTCGGAGCACCCGTTCCGGGTCCAGAAGGCGTTCGAGGCCGCGGGCGGGATCGACTCAGCGCAGCTCGAGGCGGGACTCCGGGCGCTCCTCGCCTACGAGTGGGAGGTCAAGAGCGGGCAGATCGACGCCGAGGCTGGACTCGACGGGGTGCTCGCGCGGCTCTGAGGAGCCGGCCCGAACCGGCCTAGCGCTTCTTGGTGGCGGGCTTGGCGGCCTTGCCGGCCTTGGCGGCGGGCTTGGCGGGCTTGGCGGCGGTCTTGGCCGCGGGCCCGGTGGGCGCCTTGGCCTTGGTTGCTGCCGGCTTCGCCGCCGGGGCGGCCGGCTTGGCCGCGACAGCCTTCGCTTTTGCCCTCAGCTTGGCGGCCTTGGCAGGGGCGACCTTCGCCTTCGCTTTCGCCTTGGTCGGCTTCGGTGCGGCCACGGCCGGCGCCTGTCCGGCGGTGCTGAGCGCCTTCATCAGGCGCGACTTGCGGCGGGCGGCGTTGTTGCGGTGGAGGATGCCCTTGTTGGCCGCGCGGTCGAGGCTCGCGATTGCCGCGACGCCCAGCTCGGCGAGGCCCTCGGCATGCTCGGCGATCGCCCGCCGGACCTTGACGACCCGGGTCTTGACCGCGGAGCGCACCGCCTTGTTGCGGACGGTCCGGCCGACGGTGGCGCGCATCTGCTTGCGGGCCGACGCGGTTCTTTTAGCCACGAGTCAACCGCCCGGCTGGGAAATCCACGGTATGGGATTATAGCCGTCCGGTCCAGATGCCTGAATTCGAGTTGGAGGGGAAGCGTCCGCAGGTGCATCCGGACGCCTACATCGCGCCCACCGCGGTGCTGATCGGCGACGTGCGGGTGGCCGCCCACGCCAGTGTCTGGTTCGGGGCGGTGCTCCGGGGCGACGAGTCGCACATCGAGGTCGGCGAGGGCAGCAACATCCAGGACGGCTGCGTCGTCCACTGCTCGCGCGACCTGCCCACGATCATCGGCCGCAATGCCAGCCTCGGCCACCTCGCCTGCATCGAGGGGTGCGTCGTCGGCGATGGGGCGCTGGTCGGGACGGGCGCGATCATGCTCCAGCGCAGCCGCGTCGGCGAGGGCGCCATGCTGGCCGCCGGCTCGGTGCTGATGGAGGGCCACGAGGTGCCCGCGGGCCAGCTCGCGGCGGGCGTGCCCGCGACGGTGAAGAAGCGACTCTCCGGCTCCTCGGCCGAGTGGCCCGCCAGGCCCGCGGCGCACTACCGGCTCAACGGCGCGGCCTACCGGAAGGGCCTCCTCCGGCTCGATTGACCGAGGAGCAGCGGGCACCGGCCAAGCTCAACTTGGAGCTGCGCGTCCTCGGCCGCCGGCCGGACGGGATGCACGAGGTCGAGACGGTGCTCCAGGCGATCGACCTCTGTGACCTGCTGGCGATCGAGCCGGCTGCCGTCGCAACCCTCGAGTCGAGCGGCTTCGCGGTCCCGGCGGGCGCCGACAACCTGGTCCTCCGAGCGGCGGCCGAGGTCGGGCTGGGCGCCCGCTTCGTCCTCGACAAGCGGATCCCTCCCGGGGCGGGAATGGGCGGCGGCAGCTCGGACGGGGCGGCGGTGCTGCGCGCCGGTGGCCGGGGCCGTGCCGACCTCGCGGCCATCGCCGGCCGGCTCGGCGCCGATGTGCCCTTCTTTTTGGCCGGGGGCCGCGCCCGGGCCCGTGGTCGGGGGGAGATCCTGGAGCCCCTGCCGCCGGCGGCGGGTTGGTTCGCCCTCGCCTGGCCCGGCTTCGAGGTCGGGACGGGGGCGGTCTACCGGGCCTGGGACGAGGTCGGCGGGAACGGGCGCAACCACCTCTTCCGGGCGGCCTGCGCGGTCGACCCGCGCCTCGAGCGCTTCGCCCGGCGGCTCGGCGAGGGGTGGGTCATGACGGGGAGCGGCTCCGCCTTCTTCCGGGAGGCCGCGAGCGAGCCCGCGGCCAGGGCCATGGTGTCCGGGCTGGACTGCTGGACCGCCGTTGCCGCCGCCCTGCCCCGGTGGGACGGAGGCCAGGGGACCGGTGGCCTCAGCGGATGATGACGCTGGCCAGGATCTGCTTCAGCAGGCCGGAGTCGGCCTGCGGCTCGCGGAGGTCGAATCCGAAGGCTCGGCCGGTCGCCCAGAGGAAGCTCAGCGACAGCTCCCAGCCGCCGGCGGTGAGCTTGTAGAAGGTCAGTACGGGACTCTTGCCGTAGACGTCGAGGGGTCCCAGCTCGTGGTCGGCCTTGCCCGGGCTGGTGGGGACCGGCGGCAGGTGCTCGACGGTGTCCGTCGTCACCACCGTGAGCTTCTGGGTCCCGTCGGCCGAGGTGAAGAAGGCGACGGCGGGACCGCCGGCGGCGTAGCTCCAGGAGGCGGGGAAGAGGAGGGAGTAACCGAGGGCGGCGTCGTCGTGTTGCTGCATCGGGATGTCGGTCAGCAGCGTCGGGTCGTTCACGGCCCAGCCGTCGATGTCGGCCGCCGAGTGGGCGTGGACGTGGACCCAGCTGATACCGCTCACCACGCGCAGCTCGGTCGCGTCGAGCTGGGCGCCGGGCCGGATCACGGTGACCACGGTCGAGGCGGGGGCGGGCGCCTGGTGAAGCCGGAGGCCGAGCGTTGCCAGCACCCAGTAGGACGCCGCCGGCGTTGGCGCGGGGCTGGGCGAGGCCGCCCGCGCGCCGGCGGAGGGATG
>DIZV01000041.1:3001-3748 GCA_002427995.1 Chloroflexi bacterium UBA6019
AGTCCCCTCGGGGAACCCTTTGAGCCAGCGACCACTTTCGGCTGTCATCCTAGCCGCCGGCCTCGGCACCCGACTCCGTTCGCGCAAGCCGAAGGTCCTCCACGGCGTGGGCGGGAAACCGATGATCGACCTCATCGTCGACGCCTGCCGCGAAGCGGGGATCGAACGGCCCGTGGCTGTCCTCAACCCGTCCCAGCCCGAGGTCGCAGAGCACCTTGCCGATCGCTGCGAGGTCGTCTACCAGCAGCAGCCGCGAGGCACCGGCCACGCGCTTTCGATGGTCCCCCGGAACCGGCTCCTGGGCGACGTGCTGGTGATCAACGGCGACCTGGCCCTGATCCGGCCGGAGACGATCCGAGCCCTGATCGAGCGGCACCGGGCGAGCGGCGCGAAGGTCACCCTCGGGTCGGTCGACGATCCGCTCCGCCGCGACGGCCGGATCCTTCGGGATGAGGCGGGCAATTTCAGCCGGATCGTCGAGCAGAAGGACGCCGGGACCGAGGAGCGACGGGTCACCGAGATCAACGTCGGCCTCTACTGCTTCCGGAGCGAGGACCTGCAGGCGGCCCTGGCCGGCCTCAAGCCGGCCAACAAGGCGGGCGAGATCTACCTCACCGACGCGGTTGCCCGGCTCCTCCCGGTCGAGGTGTTCCGGATCGAGGACGCGGGCGAGGCGCTCGGCATAAACGACTGGGTCGAGATGGCGCGGGCCGAGAAGGTGATGCGGCTCCGGGTGCTGACGCGGCT
>DIZV01000058.1:0-268 GCA_002427995.1 Chloroflexi bacterium UBA6019
GCTATGGTGAGTGAATCTTCACTCACCAATAATCCATCGGGGGTGGCTGTCGAATGGTCGTGGATGCACCGAGAAGGACCGCGGAGGCCCGGCTCCGGAACTACCGCCGCTACTGGGACGAGGAGCGGGAGACGATGGATCCCCGGAAGCGAGCGCAGCTGATCCTGAAGCGGCTCCAGCACCAGCTTCGCTACGTCTACGAGAAGCTGCCGTTCTACCGCAGGCACTACGACGAGCGGGGGTTCAAACCCGCGATGGTGAGGTCCCT
>DIZV01000058.1:540-1219 GCA_002427995.1 Chloroflexi bacterium UBA6019
GAGGACTTCACGACCAAGGTTCCGGTCATCACCAAGAAGATGCTGGTGGCCGACCAGGAGGCGAACCCGCCCTTCGGCTCCTACCTCGGCGTCGAGCGTGGCCGGCTGGCGCGCATCCACGGCTCCTCAGGCACGATGGGCAAGCCGACGATGTACGGCGTCTCCAAGCAGGACTGGGAGCGGGCCGGCGAGTTTTCGCAGATGGCGCTCTGGTGCGCCGGGGTCCGCCCCGACGACCTGGTCCACATCTCCTTCCCGTTCACCCTCTTCTTCGGCGGCTGGGGGCTGCTGCAGGCGGCGGAGAAGCTCGGGGCCTGCTGCTTCCCGGCCGGCACCCTGGTCACCACCGAGCGCCAGGTCGAGATGATCGGCCGGCTCGGCTGCGACGTGCTGGTGGCAACCCCCTCCTACGTGGTCCACCTGGGCAACAAGGCCGCCGAGATGGGCGTCGACGTCTCCCGCTCGAGCGTCTCTCTGGCCGTGATGGGCGGTGAACCGGGCGCCAGCATCCCCTCGGTCCGGCAGATGATGAAGGACCAGTGGGGCGACATCGCGCTGATCGACCTCGCGCCGGGATCGACCTCCGAGATGTATCCGTTCACCGCCAACGCCGGCTGCCTCGAGAACGAGGGCGGCGGGCACCTGTTCATCGACGAGAACTACACCGAGATCGTCTCCA
>DIZV01000058.1:1362-7299 GCA_002427995.1 Chloroflexi bacterium UBA6019
GACTCGCAGCCGATGATCCGCTTTTGGACCGGCGACGAGGGCGTCCTTTCCACCGACCCCTGCCCGTGCGGCCGAACGTATCCGCGGCTGCCCAAGGGCGTCTACGGGCGCCTCGATGACATGCTGCTCATCCGGGGCGCCAACGTCTATCCCAGCGCGGTCGAGGCTGTGATCCGATCCGTCGACGGCACCGGTGGGGAGTTCCGCATCTACGTCGAGCGGCCCCGGGACCTGGACGAGATGCGGGTGGAGGTCGAGCGCGCGCCCGAGTTCGATTCCCAGCGGGTACCCCAGTTGCAGGAGGAGCTGGAGGCGCGCCTCAAGAACGGCCTCGGGGTTCGCGTTCCGGTGGCGGTGGCTGAGCCGGGCACCTTCGAGGTTCAGACCTTCAAGGCGCGCCGGGTCGTGGATCAGCGCCCGAAGGAATGACAAGGAGACTCCCCGATCCCCGGCCCCAGGTCGAGATCGTGGCCGGCCGCGCCCATGTCGTCGGACAGCAGTGCGCTGCCTGCGGCTTGCGCACCACGCTGGTGGTGAGCGCATGTCCCGGCTGTCGCGGCGAGCTCGCTCCGGTGCGCTTCGGACCCGACGGCACCGTTTGGGGGTCCACGGTGATCCGCGTCCCGGTCGCCGGCCGCACCCCACCCTACTGCCTTGCCTACGTCGACCTCGACGGGGGGCCGCGCGTGCTCGTTCACGTCAAGGCGAGCACGGAACCCGTGGCAGTGGGTACCCGTGTCCGCCTTCGCGGCGACTCCGGCGGCGACCTCGTCGTGGAGTTGGTGCGATGAGCCACCAGGCCGCGGTGCTCGGGGTCGGCACTTCAAGCTTCGGGAAGCAGCCCGAGGTGCCGCTGGCGCAGCTCGCCTGGAGCGCGGTCCAAGAGGCGCTGTCGGATTCTGGCGTCGATGCCCGAGGGATCGAGGCCGCCTACGTGGGCAGCGTTCTCGGGCCATTCGGAAGCGCCCAGCGAGCGCTGCAGGGCCTTGGCATCGGGCGAATTCCGGTGATCACGGTCGAGAACGCCTGTGCAAGTGGGACAACCGCCTTCCACGAGGCCTGCTGGGCCGTCCGGGAAGGGCGATATGAGACGGTGCTTGTGCTGGGCCAGGAGCACATGAGCTCGCGCATCACCGGCGCCATACCGCCCGACCTCGGCGATCCCGAGGGCCGGTCTGGGCTGGCCCTGCCCGGCGTGTACGCGATGGCGGCCTCACGCTACATGGCTCGGTATGGCCTGACCCTCCGCCAGCTGGCTCAGGTTTCGGTCAAGAACCATGGCCATGCGCTCGGTAATTCCCGCGCCCAGTACTCGGGCGACTACACCGTCGAGGAGGTGCTGGCTTCGCCGCTGATCGCCGATCCTCTCACCCTCCTCCAGTGCTGTCCGATATCGGACGGGGCAGCGGCCCTGGTCGTGGGCAGGGCAGCTGCCCGCCGGGACGCGGTCAGAGTCAGGAGCTGCGCGCTTCGAAGCGGTCGCGCCTGGGGCTACCGGTCCGAGCACGCGTGGGGCTTCGAGATCGTGCGCGAGACGGCTGAAGCTGCCTACGCCGAGGCCGGGCTGGGAGCGTCCGAAGCCGACCTCTTCGAGGTGCACGACTCATTCACCATCGGCGAAATCCTCAGCATCGAAGGACTGGGACTCGCTGCCGAGGGGGAGGGCGGGCGTCTCACCGAGTCCGGGCACACGGCGCTGGGCGGTCCCCAGCCCGTCAACCCCTCCGGCGGCCTGCTCTCGCGGGGCCACCCGCTCGGCTGCACCGGAGTGGCGCAGCTGGCGGAGGTGACCTGGCAGCTGCGCGGTCAGGCGGGGGCGCGCCAGGTGGAGGGTGCGCGAATCGGCGTCGTCGAGACCATGGGCGGGGGCGTGGCAGGCCTTGACGGCAACGCCTGCGTGGTCGCCGTGCTGGAGCGGCCATGACGCGGCTGGCGGTCGGTGACGACCTCCTCAGCCCGGACGCGCTCTCGGATCCCTACACCTACTTCGGGCAGCTTCGGGAGCTGGATCCGGTGCACTGGAACGAGCTGCACCGGAGCTGGATCGTCACCCGCTACGAGGACGTGATGGCGGGCTACAAGGATGGCCGGCTGTCGTCGGACCGCGTCGTCCCGCACTTCGAAGCCAGGCTGAGCGCTCCCGAGCGGGAGGAGATGGAGCCGGTGCTGCGAACCCTCTCCCGGTGGATGGTCTTCAACGACCCACCCGAGCACGGCCGGCTGCGGGCGATCACGCGGGACGCCTTCAGTCCTCGGACTGTCGAGGCCATGCGTCCGCGGGTCAAGGCGGTGGTCGAGGACCTGCTCGGCGGGCTGGAGGGAAAGGCCACGGCCGACTTCGTGGCCGACTTCGCCTTTCCGCTTCCGGCGATCGTGATCGCGGAGCTGCTTGGGGTTCCCCCTGGCGATCGCGAACTCTTCAAGTCGTGGTCGACGGACCTGAAGGCGCTCGTCTTCGGCGCGCTCGACGACGGCCAGCGCCACCAGCGTGCCCGGCAGGCGATCGACGCCCTCTCGGCCTACTTCGCCGACCTCGTCGCCCACTACCGTCGACGGCCGGGCGACAACCTGATCAGCAGCTTTCTCGTGCCCGAGGCTGGCCGCCCTCCGGTGGACGCCGGCGAGCTGATCCCGATGCTGATCCTGCTCCTGTTCGCCGGTCACGAGACGACCACCAACCTGCTTGCCAACGGCCTTCTGGCATTGCTCCGGAATCCCGACCAGCTGGACCGGCTGCGGCAGGAGCCCTCTGCCATGACCTCTGCGGTCGAAGAACTGCTCCGCTTTGACGGTCCGGCAAAGCTCTCCGTGCGCTGGGTCGCCAGCGATCTCGAGATGAGAGGCACGCGCATCGCCAAGGGCGACCGCCTTCTTCTCGTCAACGCCTCCGCCAACCGCGATCCGCGGCGCTTCGCGGACCCTGACCGGCTCGACCTCGGCCGAACGGACAACGCTCACCTCGCCTTCGGGTACGGCCGGCACTACTGCCTCGGCGCGTCCCTGGCGCGCCTGGAGGCATCGCTCGCCTTCTCCACGATTACCGAGCGGCTGCCTCGAATCCAACTCCAGGCCGATCGCGAGCTGCGGTGGCAGCCGACCATCCTGGGCCGGGAGCTCGAGCAGCTGCCCATCCGCCTGTCATGAACGCTCGGGCGGTGACCGAGACTGGCCGAGCCCCGACCTCCCCGGCGCCGGAATCCTCCTTCGCGCCTGCTTTCGCGGCCACCGAGTACAGCTCTCGACGGCAGGCGCTGATCGAAGCGATGGGAGCGGCCGGGATCGACGTCGCCGTCGTTCTCGCCCCCGCCGACCTGGTCTACTTCACCGGTCTCGACCTTGCTTCGCAGCTGGTGGTCAGTGCCCGTGGCGACTCGGTTCACCTGGTTCAGATCAATCTCGAGCGGGCCAGCTCGGAGAGCCCGGTCGGTGACACCCGGCGCTCTCTGGGCGTCCGGAGCGTGGTCGACGCCGTGGGCGATATGTGCCCGCCCAACGGTGCGGTCGGGCTTCCATTCGATGTCCTCCCCCACCGCCAGTTCGCCGTGCTGGAAGAGCGGCTCTCGGGCCGCCGCCTGCTGGACCTCTCGCCTTCAGTGCTCGGGCTCCGCCGGCGGAAGTCAGCCGCCGAAATGCGGGTGTTGCGGGAGGCGGCTTCGATCTCGGCCGCGAGCTTCGCGCGGGCGAGGGAGATCGTGCGTCCCGGCCTCCGCGAGTACGAGCTGCAGCTGGAGATGGAGGGCGTCGAGCGGGAGCTGGGCGCGGACGGCGTGATGCGGCACCGTGGCTGGCGAGGCGCGTTGCCGTGGGGCATCGTCTGCTCCGGCCCGGGGACGGCGGAAGTCTCCGGCCACTGGCTCACTCAGACGGGCCCCGGTCCCAGTGCCGCCCGTCCCTTTGCCGCCGGCCGGCGCCGGCTCCGGGCCGGCGACCAGGTTGTGATCGACCGGGGTGTGGTGTTTCACGGCTACCACTGTGATGAAGCTCGCACGATGGTCGTGCGCAGCGCCACTCCCCGCCAGCAGGACTGCTGGCGGGCGCTCCGCCGAATCCTGGCCGCCGCCGTCGCCGCCGTCCGGCCGGGGGCGCCGGTCAGCTCGGTCTACCAGGCGGCGCTCGAGACCGCACGCGAAGAGGGGCTGGGCGAGGTGTTCATGACCCGGGCCCTTGGCGGAGTGGAGTACCTGGGCCACGGTGTGGGACTTGAGATCGACGAGCCGCCCCTGGTCGGGCCCGGCAGCGACGAAGCGCTGCAGCCGGGGATGGTTCTCGCCCTCGAGCCAAAGATAATCGTGCCGGGCTGGGGTGGGATGACCCTAGAGGAAACGGTGGCGGTGACCGAGGCTGGGCACGAGGTGATCACGCGATCCGACATCGACCCGCTTGAGGTCGCCTCGTGAAGGCACGCCGCGGGGAGGAGATCGCCGCGTTCGAGGATCGGACCACGGCCTCCGGCATCCCGATGCCCTCGGTGGCCGGGCCCGAGCACGTTGGAAACGAACTGGACAATCGTCTCGGGCGTCCGGGCGAGTTCCCCTTCACCAGGGGCATCCGACCCACGATGTACCGCGAGCGTCCCTGGGCCATCCGCCAGCTGGCCGGATTCGGGACCGCGCGGGACACCAACCAGCGCTACCGGCTGCTACTGGAGCAAGGAGCTACGGCGGTCAACGGAGTCTTCGACTACCCGAGCCTGCGCGCCTTCGACTCCGACGATCCCCTGGCAGTGCCGGACGTTGGGCGCGGCGGCGTCGCGGTCGACCTGAGAGAGGACTTCGACGATCTCTTCGCGGGGATACCCCTTGAGAGCGTCAGCGTCTCTCTGGTCTCCTCGCAGCCGATCGGCGCGGTCCCCCACCTGGCCATGTTCGTGCGCTCCGCAGAGGGCCGCGGCATCGACCGCCGAGCGCTCTCCGGAACCAGCCAGAACGATTTCCTGATGGAGACCGCGATCACGATCGCGCCGCGAGCGCTGCCACCGGTGGCCTCCTTCCGGCTGGAGTGCGACCTGGCCGAATGGGTCATCGCCGAGATGCCGCGCTGGAACCCGGTGAGTGTCAGCGGCTACAACTACCGCGAGGCAGGTGCGGACGCCCCCCTCGAAATGGCGCTCACCCTGGCCCACGGCCAGGCGGTCGCTCGCGAGCTGCTCTCGCGTGGAGTCGAAGCGCAGCGAGCCCTGCCGCGCCTGACTTTCTTCCTCGACGCCCACAACGACTTCCTGGAGGAGATCGCCAAGTTCCGGGCCTGCCGGCGGATGTGGGCCTACTGGGTGCGCGACGTGCTCGGGATCCATGACCCGGCCTGCCAGCGCTTCCGCTTTCACGTCCAGACCTCGGGTGTGACCGCAGTGTCGCGACATGTCCACGTCAACATCGCGCGTAGCGCTCTCCAGGCCCTCGCCGCCGTTCTGGGCGGTACTCAGTCCCTGCACATCAACGGCTATGACGAGGCACTGTCGATCCCCAGTGAGCATGCGGCGCTGACCGCCCTGCGCACGCAGTACGTGCTCCTTCACGAGATCGGCGTTGCCAGCAGCGCCGATCCGCTCGGCGGAAGCTATCTCCTTGAGCACCTGACCGACGCCATCGAGGAGAGGGCGCGGGACCTGATCGACCAGATCGACGGGCTCGGCGGTGTGGTAGCCGCGACCGAGCGAGGCTGGGTCCACGGCGAGCTGTCGCGGCGCGCTTTCGACTACCAGCGACGCATCGAGACGGGAGAGCAGCTGGTCGTCGGTCTGAACACCCAGCTGGAAGGCGATGAGGAGCAGCTCCAGATGTTCGAGCTGCCCGCGGGGGCGCTCGAGGCGCAAAGGGCCCGGCTTCATTCGGCTCGAAGTGGACGCGACACTTCGCGCCTGGCGGCGGCGCTGGCCGCGCTCGGCGATGCCTGCTCGAGCGGCGAGAACGTGATGCCGGCGACGCTCTCCGCGGTGGG
>DIZV01000058.1:7404-7605 GCA_002427995.1 Chloroflexi bacterium UBA6019
CGGCGACGCTCTCCGCGGTGGATGCGGGGGCGAGCCTGGGCGAGATCGGCGAGACCTTCCGCTCCGCGTTCGGTTCCTGGGAGTTTCCTCTCTGGTGACACCCTTGGCCGGCCAGAAGGCGATCGTCGCCAAGCTGGGCATGGATGCCCACTGGCGGGGCGCCATCGTGGTCGCCACCGCGCTCCGGGACGCCGGGATGGA
>DIZV01000093.1 GCA_002427995.1 Chloroflexi bacterium UBA6019
CCGGGCGGGATCGGCGACCAGCTCGGCACCGCGACGCGTGGGCTCGAGCAGCACCATCCCCGTCAGCAGCTGGGCCGGGACGACGCGGATCACCCGGATCGTGCCCCCGGTGCCGGTGACCCGGAAGGAGCCGGCGGTCACCGGCGCCGCGTTCATCGAGCGCCTCACCCAATCCGGCACCGGCACCGAGGGGACGGCTCCGACCGGCCGGCCGCGTTTCAGCACCTGGCGGGGGATGAAGTGGACGAGGTCGTCGAGCACGATCAGGTCCGCCTGGTAGCCGGGCGCGATCGCGCCCAGGCGGTGGAGGCCGTGCTGGACGGCTGCGTTGTGGCTCGCCATGGTCAGCGCGTCCTCGGGCCGGATCCCGTTGGCTACGGCCACCCGCACCATCTGGTTGATGTGCCCCTCCTCGACGATGAAGTTGGGCTCCCGGTCGTCGGTGCAGAAGCAGCAGTGGTCCGGGCCGTGCTCCAGCACCAGCGGCAGGAGGTCGACCAGGTTGCGGGCGATTGACGCCTCGCGGAGCATCACGCCCATCCCCAGACGCCGCTTCTCGACCGCCTCGGCCGCCGTGGTGGCCTCGTGGTCGGAGCGGATGCCGGCCGCCACGTAGGCGTTCAGAGCGCGGCCGCGGAGGCCGGGTGCGTGGCCGTCGAGATGGTCGCTGAGAGCCGCCTTGGCGAGCTCTGTCGGCCGGCCGGCGACGACGCCGGGAAAGTTCATCATCTCGGCCACCCCGAGGACTCGATCGTGCCTCAGGAGCTCGGCCATCTGCTCAACTGTGAGCGGCCCGCGGGGCGACTCGAACTCGGAGGCCGGCACGCAGGAGGAGGCCATCACGTACACCTCCAGCGGCAGAGAGGCGGTTGCCTGGAGGAGCCAGTGGACGCCCTCCACGCCGAGGACGTTGGCGAGCTCGTGGGGATCGGCAACGACGGTTGTGGTGCCGTGAGGGAGGACGGCGCGGGCGAACTCGTCGAACATCAGCTTGGAGGACTCGATGTGCATGTGGGCATCGATCAAGCCCGGCGCCACCCAGGCCCCGGAGGCGTCGATCCGCTCCCGCCCCCGGTAGTCGGGGCCGACCGCGACCACGTGCCCGTCGGCGATGGCGACGTCCGCCTCCAGCCACTCCCGCGTGAAGACGCTCAGCACCCGGCCGCCGGCGACGACGAGGTCCGCCGGTTCG
This sequence comes from Chloroflexi bacterium UBA6019, assembly GCA_002427995.1. Lineage (GTDB taxonomy): Bacteria > Chloroflexota > Dormibacteria > Dormibacterales > Dormibacteraceae > UBA6019. The sequence goes on from DIZV01000093.1 coordinate 1,193, forward strand.
TCGCCCCGAGCGACCGCCATCCAGCGGGCGACGGCGGGATTGCTCATTCGACGTGCCGGTCGAAAAAGGCGAAGAGCCGCTTCCAGGCGTCCTCGGCCACCGCCTCGTCGTAGCCGATCGACATCGGGCTGGGCACCTTGGCGAAGAGCCGCTGCCAGCCGGAGTAGCGCTGCATGAACGAGTGACCCACCCCGGGGTAGGTCCTGATGTCGTGGTCGATTCCATGCCGGGTCAGCTCGGCCGGCAACCGGCGGCCCGACTCGCGGAAGAGCGCGTCCTTCTCGCCGTAGGACGCGACCACGGGACACGACCGGCTGACATCTTCGGGGGCCGCGGCATAGTGGGCGGCGACCACCGGGACCGTGTCGCCGTGACCGGCCGCGAAGGCGAGCGCGAAGCCGCCGCCGAGGCAGAAACCGCAGACCGCGGGCGGGCCCACCTTCTTGCCCTCCGCCAGCCAGGCGCGCCAGGACTCGATCTCGGCGGCCACCTGGCCGCTGCCCGAGCGAGCGTTGACCTCGCCCAGCGTCCGAACCAGGCAACCGACGCTGCGGAAGAAGCGCGGGACGACGGCGTGGTAACCCTCGGAAGCGAAGCGGCCGGCAATCCGGCGCATGTCGTCATTGAGCCCGGCGATCTCGTGGACGATGACGACGCCGCGGCGCGAAGGCCGTACCGAGGGGGCGTACCAACCCTGCCTTTCCCCGTCCCGGACCTCCATGTAACGCCCTATTAGAACGAATCGCGGCCGCTTGCGTGACCGAGCAGGACGCCGCCGGCGTTGGCGGCGACGTGAAGCGCCAGCGCGAGTCGGGGCGAGCGACTGCGGACCAGGCCGAGGCCCAGCCAGAAGAGGGCGAGCCCGGGTGCGCGCCGCCAGCGCCCATCAATCGCCACGTGCTTGAGGGCGAAGAGGACGGCGGTCGCGGCGACGCCCACGCGCGGCTCGACCTGGCCGCCCCAGGCCAGCTCCTCGGCCGGAGCGACGACCGCCGCGAGGGTGAGCAGCTCGAGTCCGGCCGGTTCCGGAGGCGGACCGGTTGGGCGGTCGCCGGTCAGGGCTCGCCCGGCCTGGTAGCCGGCCAGGACGAGAGGGATCCCGAGCCAGAGCGCACCGGGGAGCCGCCGCCGGCGGCGGAGCCTCGGGCTCGCCGCGCCGGCCACCGTCGCCACCAGCCCGTAGGCCGCGAGCCAGCCCCGGGCGCGGCTTTTCTGCCTGCTCCTGGCGGCAGCCTCGACCGCGGTGACTGCCGCCGCCCAGGCGAGGCCGGTCAGCGCGGGCGCCGCTCCGTCCTCCTCTGCCGTGGCGACGGCTGCGGCGGCGCGCCGCTCGGCGCCGGCGCGAAGCGGCCGAAGCGGCGGACCATCGCCGTCACCCCGTTGCCCCAGAGCGGCCCACCGTGGTCGAAGGCGTAGAAAGCGAGCCAGCCCCCCCTGGTCTTGCCCGGCTGGCGCGCCCACTCCCAGAACTCGAGGTGGTTGGG
>DIZV01000174.1:0-5640 GCA_002427995.1 Chloroflexi bacterium UBA6019
GAGCTCTACCCTATCCCCTTCGTCGGCAGCGTCAGATGAGTGATAAGAGACAGGAGTCGCCACGGCAGGACAGAATACGGGAGTGCAATTGAGTGTCGGACTGCTCGGCCTGGGGACGGTCGGAGCCCAGGTGGCCGAGCGCCTGCTCGCCAAGCGGCGCGAGATCGCCGACCGCACCGGCGTCGAGCTCAACCTGACGCGGGTGCTGGTCCGCGACCTCGAACGTCCGCGGGGGATCCCGAGAGCGCTGCTGACGGGCCGGCCCGAGGACATCCTCGAGGATCCCGCGATCCAGGTCGTGGTCGAGGTGATGGGCGGTGAGGAGCCGGCGCGCAGCTACCTGGAGCGGGCGATCCGGGCCGGCAAGCACGTCGTGACCGCCAACAAGGTCGTGATGGCCATCCACGGCCCAGGGCTGCTGGAGCTGGCCGGCGAGCGGGACGTCGATGTCTACTTCGAGGCGGCGGTCGGCGGCGGTATCCCCCTCATCAGCACCTTCAAGGTCGACCTGATCGCCAACGAGATCGAGCGGATAGCGGCCGTGATCAACGGCACCACCAACTACATGCTGGGCCGGATGGCGAGCGCCGGGATCAGCTTCGACGAGGCCGTTGCCGAAGCCCAGGCGGCCGGCTTCGCCGAGGCGGACCCGAGCTCCGACGTCGACGGCTTCGACGCGGCCTACAAGCTCTCCATCCTCGCCTCGATCGCCTTCGGCGCCCGGGTCCACCCGGACCAGGTTTTCCGCGAGGGCATCCGCGCTGTCGATCCGCTCGATTTCCGCTACGCCCGCGAGCTCGGCTACGAGATCAAGCTGCTCGCCTACGCGGCGCGCACCGGGGGTCGGATCGAGGCGCGCGTCCACCCGGCGATGATCCCGGCCCATCACCCGCTCGCGACCGTCGAGGGCGCCTTCAACGCGGTCCAGATCACCGGCGACCTGGTCGGTGAGGTCCTTCTCTGGGGCCAGGGGGCCGGCGGCAGGCCGACCGCCAGCGCCGTGGTGGGCGATCTCCTCGACGTGGCGCACTCTGTCCGCAAGGGAGCCTTCAATCGGATTGCAATGCGCTTCGACGCCGACCCGCCGATGCTGCCCATGGCGGAGGTCACGACCAAGGCCTACTTCAGGCTTCGGGCGCTCGACCAGCCCGGCGTCCTCGCCGCGGTCGGCACCGTCTTCGCCGAGGAGGGCGTGTCGATCGCTTCCATGATCCAGAAGGACTCGGTCGAGGAGGGTACGGCCGAGCTTGTCTTCACGACCCATCCGGCCCTCGACGCGGGGCTGCAGAGGGCGCGGTCGCGGATCGCCCAGCTCGAGCAGGTAAAACAAGTCTGCGCCTTTCTCCGGGTGGTCTGAGGCGCCGGGCGAGTTGGGAGTCATAGCCCGCTACCGCGAGCACCTGCCGATCACCGAGCGGACCCCGCTGGTCGACCTCAATGAAGGATCGACGCCGCTGGTCGAGAGCCGCAACCTGGGGCCGGCACTGGGGTTGAAGAGGCTCCTCTTCAAGTACGAGGGCCTGAACCCGACCGGCTCCTTCAAGGACCGAGGGATGGTGGTCGCGGTGGCGAAGGCGGTGGAGGAGGGCGCCAAGGTTCTGGTCTGTGCCTCCACCGGCAACACCTCCGCCTCCGCCGCCGCCTACGCGGCCCGGATGCGGATGCGCGCGATCGTGGTCATCCCCGCGGGCCAGATCGCGCTCAACAAGCTTTCCCAGGCGCTCCTCTACGGTGCCAAGGTGGTCCAGATCAAGGGCAATTTCGACGCCGCCCTCCAGACCGTCCGCGAGCTCGCCGACCGCTATCCGGTCGCCCTCGTCAACTCTGTCAACCCATACCGGATCGAAGGGCAGAAGACGGCCGCCTTCGAGATCGTCGACGCTCTCGGTGACGCACCCGACTACCTGGTCCTGCCCGTCGGCAACGCCGGGAACATCACGGCCTATTGGAAGGGCTTCCGGGAGTACCACGAGCTCGGCCGCTGCCGCATCCTGCCCCGCATGGTCGGCGCCCAGGCGGAGGGGGCGGCGCCGATCGTTCTCGGCCACGTCGTCGAGGACCCCAGGACGGTGGCGACCGCGATCAAGATCGGGAACCCGGCGAGCTGGGAGGGCGCGACGAGCGCTCGGGACGAATCCGGCGGCCTCATCGAGGCGGTCTCCGACACCGAGATCCTGCAGGCGCAGATCGCCCTGGCGTCGGGCGAAGGCCTGTTCGCGGAGCCGGCTTCGGTGGCGCCCCTGGCGCTGCTGACGCGCCTTGTCCGCGACGGCCGGATCGAGCGCGACTCGACCACCGTCATCGTCCTCACCGGGTCCGGCCTGAAGGACCCTGATGCCGCCCTCGCCAACGTCGAGCCGCCGGTCGAGCTCGACGGCGACGCCCGCACCCTGGCCAAGATCCTGAAGTTGTGAAAGTCCGCGTGCCCGCCTCGATCGCCAACCTCGGCCCTGGCTTTGACGTGCTGGCGATGGCGATCGACCTCTGGCTGGAGGTGGAGGCCGAGCCCGCGGGCGCGCCGGACTGGCGCTTCGAAGGGGCGGTTCCGCCCGCTGACCACCCCTTCGCGAAGCTGGCCATGAAGGGTCGCGTCAAGAGTGACATCCCGCTCGGGGTCGGTCTCGGCAGCAGCGCCGCGGCGCGGGTCGCGGCTCTCCGCCTGGAAGGCCTGCACGGGGCCGACCTGCTCGCCCGGGCGGCCACCGCCGAGGGCCACCCCGACAACGTCGCCGCGGCGATCCACGGCGGGCTGGTCGCCTGCGTCGATGGGCGCGTCCACCATCTGCCCCCGCCGGACCTCGACCTCGCCCTCTTCGTCGCCGCCGTGCCGACCCCGACCGAGGCGGCGCGCGCCATCCTCGATCCCGCCGTGAGCCGGGCCGACGCGGTTCACAACGCCGGCCGCCTCGCGCTCCTCGTGCACGCCCTCTACACCCGGGACTGGGCGCTGCTCAGGCCGGCGATGGACGACCGTCTCCATCAGCCGGCCCGCACCTCGCTCTACCCCTGGCTGCCGGCGACCCTCGACGCCGCCTACGCAGCCGGGGCCTGGGGCGCGGCGCTGGCGGGAGCCGGGCCGAGCGTCTTCGCCTTCTGCCGCCGCGGCGCCGGTGAGCGGGTCGCGAGGGCAATGACAGCCGCTACCGAGACACCCGGCGAGCCACTCACCAGCCGGATCGCGTCCCTGTGAGCCGGGTCATCGTCCAGAAGTACGGCGGGACCTCGGTCGCCAGCCCGGCTCGGATCTGGCGCGTCAGCAGGCGGATCGCCGAGAGCGTCCGCTCCGGGCACCCGGTGGTGGCTGTCGTCTCCGCCATGGGCCATACAACCGACCGGCTGATCGACCTCGCCCGCCGCGTTTCCCCGGCGCCGTCCGCCCGCGAGCTCGACATGCTCACCGCCAACGGCGAGACGATCACGGCACCTCTGGTGGCGATGTGCCTGCAGGCGATGGGCGTGCCGGCGATCTCCCTGACGGGCCTCCAGGCCGGGGTGCGGACCAGCGGCCACCATTCCAAGGCACGGATCCGCGAGATCGAGACCCAGCGGATCCGGGCCGAGCTCGACGCCGGCCGGGTCTGCGTCGTCGCCGGCTTCCAGGGCGTCACCGAGTCGATGGAGATCACGACCCTCGGCCGGGGCGGGTCGGACACGACGGCGGTCGCTCTCGCGGCTGCCCTCGGCGCCCCCAGCTGCGAGATCTACACCGACGTCGACGGCATCTACAGCGCCGATCCGCGGGTTGTCGCCCGAGCCCGCAAGATCGCCCACATCTCCTATGAGGAGATGCTTGAGCTGGCCGCGGTCGGCGCCAAGGTCCTGCACCCGCGGGCAGTCGAGCTGGGCGAGCTCTACGGCGTCGAGATCCACGTTCGCAGCTCCTTCAAGAAGGGCGTCGGTACGATGATCGTCGCCCAGGTACCAATGGAGGATCGCAACCGCGTGCGGGGTGTAGCGCACGAGAGCAACGTCGCCAAGATCACCGTTCGCGGTGTCCCCGATCGCCCCGGCGTCGCCGCGGCGCTGTTCGAGCCGCTCGGCGCCGCCTCGATCTCGGTCGACGTCATCGTCCAGAACGTCGGCCTGACCGGCGCCACCGACATCACCTTCACCGTCGACGAGGGCGAGCTTGCCCAGGCGGTCGCGCTCGTGCAGGAGGCGAACCGCCAGATCGGCGCCGTCGAGGTGCTCTCCAGCGGCGGGCTCGCCAAGCTCTCGATCGTCGGGACTGGCATGCTCGGCACGCCCGGCATCGCCGCCCGGATGTTCCGGACACTGGCCGAGAACCGGATCAACATCGAGATGATCAGCACCTCCGAGATCCGGATCACCTGCCTCGTCGACCGCGCCCGGGCCGCGGACGGCGTCCGCGCCCTTCACACAGCCTTCGAGCTGGACGTCAAATAGAAAGTTGTCCGTTTCAGTAGCCATCGTCGGGCCGCCCGGCTCCGGCAAGACGACCCTTTTCAATGCCCTCACCGGCGGCCGCGGCTCGGGTGGCGTCGGGATGGTGGACGTGCCCGACGAGCGGCTCGACCGGCTGGAAGCCGCGGTCGTCCCGAAAAAGAAGGTGTACGCCCAGGTCCGGGTCGCGGACGCCCCGCCCGGCAGCCGGGCCCAGCAGGTCGCCGCCGCGCGGGAGGCGGACGTGATCCTGGCCGTGGCTCGCTGCTTCGGCGCCGGTGCCGACCCCGCCGGTGACCTCGAGAGCAGCGGCCTCGACATGGTGCTCGCTGACCTCGCCTCGGTCGAGAAGCGGCTCGAGATCGCCGCCAAAGAGGCGAGGATCAACAAGCCGGGGGCCGCGGCAGTGGCGGAAATTCTCGCTCGCGCCAAGGCCCACCTCGACGGGGGGCAGCCATTGCGCTCGATGGAGCTCGACGCCGCCGCCCGCGAGGCGCTGGCCCCGCTCTTCCCGGTCACCATCAAGCCGATGGTGTACGTCGCCAACGTTGCCGACTCGGCGGCCGCCGGTGCGCCGGTCGAGCACCACGCCCTCGCCCACGGGGCCCAGGCCGCGGTCGTCGCCGCGGCGCTCGAGGTGGAGCTGGCGGAGCTCGACCCGACCGACGCCGCCGAGTACCGCGCCTCCTACGGTCTCACCGAGTCGGGGCTGGCGGCGGTGGCGCGCGCCGTCTGGCAGGCGGGCGGGCTGATCACCTACTTCACCGCGGGCGAGCCCGAGGTTCGGGCCTGGCCCTGCGAGGACGGGGCGCCGGCGCCGATCGCGGCCCGGGGTCATCCACACCGACTTCATCAAGAAGTTCATCCGCGCCGAGGTCACCAGCGTCGACGAGCTGGTCGAAGCCGGCTCGATGGAGGCGCTCCGGTCCGCCGGCAGGCTGCGGGTCGAGGGCCGCGAGTACCGGGTCCGCGACGGCGACGTGGTCTTCTTCCGAATCGGCGGCTGACGACGGCCTCGCCGGTCGTCGTCTCCGACTACGACCCGGCCTGGCCGGCGCGTTTCGAGGACCTCCGGAATCGGATCGAGGAGGCGCTTGGAGCGGACCTGGTCGACATCGAGCATGTGGGCGGCACCTCCGTCCCAGGGCTCCCCGCGCGGCCGATCATCGACATCGACGTCGTCCTCGCCGACTACTCGAGCGCCCACGAGCTGCGCCCGGCGCTGGAGGCGGCCGG
>DIZV01000174.1:5802-8092 GCA_002427995.1 Chloroflexi bacterium UBA6019
CCCGGCAGCGCGACCTGGCTCTCCCACCTTGGATTGCGTGAGCGGCTGCGGACGGACCCGGAGGCGCGCCGGAGCTTCGGCGAGGTGAAGCGGCGGCTGGCTGCCGAGCATACCGACCCGGAGAGGTATGGGCGCGCGAAGTCCGATCTCTTCGGGAGCTTCTCCGACTCTGGCCGCACCGCGGTCTCCGGGGTTTCCCGCCGAGCGCTCCTGGTTGGCGGCCTCGTCGTCGGCGGTATCGCAGCGCTCGCCGCGGCGTTCGCCGGGGTGGGGTACTACACCGAGACCTCGCGCGGTCCCGATGGCCTGCCCGACCACCGGGCGGTCCGAGCCTCCGACCTCGCCCTCCGGCCCGAGGCGACGCTCTTCTACCCGGGCTCGGCGGTCCTGGCCCGGGCGACCTCTGACCAGAGCTCGGATCCCGCCAACCCGATCTCGAACCCGGCCGAGGTGGACAGCCTGCTGGTCACCCCGGCCGCCCCGGAGACGATCTCGGCCTGGTACGCGCAGCGGCTCGCCGCGTCCGGCTGGCGCTTGTCCCCGTCCAGCCTCACGACCGAGCCGCCGGCCGGCGAGCTCGATTCCGAATGGCGGCGCGGCCGGCGGGAGTATTTCGACCTCCGGCTCTACATCGACCGGGCGGCGCTGGGCAGCCCGGGCTACGCGGTCCAGGGCCTGATCTTCCGGGTCGTCTACCTCGTCGGGCGCGGCCCGTAGGGCGTCATGAGAGCCCGAACGCCTCCCGCGTGTCCCGCCGCCAGAGAAGGATCGCGAAGGGGATCCCGACCAGGAGCAGGGACCACCCGATGGAGAGCAGGAAGGCGACGATCCAGCCCGCCCGCCGCCTCCCCACCAGACCGTAGAAGGCGACCCCGTGGAGGATCGCCGGCAGTAGCGAGAGGAGGATCAGCGTGACCTCGTAGAGGACCAGGATGCCGGGCCGCTGGGCTGCGCTGACTCCGGCCTGGGCGACGATCTGGTCGAGACCTGCCCGGCCATTGGGGTTCAGGATCATCGCCGCGGTCTGGGCGAGGATGACGAGGAAGAGCACCGCGGTCGCGGCGGAGAGCATCGCGATCACGCCCACCTGGCCGGGCAGCTTTCCGTTCTCGCCCAGGGCGGCCGCCGCCGGGCGCGCCGTGACCTGCGGTGGGGCCGGTTCGGTCGGCCTCGCGACCCCGCAGTTCCAGCAAAACCGGTGTGCCTGCTCAAGGCGTGAGCCACATTGGGTGCAGTTGCTCAGGCCGGAAATTATCTCACGGTCATGTTCAGAGCTAATAACCCTTGACAGCCGCTAGATGATGAGGTACAAATGGCGCCGGACACAACATCTCGTAGCCAACGTCGCAGCAAGTTGTGCCCGGCCCCCGGCGGCAGGCAAGTGAAAACCAGCAGTCGTCGCAGCTCACGCCCCAGCATTCCATCCCACTACCACTTGCCTGCTTCCGTTTGGGTGCCTGCCGCTAAACTTCGCTCCGGACATGGCACGCAAGCAGAAGCGCCGCGGCGCCGGCGTCAAAACCCGGGTTCGCCAACCCCTCCCGGTGGCTCCGCCACCGCCCGGATCGGCCGCGGCGGTTGCTCCTCGCGGCGGACGGGTCGGCGGTGACCAGGCCCTGGTCCGCGCGGTGGAGATGTCGCTGGGCGGGGGCGTCCAGGTCCGCGGCAAGGGCCGCAACCGCGTCGTGCTGGAGACCGGCGACCCAGGTATCCCGCTCGACCGCGTCCCCTACTTCACAAGCGACCTGAGGCAGATCGCGATCGTCGGCGGGCTGATGATCGCGCTCCTGGTGATCGCCAACTTCACCGTCATCCCGCTCCTCGTCAAGTAGCCGCGCCCTGGTGGGCTGGATCGAGGGCGCGCTGGGGGCGGGGCTGATCGTGAGCCTCGGTCTGTCCGGCGGCCTTCTCCGCCGCGTGGCCGCCCTCGAGCGGCAGGGTCGCCACCGGGCCGCCGCCGGCGCCACCACCCCCGGCGAGTCGGCTCTCCAGCAGGTGGGGCTGGTCCGTTACCAGGCATATCACGACGTCGGCGGCGATCACTCCTTCGCCCTCGCGCTGCTCGACTCCCGCGGCTCCGGGGTCGTTGTCAACAGCCTCTACCACCGCGATCGCTGCCGCGTCTACGCCAAACCCGTGCACGATTGGCGGTCGGAGATCACCCTCACCGACGAGGAACAGGCCGCGATCGAGCAGGCGAGGGCCGCCGAGAGTTTGGACAACTCGCCCTCGGGGCGCTAGATTGCGCGGGCGATGTCAACCGCTCTCCGCAACCAGGAGCTGACCCAGG
>DIZV01000174.1:8248-9132 GCA_002427995.1 Chloroflexi bacterium UBA6019
CAGCGGATTGCCGACCGGCTGGCCGCTGGGATGGGCTCTTGGACCTTCCTCATCGTGCAGACCGCGCTGATGGTGATCTGGATCACTCTGAACGCGGTGGCCGTGATCTTCGGCCGCTGGGACGTCTACCCCTTCATCCTGCTCAACCTGATGCTCTCGCTCCAGGCCACCTACGCCGGCCCGATCGTCCTCCTCGCCGGCAACCGGCAGTCAGCGAAGGACCGGCTGACCCTGGAGCATGCCGCGGTCGAGGCCGAGAAGGGCGGGGAGGCGGTCGACCGGATCCTGACCGAGATCCGCAAGAACACCGACCTGACGCTGGAGATCCTGAAGGACCTGGAGGGCAAGGCCTGACATGGCCGTCGTGAATCCGCCACCGAAAACGCCAACCGCAAAGGTGGGCCGGCAACCGGCGCGGCGCAACCTCCACCCCGTCAACCAGCTCCACTTCGACGAGGCGACCCTGGGCGAGCGGATGGCCGACCGGGTGGCGGGGGCGATCGGCACCTGGCGCTTCCTGATCCTCCAGGGCATTTTCATAATCATCTGGGTGATCCTGAACGGGTTCTGGTTGACCCACCGCCGCTGGGATCCATTTCCCTTCATCCTGCTCAACCTCTGCTTCTCGGTCCAGGCTGCCTACACCGGCCCGGTCCTCCTCTTAGCCGGGAACCGGGCCGCCCAGCAGGACCGGCTGCGACTGGAGCACACGGCCGCGGTGGAGGAGGCGGCGATCGCGGTGACGCTGGAGATCCTGAAGGAGATCGAGCGGAACACCGAGTGCACGCTGAAGGTCGCCGAGCATGTCAAGCGCCGCCGCAAAAAACCAGCTTGACCAGCTTACGCCGTTAGCTTCACAATTGGCTAATGTCGTTAGCCAAGCG
>DIZV01000174.1:9315-11575 GCA_002427995.1 Chloroflexi bacterium UBA6019
CCTGACGATGCGGCGGGTCGCCGCGGCGGTCGGTATCCGGGCCCCCTCGCTCTACAAGCATTTTGCCGACAAGGCGGCGCTCGAGGACGCGCTGGCCGCGGAGGTGCTCGCGGAGCTCTCCGGACTGGTCGCGTCCTGGGGAGCCGAACGAGGCGGGGACCTGGCGCGGATCGCTCGTGGTTACCGGCGGTTGGCGGCCGAGCACCCGGGGCTCCACCGCCTGCTGGCGAGACGGGAGGCGAAGGGCGCGCCTGAGCCGGGCGCTGCTCTCGGCCCCGTCGTCGGCGGTCTCGACCGCGGCCGTGCCGCCTGGGCCTTCGCCCAGGGCATGGTCGACCTGGAGCTGGCCGGCCGCTTCCCGGTTGGGGCCGACCTCGACGCGGCCTGGGAGGCGGGGATCACGGCCTTCGAGGCGGGCGCCGAGTAGGCGCTGCCTATACTCAGCCCGAATGCGGGTCATCCTCTATACGGGCAAGGGCGGAGTTGGAAAGACCTCGGTCGCGGCTGCCTCCGCGCTCCGCTCCGCTGAGCTCGGAAACCGCACCCTGATCATGAGCACCGACCCCGCCCATTCGCTCGGCGACTCCTTCGACCTCGAGCTCGGCCCCCAGCCGGTCAAGGTGGCTCCCAACCTCTGGGCGCACGAGGTGAGCGCGCTCCACGAGATGGAGCGCCACTGGCAGAAGCTGCACGATTACGCGGCCTCCGTCTTCGCAACCCAGGGCCTCGACGAGGTGATGGCGGAGGAGGTGGCGACGCCTCCCGGGATGGACGAGATCGCCTCTTTGATGTGGATTCGCCACCACGCCGAGAAGAGCGACTACGACGTGCTCATCGTCGACTGCGCGCCCACCGGGGAGACGCTCCAGCTGCTGACCTTCCCCGACGCGGCCAAATGGTGGCTGGACAAGATCTACCCCTGGGAGCGTCGCGCGATGAAGGTCGCCCGGCCGATGCTGCAGAAGATCATCGACGTGCCCCTCCCGAGCGACGATGTGTACGTCTCTCTGCGCGAGCTGCTGGTCGACCTGGAGGGGATGAAAAACCTCCTCACCGACAGCTCGGTGACCAGCGTGCGGATCGTCCTCAACCTCGAGAAGATGGTCGTCAAGGAGGCCAAGCGCGCCTACACCTACCTCAGCCTCTTCGGCTACCAGACCGACGCGGTGATCGTCAACCGGATCCTCCCCGAGGGACTCAAGGACGACTTCTTCCGGGGCTGGCAGAAGATCCACAGCAAGTACCAGATCGAGGTCGAGAACTCTTTTGCGCCGCTCCCGATCCTCACCGTGCCGCTCTTCGACGCCGAGGTGGTCGGCGTCAAGATGCTGGGGCGGATGGCCGACGCCATCTACGGAGACACCGACCCCACCCAGAGGCTCTACGTGGGCAATCCCCAACGGATCGAGAAGGTCGGCTCCGAGTACGTGCTGGCCCTGAAGCTGCCCTTCATGGAGAAGTCGGACATCGACCTCTCCCGCCACGATGGCGAGCTCTCGATCAAGGTTGGCAACTACCGGCGCGAGGTCTCACTGCCCCGGGTCCTGGCCGGGCGGCCGACGGTCGGTGCCGCGATGGACGGCGACGAGCTGAAGGTTCGATTCGGAAAGTCGTGAGCCGGCGGTACACGGAGACGGCCGGCATGGTCGAGTTCGTGCTCGAGACGGGGAAGCGGCTCAGCCATGTCCTCAGCGACGGCCTTCCCGACGAGGCCAAGCATCATCTCCTGAACGCGCAGCGGGAATTGATTACCGCGCTCGTGATCATGTATGAGCACCAGGCCGGCACCCGCCGGGCCAACTTCCCGGCCGCCCGCGCCGCGGCTGCGACCAAGCGTCGAGCGGCCCCCCGCAAGCCGCGCAGCACGCGGATCCCCGTCGACTAGCGCCCTTGCTCTCGAATCCCTACCTCTTCGTCGTCGCGACCGTCTTCCTGCTCCCGGGGGCGCTGCTCGCGATCCTCGCGCATGAGCTCGGCCATGGCCTCGCCGCCGACCGGATGGGGGACCGCACCCCACGCAACCGCGGCTACCTCTCGCTCGCCAACCCCCGCAGGTTCTTCACCCCCTATGGACTTGTGATGATGGCGTTCTGGCACGTCGGCTGGGGTGAGCGGGTCCCCGTCAACGAGTACCGCCAGACCGGCATCGCGCAAAAGCTGCTCTACGACCTCGCCGGACCCGCCGCCAACCTGCTCCTCGCCGTCATCTTTGGCCTCGCCGACGCGTCCCTTGATCGCCGACGTCAACCCGACCACGGTG
>DIZV01000002.1:0-953 GCA_002427995.1 Chloroflexi bacterium UBA6019
GTGAGCCGGGAGATTCGCCGGCGAATCAACGGGTCCGCCGCGCTCAAGCGGGGACATTCGCCGGCGAATCCCCACCGCCAATCCCGGCTGGGGCTTGCGGCTAGGGCTTTCGGATCTTGGCCGCCTGGAGCGTCGCCAGCTGTTCCAGGTCGACCTTCAGGCCCTGCATCCGGAAGACGTAGCGATCGACCCGTACCACCATCACGGTCAGGGTGCCGCTGCGCCCCTCGCGGCACTCGTCCGCCGCCAGGCCGGGGGGGCAGTCGACCGCCGTGAAGGGCGCCTTGACGAAGTCCGCCGCGAAGGCCTGGAAGGCCCGCTGGGCACCTTCCGGCTTGCTCAGCAGGAGCAGTGCGTCGTCGGCCCGCCGGCTGCTGTCGCCCCAGGCTCGGACCGCCTCGTCGATCCACCCCCAGGAGCGGTAGAGGGTCAGCGCCAGCGGCTGGTTCTGCTGCTCGGCGGCGGCCTGGGTGATCGTCACCTGGTCGGAGCCGCCGGCGAGCGTCAGGCCGACCTCGTTCTCGGCCAGGATGTCGGTCGAGGGGGGCCGGATCGCGACCACCGCGGCGGGCGAGGGGACCGGGGTCGCCGCCGCCGTCGGGCTCGGCGAGGGAGCGGGGCCGCCGCTGCAGGCGACGGCCAGGATCACAGCCAGCAGCACCGCGGGAGGCAACCGGAATGGGTTTCGCACCCGGTTATCATGTCCGGCGAATGGACCAACCGGACGTGGAAGCGCGCCTCCAGGTCGCGACCCCGGTGTTCGAGGGTCCACTCGAGCTGCTGCTGGCGCTGGCCGAACGGGAGGACGTGGATCTTCTCCAGGTCTCCCTGGCGGCCCTGACCGACGCTTACCTGGCGGCGATCGCCGAGCTCCGCTCGCCCGACCCGGCGGAGATGGCGGAGTTTCTCTGGACGCTGAGCCGGCTGCTGCTCCTGAAGTCGATCCGGCTCCT
>DIZV01000002.1:1097-3129 GCA_002427995.1 Chloroflexi bacterium UBA6019
TGGAGGAGTACCGGCAGTACAAGGAGGTCGCCCGAGAGCTGATGGAGCGCGCCTCCGGCGAGGCTCACGCTTTTCCCTCGCCGGCGCGCTCGGTCGATGTCGAGGGCCAGGAGGCGCCGCTCGAGGTGGCGCTCCTGGTCAACGCCTTCAAGGACCTGCTGGCCCGCCTCCCACCCCGGCCGGTCACCGTCACCGGCCGCTCCTGGACGACCGAGCAGAAGGTCCTGGCGCTGACCGGCCGGCTGCTCCGCGGGCCCCTCAACCTGGTCGACCTGATCCTCGACTGCGAAGACCGGCTGGAGGCGGTGGTCACCTTCGTCGCCCTCCTCGAGCTGCTCCGCCAGGGTCGGGTGGCCGTCCGCCAGAAGGAGAGCTTCGGCGACATCGTGGTGCAGTGGAAGCACCAGTGAGCGAGCTTGCCCAGGCCCTCGAGGCGATTCTCTTCAGCTCCAACCGGCCCCTCAAGCTGCGCGAGCTGCAGCAGGCGACGGAGAGCGGCGCGAAGGAGGTCCAGGGCGCGCTCGACGAGCTCCGCGACACGCTCGCCGGGAGGGGGCTGATGCTGCAGCGCCATGGAGACCAGGTCCAGCTCGTCACCCGCCCCCAGCTCGCCTCCTATGTCCGCCGCGCGCTCCGGCCCGAAGTGACAGGGAAGCTGAGCCCCGCGGCCTACGAGACCCTTGCCATCGTCGCCTACCAGCAGCCGGTGACGAAAGCGCGGATCGAACAGATCCGGGGCGTCAACTCCGACGGCGTGATGGCCAACCTGGAGCTGCGCAACCTGGTCGTCGAGGTGGGGAGGGGCTCGGGTCCGGGACAGCCGAAGCTCTACGGAACCACGATGCGGTTCCTCCAGGTCCTCGGCCTGGCCAGCGTGGCCGATCTTCCCGCCCCGGGGACCGCCGAGGGCGCTTGAGCGAGCGACTGAATCGCTACCTGGCTCGCAGCGGGGTCGCCTCGCGGCGCGCCGCCGACGGGCTGATCGCCTCCGGTGTCGTGCTCGTCAACGGCCGCCGGCCGCCCCCTGAGGGGATGCTGATCGAGCCCGCCACCGACCGGGTCGAGGTCGGCGGCGAGGTGATCACTCCGCTCGAGAAGCGCAGCTACCTCGCGCTCAACAAGCCGGAGGGCTACGTCACCACCGCCTCCGATCCGGGTTCGCGGCCGACCGTGCTGGAGCTGGTCGCCGCCTCCTCCCGCGTGTTTCCGGTCGGCCGCCTCGACATGGACAGCCGCGGCCTGCTGCTGCTGACCGACGACGGTGAGCTCGCCAACCGGCTCGCCCACCCCCGCCATCACGTGGCCAAGGAGTACCTGGCGCTGGTCGACGGCATCCCCAACGAGGCCGACCTCCGCCGCCTCCGGCTGGGCGTCGAGCTGGAGGATGGCCGGACCGCGCCCGCCGAGGCGGAGATCGTCGGCTCGGTCCGCGGCCGCACCCAGCTCCGGCTCCTCCTCCGCGAGGGTCGCAACCGCCAGGTCCGGCGGATGCTGGAGGCGGTCGGGCACCCGGTCCGCGACCTCCAGCGGACGGCTTTCGGCCCGCTTCCGCTTGGGTCGCCTGAAGGAGGGCGACTGGCGGCGCCTGCGGCAGCCGGAGGTCGACGCGCTGCGGCGGGCGGTGAAGCTTGACTGAGGCGCCCGTGATCGCCGTCGACGGCCCCGCCGGAGCGGGCAAGTCGGCCGTCGGGCGGCGCGTCGCCGCCGCGCTCGGGCTGCCCTTCGTCGACAGCGGAATGTTCTACCGCGCCGTCGCCTGGCTGGCGCTCGAAGAAGGGGTGGCGGCGGGCGACAACGAGGCCCTGGTGGCGATCGCGTCTCGGCCGGATCTCCGGGTCGAGGCCGACCGGATCCTGGCCGGCGAACGCGACCTGACCGACCTCATCCACCGGCCCGAGATCAACCGCAACCTCTCGGCCGTCTCCCAGGTGGCGGAGGTGCGCGACGCGATCAACCGCCGGCAGCGGCTGCTGGCCGGCCGGGGCATCGTCATGGCCGGCCGCGACATCGGCACCGTCGTCCTCCCCGACGC
>DIZV01000002.1:3199-3572 GCA_002427995.1 Chloroflexi bacterium UBA6019
CTGACCGCCCGGCTCGAGGAGCGGGTGCGACGGCGGCTCGCCCAGAAGTCGAAGCGCGGCGAGGACGCCGACCCCGCCGAGATGGAGCGGGAGATCGCCGACCGGGACGTCGCCGACTCGACCCGCCTCCTGGCGCCGCTCCGGCCCGCCGCCGACGCCGCCCTCATCGACACCGATGGGCTCGACGTCGAACAGGTCGTCGCCCGGATCCTGGAGCGGGTGCGGCGGTGACCTATGCCTTCCTCCGCTGGCTGATGCGGGTGATGGTGCACTCAGTCCTCTTCGGGATCTTCACCCGGGTCGGTCGCGAGCGGGTTCCGCCGAGCGGCCCGCTGCTCGTCTGCGCCAACCACATCTCGACCCTCGACCCGCC
>DIZV01000116.1:0-3737 GCA_002427995.1 Chloroflexi bacterium UBA6019
AAGAGACAGCCACCGCGCTGCTCGGCCCCCGGCTGGCGGCGCCGCTGGTGATCGCCGCGATGACCGGCGGCCACCCGATGGCGCGCGAGGTGAACCGCCGCCTCGCCGGAGCGGCGGAGCGGCACGGCCTCGCCATGGGCCTCGGCAGCCAGCGCGCCGGCCTGCTCAACCGCGAGCTCACCCGCACCTACTCGGTCGCGCGTGAGACCGCTCCTCACGCGCTCCTGATAGCGAACATCGGCGCTGCCCAGCTGCTCGACCAGGCGAGCGGGCCTGCCCTCGGCCAGGCGGAGGTCAGTGCGGCGATCCGCATGATCGGCGCCGACGCCCTGGCCATCCACCTGAACTTCCTCGAGGAGAGCGTGCAGACGGAGGGGGACCGCCGTGCCGCCGGCATCCGCGGCGCCATCCGGGCCGCGGTGGCCGCGGCCGGCGTGCCCGGTGATCGGCAAGGAGACGGGGGCCGGGATCTCCCGTCAGGTCGCCCTCGAGCTGGAGGCCATGGGCTTCTCCGCCCTCGACGTGGGCGGTCTGGGCGGAACCAGCTTCGCCGCCGTCGAGGCGCTCCGGGCAGCCGCGAGCGGGGACGAGCGCGGCGCCCGCATTGGTGAGGTGTTTCGCGACTGGGGCTTGCCGACCGCCGTCTCGGTGGTGGCCGCGTCCGCAACCGGGCTGCCGGTGATCGCCACCGGCGGGATCCGGACCGGCCTCGACGCCGCCAAGGCGATGGCGCTGGGCGCCACCGCGGTAGGGGTCGCGCGGCCCCTCCTGGCGGCGGCTCTGGAGAGCGAGGAGGCGCTCGACCGCTGGATCATCGGGTTCGTAGAGGAGCTCAGGGTGGCCGCCTTCCTCGCGGGCAGCCGATCGGTCGCCGAGCTGAGGACGCTGCCGCGGGTGGTCACCGGCGAGACGCGCCGCTGGCTCGACGACCTGGACTACGCGGAGTAGCGGATGCCGCGCTTGCTGGGAGGTCGGGTGCCCGAGCCGCTCGCCCGGCTCCTTGATGGCGAGGCGCTGGAGGAGAAGGTTGGCCACACCTTCCTGCTGCTCACCGCGGACGGCTCTGGCTGGCCCCACGTGGCGATGCTCAGCGTCGGTGAGGTGGTCTGTCCGGCTCCAGACCGGCTCCGGCTCGCCCTCTGGCCCCGCAGTCACACGACCGGCAACCTGGAGCGCTCGAATGCCGCCGTCTTGATGGCGGTGCTGCCGCCGGCAACCTACTACCTGCGATTGCGCTGCCGGCGGCTGCCGGACATGTCGGTGGGAGACACTCCCCGGGCGATGTTCGAGGCCGCGCTGGAGGAGACGCTGGAGGACGTGGTCGCCTACGCTGAGGTGACCAGCGGCATCGGCTTCAGGCTCACCGACCCCGAGCGTACGCTGGCCGCGTGGCGGGAGGCGGTAGCGGCCCTGCTCTCCGGTTAGTCGCGGATCCTCAGGCCCACCTGCTCCAGGTAGCTCCGGTGGTTGCGCTCGATCTCCCCGATCGAGTCACCGCCGAATTTCTCGAGGAAGGCCTCGGCAAGCACCAGCGCCACCATGGCCTCCCCGATGACGCCGGCGGCGGGCACGATGCAGATGTCGCTACGCTCGTAGTGGGCCTCGACCTTCTCCTTGGTGACCAGGTCTACCGAGCGCATCGGCTTCTTCATGGTGGAGATCGGCTTGATGGCGGCCCGGAGGTCGATCGGCTCGCCGTTGGTGGTGCCGCCGGTGAGGCCCCCGGCCCGGTTCGAGAGGTGCGCGAAGGCCGAGCCTGTGTAGGTGATCTCGTCGTGGAACTCGGATCCGGGCCGCGAGGAGCCTTCGAAACCGGCCCCGAACTCGACCCCCTTGACCGCGTTGATGCTGAGGATCGCCTGGGCGAGGCGCCCATCGAGCTTCCGGTCCCAATGCACGTGGCTGCCCAAGCCCGGTGGCAGGCCGGTGGCGATGACCCGGAAGGTGCCGCCCAGGGTGTCGCCGCGCTCGGCGGCGCCGTCGATAGCTCGCACCATCTCGGCCGATGCCTCGGGGTCAGGGCAGCGTACGGGAGAGGACTCGATCGCCTCCTCGGCGACCGAGGCCGGGTCGACTCGGTCGTGGCCGGCGTCCACCGTCCCGATCGACTGCGTGAAGCTGAGAACCCTTATCCCGAAGCGGCCCAGCAGCTTGCGGGCGACTCCGCCCGCGGCGACTCGCGAGGTGGTCTCGCGCGCGCTCGACCGCTCGAGCACGTTGCGGACGTCGGAGTGGCCGTACTTGAGGGCGCCGGCCAGGTCCGCGTGCCCAGGGCGAAGCCGGGTCACCGGCTTGGGCGCGAAACCCTCTCGCTCAGGGGTCATCTCGGCCACCCAGTTGGCGTGGTCGCGGTTCTGGATCACCAGCGCGATCGGGCTCCCAAGCGTCACGCCGCCGCGCACCCCGCCCACGATTCGAGCTTCGTCGACCTCGAATCTTCTGGCGGTCGCCACGGCCGTGGCCGCCCTGACGGCGGCGGAGGTCGGGGCGGAGGTCCGCGGAGGTCAGCTCGAGGCCGGCCGGGACCCCGTCGATGACGACTGTGAGCTGAGGGCCGTGCGATTCACCCGCGGTGAGCCATCTGAACACCAGAAGGTGATGATAGCCGCGCTGGACGGCAGTCAGGCTCCCTCGCTTCGCCAGGGCCGCGCGTTGACGCCGCCTCTGCCGTGCGGTTAACTCACCGCATGGACGCTTCCCCGCCGCCTGCCGGGCTCCCCGGCGCCCGCCTCTTCGACGTCACCGGCGACGTTGTCATCGTGACCGGTGGGGGCAATGGGATCGGCGCCGTGTACAGCCGGCGTCTGGCGGAGGCGGGCGCGCGCATTGTGGTCGCCGACATCGACCGGAACGCGGCGGAGGCGGTCGCGGGGAAGGTGCGCGAGGCGGGTGGGATGGCGCTGGCGGTCGCTGTGGACATCGCCGACGAGAGTGCGGCCACATCCATGGCGGCGGCCGCCGAGGCCGAATTCGGGCGGATCGATGCGCTCGTCAACAACGCGGGCCTGATGAGCGAGCTGGGACGCCGCGCGTGGCACGAGATCGACGTCGCCGAGTGGGACCGCGTGATGGCGGTCAACCTGCGCGGTCTCTTCCTTTGCTGCCGTGCCGTCTACCCCTACATGCGGCGCCAGGGCCGCGGCAAGATCGTGAACATCTCATCGGGCCGGGTCTTCGAGGGCACGCCGTACCGGCTGCACTACACGACGTCCAAGGCCGGTGTGGTCGGCTTCACGCGGGCCCTCGCGCGCGAGGTGGGCGGGGACAACATCTGCGTCAACGCGGTCGCCCCCGGGCTGACGCTCAGCGGCGCCCAGGCGACCACCTCGCCGCCCGAATACGTCCTGGACTACGACCGGGGCCGGAGCCTGCGACGTTCGCAGTACCCGGACGACCTGGTCGGCGCCGTCGTCTTCCTGGTTTCCCGGGCCAGCGACTTCATCACCGGCCAGACGCTCAATGTAGACGGCGGCCATGCCATGCACTGACGGCCTGTGTTGAGCGGCGCCCGCGCACAGCGCGCCCTCGCCCAGAGGCTGCGCGGTGCGCGTGTGGTCGTCGTCGGCCACGCCGCGGGCGAGCCGCGGACGCTGCTGCGGCTGCTGGCCGAGGTGGCACCGCCGGGGCTGCGGGTCGTGTGCGGGTTCGCCTTCGCCGGGTCCCCGCTGCCAGAGCTGGCGGCGCGCGAGGATCTGCGGATCGACTGCTGGCACCCGACGCCGGTGACCCGCCCTCCC
>DIZV01000116.1:3753-4563 GCA_002427995.1 Chloroflexi bacterium UBA6019
GGCCTCGGCTGGACATGCTGCCGCGGCCGCCCGCCAAGCGCGGCTGGTCATCGCTGAGGTGAACCCGGCAATGCCGACGACCGCCGGCGACCCCGGCCTTTCGACCGGCGAAGGCGTCCTCCTGGTCGAATCCGAGGAGGGGCTGGCAAGCTACTCGGGCGCACGGGCGGACGCCACCTCGGCGGCGGTGGCGCGCAATGTCCTCCCGCTCTGCTTCGACGGGGCTCGCCTCCAGCTCGGCATCGGCTCCGTCCCCGAGGCCCTGGGGGCACTGGTGGCGGCGGGGGACGGCCCGCGGCGGGTCACCTTTTATGGCATGGGCATGGACTACATGGCGGAGGCCGACCGCCGCGGCGTGACCGATCCAGATGCCTGCCTGCTCGCCTCCCCGGAGCTTGTCTCCCCGGGGATCTGGGAGCTTGCGGACGGCAACCCGCGGATCCTTGTCGAGGGCGCCGAACGGTCGTACAACCCGGCCCGGCTGGCCGCCCTCGGGACCCTGGTCTCGGTCAACTCGGCGCTGCTGATCGACCTCTCGGGTCAGGTGGCGAGCGAGGGGATCGGCGTCCGTCCTGTCACCGGCATCGGCGGGGCCCTCGACTTCGCGATCGCCGCCCAGGCCTCTGGCGGCTTCAGCGTCTTCGCGCTTCCCAGCACCTTCGGCGATGGCTCTTCGCGGATCGTCTCCAGCCTGCCCACCGGCACCCCGGTCTCGGTGCCCTCGCACGTGCCCGACTACGTCGTCAGCGAGTGGGGGGTGGCCGCCTTGCGCGGCCTCGACCGCGATGAGCGCGCGACCGCGCTCGCCGC
>DIZV01000056.1:0-2085 GCA_002427995.1 Chloroflexi bacterium UBA6019
TCGAGGACCCCAACGTCCACAACAAGATCGGCTCCGGTGACATCGCCGAGCTTCGGATCACCGGCGACTCGATCATGGCCGAGACGGTCAGGGGCGTGAAGCTCGGAACCGTCGAGGCGCGTCTTGCCCGCCGCCTGATCAAGTTCATCCAGGGCGGCAACCGCTACCTGGCTGCCGTCACCTCGGTCGAGCCGGGGTCGGTGAAGCTGATGATCCGCGAGACCTACCAGGACCCCAAGTTCATCGGTAAGCCGAGCTTCGCGCAGAGACGCAAGCGCGAGGTGGAGGCCTTCCGGCCCTATGCCAAGGAGAGCCTGCTGCAGAACCGCGGCCTCCACGCTTTCCGAGGCGAGGATGACGATGACGAGCCGCGCGATCTCGACGAGGGCGAGGAGACCACAGACGAGCTCGAGGGCCTGAATGTGGTCGAGGACGAAGCCGACGAGCCGCTCGACTTCTCCGAAGAGGCCGACCCCGAGGCGGCCGCGGATGACGACGACGAGGACGAGGACGAGTGAGCTCCGCGTCGAAGGAGCCCTTTCACACCTTCTGACTCGCCTGCCGGTTTCCGGGACCTGCTTCCCGATGAGGCCGAGTCGATGCGCTCGAGCCAGGAGGCGATCCTGGCCGAGATGCGGCGCTGGGGCTACCGCTTTGTCGTCACGCCCACTCTCGAGTCCCACGATCTACTGAGCCTTGGCCTTGGAGCCGAGCAGCGCCGCAAGCTCTTCAAGTTCTCCGACGCGGACGGTTCGCTGCTGGCCATCGTCGGTGAGAAGACGATCCCCGTCGCCCGGCTGGCGGCCACCGGGCTCCGCTCCGCTCCCCTGCCGCTGCGGCTCTGCTACGCGGCACCGGTGCTCGCCAACGACGCGGGACGCTTCTCCAACCGGCGGGAGACGCACCAGGTCGGCGCCGAGCTGATCGGCGCCGCGGGGCCGGTGGCCGACGCCGAGGTGATCGCGCTCGCCGTCCGCTGCCTCGGCGCGGCCGGCCTCGGCCGCTACCAGGTGGACGTCGGCCATTCAGAGTTCTTCCACGGCCTCCTCGCCGGGCTGCGTCTCGATCCCGAGGTGGAGGTCGGGGTGAAACGTGCGCTCACCGCACGCGACTTCGTGGAGCTGGAGCATCTGCTTGGTTCGACGCCGCTGCGAAGCGCCGAGCGCGACCTGCTGCTCCGCTTCCCGGCACTTCGCGGCGGCCCTGAGATCCTCGACGCGGCCGCCGCGCTGGTCACCAGCCGGCGCTCGGAGACCGCGGTCGAGGACCTGCGCCGGGTCTACGAGCTCCTCCTCGCCCACGGCCTCGGCGATGCGGTGAACCTCGACCTGGGAGCGATCCGCGACTTCGACTACTACACCGGAGTCACCTTCGAGGCGTACGGCCCCGACCTCGGCCGGTCGCTCGCCGCCGGCGGCCGCTACGACGGCCTGCTCGAGCGATTCGGCCGTCCCGCCCCGGCGACGGGCTTCGTCGTCCACCTCGACCTGGTCGCCGAGGCGATCGGTCGCAGCGGCCGGCGGCCGGCGCTGCCGCGTCTCGACGCCGCCATCTGCTGGACCGGCCCGGGCGTCTCCGCCGCCCTCCGCCTCGCCTCCTCGCTACGCCTGTTCGGGATGCGGGCCGTCGTCGACAGCGAGGCGCGCGGCCTGCCCGGCGCACGGACCTGGCACCATCAGGTGGGGGCGATCAACCTCCTCCACTGCACCGGTGAAGGCAAGGTTGCCTGGGTGGACGCCGCCGGCAAGACCCGCCGCCTACCCCCAGAACAGGTGGTGGGCCAACTTGCGGGAGCAGTGTTGTGAACCTGACCGTCCCAGCCGCCATCGCCCGGGGGGGCACAGCCCCCCAGACCGGCCAGCCGAGAGCGGCAAGCTTCGGGGCCACCAAGGCATTGTCCCGACCAATCCAGCCCCGTCCAACCCACACCGGGGCCAGCGTCGAGTGACGCTCTCCATCGCCCTCTGCACCGGGGTATTGCTGGAGGACAGTCTTGAGCTCCTTGCCCGTGCCGGGGTGGCCAGGATCGACCGGGGCCAACTGGGCCGCCGCCTGCTGCTGGAGAAGGACGGCGTCCGGGTCGTG
>DIZV01000056.1:2283-4138 GCA_002427995.1 Chloroflexi bacterium UBA6019
ATCGTCGGCAAGGACCAGCTCTGGGAGAACCCCGGCAGCCACTACGAGCTGGCTGACCTCGCCTTCGGTGGCTGCCGGCTGGTGATGGCCGTCCCGGAGGGGTCCGAGCTCGGCGGCCCCGCTACCTGGCCGCCGGTGCTGCGGGTCGCCACCAAGTACCCGCGGGCGACCGCGGCCTTCTTCGCCGCCCAGGGAAGGGCAGCCGACATCGTCGGCCTCCACGGCTCGGTCGAGCTGGCTCCGCAGGTCGGGCTGGCCGACGCGATCGTCGACCTGACCGCAACCGGGAGCACGATCCGCGAGAACCGGCTCCGGGTGGTCGCCGAGGTCGCCTCGTCGACGGCCCGGCTGATCGCCAACCAGGCCAGCCTCAAGACGCGCAGCGGGGAGGTGCAGGCGCTCGTCTCCCGCCTCGCCGAGGCGGCTCGGCGGCGATGAGCATCAGGCGCTTCGACCTCGGCAGCTGGCTCGACAGCCCGCTCAGCCGGCGCCGCCTCGATCTCGCCGGGCTGGAGGCGGAGCAGGCGGTGGTGCGGGAGATCTGCGCCCGCGTTCGGACCGAGGGCGACCTGGCCCTGGCCGAGTACGGTGAGCGCTTCGACGGCTGGCGGCCCGCGCCCGAGGACGGCTTCCGGGTGCCGCAGGAGGAGATCGACGGGGCACTCCGCCGCCTCGCGCCGGGCGATCGGTCGGCGCTCGAGTTCGCCGCCCGGCGGATCCGCCAATTCCACGAGACGCAGACCTTCGAGCCGGTCACCGGCACCCCCGGGCTGAAGCTGCTGACGCGGCCCGTCCGCCGCGCCGGCGTCTACGTCCCCGGCGGTCGCGCCGCCTATCCCTCGACCGTCCTGATGGGGGCCATCCCCGCCCGGGTGGCCGGGGTGGAGGAAGTGGTGATCGCGACACCGCCGGCGACGGATGGCTCGGTCCCGGTCGCCATCCTGGCCGCCGCCGCGGTGGCGGGGGTGGACGAGGTCTATCGGCTGGGCGGCGCGCAGGCGATTGCCGCCCTCGCCTACGGCACGGCCAGCGTGCCCCGGGTGGATGTCCTGGTCGGTCCTGGCAACGTCTACGTGATGTTGGCCAAGAAGGAGGTCTTCGGCTCGGTCGGGATCGACTCCCTGGCGGGGCCGACCGAGATCCTGATCGTGGCCGACGCCGGGGCGCGTCCCGACTACGTCGCCGCCGACCTCGCCTCCCAGCTCGAGCACGACCCCATGGCCTGGGCCGTGCTGGTGACCGACTCGGCGGCGCTGGCGGACCGCGTCGAGGAGGAATTCGCGGACCTCGTCCGCGGCCTCGACCGGGCCGAGGTGATCGAGGCCGCACACTGCTGCCTCGTCGTCGTCGGAGACCTCGACCAGGCGATGGCGGTGGCCAACGACTTCGCGCCCGAGCACCTCGAGCTGCTCGCGGCCGACCCGGCGCCACTGGCCGCCAAGGTCGAGAACGCGGGCGCCGTCTTCGTCGGGCCCTACGCCCCCGTCTCCCTCGGCGACTATGTCGCCGGGCCCAACCACACGCTGCCCACCGCGGGCGCGGCGCGCTTCAGCTCGCCGCTCGGCGTGTACAACTTCCTCAAGCGGACGAGCGTCGCGAGCCTCAACCGGGGTGACCTGGAAATGCTGCGCGAGGCCTGCGTGGCGCTCGCCAACCTGGAGGGATTGACGGCACACGCACATGCCGTGGAGGTGAGGCTTGAGTAGAACGGGACGAGTCGAACGAAACTCCAAAGAAACGCGGCTGCGGGCCGAAGTCGAGCTCGACGCGGGCGCTGTGGTCGAGGTCGCCACCGGGCTGCCCTTCCTCGACCACATGCTCGAGCAGATCGCGCGCTACGGCGCCTTCGACCTGA
>DIZV01000056.1:4290-4581 GCA_002427995.1 Chloroflexi bacterium UBA6019
TCGACCTCGGCAAGCGCCCCTTCCTCTCCTACAACCTGCCGCTCCGGGGCCGGGTCGGGACGCTCGAATCGGAGGTCCTGGAGGAATTCTGGCGGGCGCTCTCGATCCACCTCGGTGCCACCATCCACGTCGACCTGGTCCGCGGCCGCAACCGACACCACATCGCCGAGTCTGCGGCCAAGGCGCTTGGGCTCGCCCTCCGGGAGGCGATGAGCCTTGGCGGTCGCGGCGTGCCCTCCTCCAAGGGTCTATTGGGATGATCGCGATCGTCGACTACGGCGTCGGGAACCT
>DIZV01000173.1:0-14183 GCA_002427995.1 Chloroflexi bacterium UBA6019
GCGCGCAGCCGCTGGCGATCACCCTCAACGGTGGTGTCGCCCTCTGCGTCGAGGTCGACGAGAGGCGTCTGCGCCGGCGGGTGGAGACGCGCTACCTGGACGAGGTGGCGGATGACCTCGAAGACGCTGTCGCCCGCTGCCGGCGGGCGAAGGCCGAGCGGCGAGCACTCAGCGTCGGCGTCTGCGCCAACGCCGCCGACGCCTTGCCCACCCTGCTCGCGATGGGCTTCGAGGCCGACATCGTGACCGACCAGACCAGCGCCCACGACGCGCTTGCCGGCTACGTGCCCAACGGCCTCACGGCGGAGGAGCTGGAGCGGCTGCGGGAGCAGGACCCGGTCGAGTACATCTCCGCTTCCCGGGCGGCGATGGCGGCCCACTGCGAGGCGATGGTCGGCTTTGCCGACCAGGGCGCGGAGGTGTTCGATTACGGCAACAGCCTTCGGGCCGAGGCGAGGCTCGGCGGATTCGCCCGCGCCTTCGACTACCCGGGCTTCGTTCCCGCCTATATCCGGCCGCTCTTCTGCGAGGGCAAGGGCCCCTTCCGCTGGGTCGCGCTCTCCGGCGATCCGGCCGACATCGCCGCCACCGACCAGGCGGTCCTGGAGGAGTTTGCGGAGGATGAGGGGCTGGCCCGCTGGATCCGCCAGGCCGGTGAGCGGATCGCCTTCCAGGGGCTGCCCTCCCGGATCTGCTGGCTTGGCTACGGCCAGCGCGACCGGCTCGGCCTCCGCTTCAACGAGATGGTGCGCAAGGGCGAGCTCAAGGCGCCGATCGTGATCGGGCGCGACCACCTCGACGCCGGTTCGGTCGCCTCCCCCTATCGGGAGACGGAGTCGATGGCGGACGGATCCGACGCGATCGCCGACTGGCCGCTCCTCAACGCGCTCGTCAACACCGCCGCCGGGGCGACCTGGGTCAGCATCCACCACGGCGGCGGGGTCGGCATCGGCCGCTCCATCCATGCCGGGATGGTGTGCCTGGCGGATGGGACGGCGCTGGCGGCGGAAAAGCTCGCGCGCGTCCTCACCAGTGACCCCGGCACGGGTGTGATGCGCCACGCCGATGCCGGTTATGAACGAGCCGAGGAGGTCGCGCGCGAGCGCGGAGTCCGGCTGCCGATGCGCGAGACCGGCCCTTGACCGCCTACTGGTGCGACCTCGCCTGGCTCGGCGGCGAGGCGGCGGAGCCGGGTGTGCTGATCGAGGTCGAGGGGGACCGGATCAGCTCCGTCAGGCTCGGCCGGCCCGGTCCGCCACCGGGTGCGCAAACGCTCCCGGGGCTCGTTCTACCCGGCCTCGTCAACGCCCACTCGCATGCCTTTCAGCGAGCGCTCCGCGGCCGGACCGAGAACAGCGCCGGTACCTTCTGGACCTGGCGGGACCAGATGTACGCGCTCGCCTCCTCGCTCGATCCGGAGGGCTGCTTCGCGCTCGCCCGCGCCACCTTTGGCGAGATGGCGCTGGCCGGGATCACGCTGGTGGGCGAGTTCCACTACGTCCACCACGGGCGGGGCGGCGTTCCCTACGCCGATGCCAACGAGATGGCGCGGTCCGTGCTGGCGGCGGCCGCCGAGGCGGGCGTTCGGCTGACGCTGATCGACGCCTGCTACCTCGAAGGAGGGATCGGCAGGCCTCCCGAAGGCGCGCAGCGCCGCTTCTGCGACCGCGACGTCGAGGCGTGGGCGAGCCGGGTCGAGGTGTTGAGGGGCAGCGGCACGGCTCGGATCGCGGCTGCCATCCACAGCCTGCGGGCGGTGCCACCGGCCGCGGTGAGGGTCGTCGCCGCGTGGGCGGCGGCAAAGGGTCTTCCGCTCCACGCCCACGTCTCCGAGCAGCCGGCCGAGAACGAGGCCTGCCGGGCGGCCTACGGGCGGACCCCGACGCAACTCCTGGCCGAGGCCGGCGCCCTCACCGGCGCCTTCACGGCGGTTCACGCGACCCACCTCGAACCGGCCGATCTCACGAGGTTGGGGGCGGCGGGCTCGACGGCCTGCCTGTGCCCGACCACCGAACGCGACCTCGCCGACGGGATCGGGCCGACCATGGCGCTTCGCGATGCGGGCTGCCGGCTCTCCCTCGGCAGCGACTCCAACGCTTTCATCGACCTCTTCGAGGAGGCCCGCGCGGTGGAGCTCGACGAGCGGCTGGCGTCCAACCGCCGGGGCGGCCACCGGCCGTCCGCCCTGCTCCGGGCAGCGACCACCGGCGGAGCCGAAAGCCTCGGCTGGCCGGAGGCGGGCCGGATCGCCGCCGGGGCGCTCGCCGACCTGGCCGTGGTCGGGCTGGACAGCGTCCGGCTCGCCGGCACCGACGCCGGCCACGCCCTCGACGCGGTGACCTTCGCGGGGGCGGCGGCCGACGTGCGCGCGGTGATGGTCGGCGGTCGCTGGATCGTCCGCGACGGCCGCCACACCGGGTTCGATGTGCCCCTCGCCCTGGCCGAGGCGGTCGCCTCCCGGAGGCCGGCGTGAGCGCCCTGGTGATCGACCGGATCGGGCTCCTGGTCACCAACGACCCGACCCTCGGCGAGGGGCCGCTGGGCATCATTCGCGACGCCGCGCTGGTCTTCGAGGATGGCCGGGTCGCTGCTGTCGAGCGGGCGGGCGCGGCGGGTGACGAGCACGTCGACGCCGGCGCCCGCTGCGTCATCCCCGGCTTTGTCGACAGCCACACCCACCTCGTCTTCGCCGGCGACCGCGCCGACGAGTTCGCGGCGCGGATGGCCGGGCGTCCCTACGAGGCGGGCGGGATCCGCGTCACCACGGCGGCGACCCGCGCGGCCGGCGCCGAGGAGCTGACCGCGCTCACCGCCGGGCGCCGGGCGGAGGCGGCCCGGGCCGGGATCACCCAGGTCGAGATCAAGTCCGGCTACGGGCTCGATGTCGCGACCGAGAAGCGCTGCTGCGAGGTCGCCCGGCGCTTCACCGAGGACGTGACCTTCCTCGGTGCCCACGTCCTGCCGGCCGAGTTCGCCGGGCGGCCCGACGCCTACCTCGACCTCGTCTGCGGCGAGATGCTGGCGGCCTGCGCGCCGTTTGCCCGCTGGATCGACGTCTTCTGCGAGGAGGGCGCCTTCGACGCCGACCAGTCGCGACGCGTCCTTGTCGCCGGCCGTGACGCCGGTCTCGGCCTGCGCGTCCACGGCAACCAGCTCGGGCTCGGTCCCGGCGTGCGGCTGGCAGTCGAGATGGGAGCCGCCTCGGTCGACCATTGCACCTACCTCGACGCCGCCGATGTCGAGGCGCTGGCCGGGAGCGAGACGGTCGCGACCTTCCTTCCCGCCGCCGACTTCTCGACCCGGCAGCCCTACCCCGACGCGCGGCGCGTCATTGACGCCGGCGCGACGGTCGCGATCGCGACCAACTGCAACCCCGGCTCCAGCTACACGACAGCGATGGGCTTTTGCATCGCCCTTGCCGTGCGCGACCTGAGGATGACGATCGAGGAGGCGCTGGCCGCCGCAACCTCGGGCGGCGCCCGCGCGCTCCGCCGCGACGACCTCGGCCGGCTGGCACCGGGAGCCCGGGCCGACGCCGTCCTCCTCGAGGCGCCGTCCTACACCCACCTCGTCTACCGCCCCGGAGTGCCGTTGGTCGCCGGGACCTGGATCGAGGGCCGGCGGGCCTGATCGAAGAGGCCGTTACTCCGGCGTGACGTAGGCGGCGGTGAGGCCGCCGTCGACGAGGAAGGTGGCGCCGTTGACGTAGCTCGACTCGTCGCCGGCGAGGAAGAGCGCCGCCTGGGCGATCTCGCCGGCTCGGGCCAGCCGTCCCATCGGGAGGTGGACGCGGCGCCGCTCGTAGGCGGCCGGGTCCGACTCGAAGAGCCGCATCAGCATCGGCGTCTCGACCGGACCCGGGCAGAGGGCGTTCACCCGCACGCCCTGGCGGGCGAACTGGACCGCGAGCTCGCGGCTCATCGCCAGCACGGCGCCCTTGGAGGCGGTGTAGGCGATCTGCGAGGTGGCGGCGCCGAGGATGGCGACGAAGGAGGCGACGTTGATGACCGAGCCTCCCCCCCGCGTCAGCAGGTGTGGGATCCCATACTTGCAGCAGAGGAAGACGCCGCGCGCGTTGACCGCCTGCACCCGGTCCCAGGCATCGGGTTCGGTGACCAGGATCGAATCGTCGTCGGCGGGCATGATGCCGGCATTGTTGTAGAGCACGTCGATCCCGCCGTACCGGCGGGCGGTCTCGGCGTACATCGCCTCGACGCTGCTCGGGTCGCTCACGTCGGCAGCCTGGAAGAACGCCTCCCGGCATTCGGCGGCGGTCTTCTCGCCCGCCTCGCGCCCGACATCGGCGACGCAGACCCGCGCGCCCTCCTCGCTGAAGAGGAGTGCCGCCTCCCGGCCGATGCCGCTCGCCGCACCCGTGATGACGGCGACCTTGCCCGCCAGCCGGCCCCGGTTGATGTCAGGCCTCAGTCGAGATGAAGACGTTCTTCAGCTCCGAGTAGCCGTCCATCGCGTGCATGCTCAGCTCGCGGCCGAAGCCCGACTGCTTGAAACCACCGAAGGGGGTCGTGACGCGAACCGAGCTGTTCGAGTTGACCGAGAGCACCCCGGTCTCGAGGGCCCGGGCAACTCGGAGCGCGCGGGCGCCGTCGCGGGTCCAGATCGAGCCGGACAGCCCATAGGGCGTGTCATTGGCGAGGCGGACCGCCTCCTCCTCGTCGGCGACGGGGATCACCGCCGCCACCGGTCCGAAGACCTCCTCCCGGGCGACCCGGTCGCCGTTGCCGGCCTCGACCAGGGTGCAGGGGAACCAGAAGCCGGGCCCGGCCGGTGCGCGGCCCTGGTAGAGAGGCGTGCCTTCGACGTAGGAGGCGACCTTCTCGCGGTGCGACGCCGAGATGAGGGGCCCCATGTCGACGCCTGCCTCCTCCGGGTCGCCGACCCGGAAACGCTCGGTCGCCGCCACCAGCAGCTTTACGAAGCGGTCGTAGGCCGACCGCTCGACGAGGATCCGCGAGCGCGCGCAGCAGTCCTGGCCGGCGTTCCCGAACACGGCGCCCGGCGCCGCCGCGGCCGCCTTCTCGAGGTCAGCGTCCGCGAAGACGATGTTGGCCGACTTGCCGCCCAGCTCCAGGGTCACCCGCTTGATGGTGCCGGCGGCGCCCACCATCACCGTCCGGCCGACCTCGGTCGAGCCCGTGAAGCCGATCTTGGCGACGTCCGGGTGCTCGACCAGCCGCGTTCCAGCGACCGAGCCAGGCCCGACGACCACGTTCAGAACGCCCTCGGGCAGACCGGCCTCGAGGGCCAGCTCGGCGAACCGCAGTGCGGTGAGTGGCGTCAGCTCGGCCGGTTTGAGCACGACCGTGTTGCCGCAGGCCAGGGCCGGACCCAGCTTCCAGCTGGCCAGCATCAGGGGGAAGTTCCAGGGCACGATCAGGCCCACCACCCCGAGCGGCTCGCGAAAGGTGAGGTCGACGCCGCCGGCGACCGGGATCGTGTCGCCGTAGTGCTTGTCGATCGCCCCGGCGTAGAAGTGGAAGACGTCGGCGACCATGCCGACCTCCCAGCGGGAGTCGCCCAGCGGTTTGCCGACGTTCGCCGTCTCCAGCCGGGCCAGCTCCTCCAGGTGCTCCTCGGTCAGAGTGGCGAGCCGGCGGAGCAGGCGGGCGCGGTCGGCGGGCTTGACGGCGCGCCAGGCCGGGTAGGCGGCGCGGGCGCCCGCCACGGCGCGGTCGACCTCCTCCACGCCGGCGCGCTCGAGGGTGGCGATGGGCCGGCCGGTCGCGGGGTTCAGGACCTCGAGGCTCATCCCCGTTCGAAGAGCCTTTCGCGCTCGTAACCAGTCACGACGCGGTCGAACTGCTCCTGCTCGGTCCGGGCGTAGTTCAGGTAGTGCTCGACCACGTCGTCGCCGAGGGCGGCGCGCGCCATGCTGCCCTTCTCAAGCGCGGCGATCGCGGCGCGCAGAGTGTTGGGAAAGCGCTGCACGTCCGACTCGTAGGCATTGCCGGTGACGGCCGGCGGCAGCTCGAGCCGGTTCTCGATCCCGTAAAGGCCGGCGGCGAGGAGCGCCGCGAAGGCCAGGTAGGGGTTGGCGTCAGCGCCCGGGATTCGCGTCTCCGGTCGGAGACGCTGGCCGTGGCCGACGATCCGGAAGCCACAGGTGCGGTTGTCCTCGCCCCAGGCCAGCGTCGTCGGGGCCCAGGAGCCGGCGGCGTAGCGCTTGTAGGAGTTCACATTGGGCGCCAGGAAGATCGCCAGCTCGGAGGCGCACGCGATCTGCCCCGCGAGGTAGTGCCCGAACGTCTCCGGCTCGGCCTCGAAGGCGTTGCGGCCGTCGCGCCAGAGGCTCGAGTGAATGTGGCAGGAGCTCCCGATCCAGCGGTGGTCGGGCTTGGCCATGAAGGTCACCGAGCAACCGTGCTGCTGGGCGAGCTCTTTGATCCCGTTCTTGTAGATGACATGGCCGTCGGCCGTGCCGATCGCGTCACCGAAGCGGAAGTTGATCTCCTGCTGGCCGGCCCAGGCCTCGCCCTTGGAACTCTCGACGCGGATGCCCGCCGCCTTCATGCCGGTGCGCACGGCGCGGATGAAGCCCTCGTCGTAGCTCGTCGCGAGCACGTGGTAGTCGAGGTTGTAGGGGACTGTGGGGGTGAGGTCCTGGTAATGCTTGGCGTGCGCCTCGGCGAAGGTCTCCTTGAGGAGGTAGAACTCCAGCTCGGACCCGAACATGGGCTCGAACCCGAGGGCGCGGGCGCGCTCCACCTGGGCTCGGAGGACCTGGCGTGGCGAGGGCCGGACGGGCTTGCCGTCGTGCCAGGAGACGTCGCAGAGCACCAGCGCGGTCGCCTCCTGCCAGGGGATCCGGCGCAGCGTGGCGAAGTCGGGGACCAGGTTGAAGTCGCCGAAGCCGCGCTCCCAACTGGCAATCCGGTAACCGGGCACGGGGTCCATCTCCATGTCGACGGTCAGCAGATAGTTGCAGCCTTCGACCGGCTCGCCTTTGGCGGCCGACTCCATGAAGTAATCGGCGTCGAGGCGCTTGCCCAGGAGCCGCCCCTGCATGTCGGTGAAGGCCGCCACCACGGTGTCGACCTCGCCCGCCGTGACCGCTGCCGCGAGCTCGTCCAGCGTCACCGCCGGCGAGCCCGGCTGACGAAGCGCTCGAACAGGGAGCGCGCCCAGGGCAGGTCCCCGGCGAGCTCCTCAGGGTGGCACTGGACGGCGACGACCAGGCCGTCTTCCGACTCGATGCCCTCGACGGTGCCGTCGTCGCCCCGCGCCGTCGTCCGAAGGCCGGGGGCCAGCGATCTCACCGCCTGATGATGGAGGCTGTTGACCTCCAGCGTCGTCTCGCCCGCCGCCCGTGCCAGCTCCGAGGCCGGGTCGACCGCGACCCGGTGGGCCAGGTGCGCCCGGCCCCGGGCTCGCTGGTCGTGGTCGTCGATGTGTTGGAAGAGCGAGCCGCCGAGGGCGACGTTGATCACCTGCTGGCCGCGGCAGATGCCGAGCACGGGCAGCCCCGTGGCGCGCGCCTGCCGGAAGAGCTCGACCTCGGTCCGGTCCAGCTCGGGGTCGATCGGGCCCACCGCGGTGTCCTGCTCTTCTCCGTAGAGGGCCGGATCGACATCCCAGCCGCCGGGGAGCAGGAGCCCATCGACCGAGCCCAGCTTGGCGGTGCCGGCGGCAAGCACAACCGCTTCGGCTCCGGCGGCCTCCACGGCCCGGCGGTAGGGCTCGTAGTAGGCCGCCGGCCGCTTCGGGCTGACGGTTATGCCGATCCTCGGCTTGCTCAGACGACCAGCTCAGCCTCGATCCGGGCGAGCTCCTCGGCGGTTCCCTGGACGCGAGGGCCGGTGAACCAGTTCCTCGCCGAGAGCAACCACCAGGCACCGGTCCCGATCAGGACCACGCCGACCGCGACGATGGCGTAGTTGAAGTTGAGGGCGGTGATCGGCGCGGCCTGCGGCAGCACGAAGAGGATGGCGATGAAGGCGATCCAGATCACCGCGATGGTGCCGATCGGCCGGCTCCAGCGGCCGAGGTGCCAGGGCCCGCGCTGGAAGCTGTCGCCGGCCCGGAGCCGGAGCAGGATCGGGATGCCGTAGGCGATGTAGAGGCCGATGACGGCGATCGACGTCACGGCCGCGTAGGCGGTGTAGCTCCAGAGGTAGGGCAGGCCGAGGAGGAAGGCCCCGACGGTTGCGAACCAGATCGAGTTGGTCGGGGTCCGGGTGCGGGGGTTGATGCGATGCCAGAACCGGGAGCCGGGGATGGCGTTGTCGCGCGAGAAGGCGTAGATCATCCGCGAGTTGGCGGTGACCGAGGACATGCCGCAGTAGAACTGGGCGCCGACGACGATGATCATCAGGAAGACCGCCCAGTTGTGGCCGAGGGCGTCCACGAAGATCGCCGCCGGGGGCACAACGGCGACCGCCTCCTTGGCGTAGTCGCCGATCGCCTGCGTCATGCCGATCAGGAGCAGCCAGCCGGCGAAGAGAGAGACGACGATCGACAGCACGATGCCGCGCGGGCCGGCGATCGCCGGGTTGCGCGTCTCCTCGGTCATGTGGGCGGACGCGTCATAGCCGGTGAAGGTGTACTGCGCCAGCAGGAGGCCGATGAAGAAGACGTAGATGGGGATGCCGATCCCGGTGTTGTTGACGAACTTGGTGAACACGAAGGAAGCCGACTGGTGGTGGCTGGGGAGGAGGAAGAGGAGGCCGACGATGATGGCGACGCCGGCCAGGTGCCACCAGACCGAGACGTCGTTGAGGAGGGCCACCAGCCGGACACCGAAGGTGTTGAGGAGGCCGTGCAGGAAGAGCACGATGGCGTAGATCAGGATCACCCAGGGCGGGTCGGTCGGGTAGTTGAAGGTCAGGTTGAAGAGCGCGGTGGCGAAGAAGGCGAGGCCGAAGTCGATGCCGGCCGTGACCGCCACCTGACCGAGGAGGTTGAACCAGCCGGTGAACCAGCTCCAGGCGGCCGAGTTTTTGCCGCCCAGCTTGGCCGCCCAGTAGTAGAGGCCGCCGGCGGTGGGGTAGCTGGAGCAGACCTCTGCCATGGCCAGGCCGACCAGCGTGACCATGATGCCGACCAGCGGCCAGCCGATCGTCATGGCGACCGGGCCGCCGGTGTTCATGCCGTAGCCGTAGAGCGTCAGGCAGCCGGAGAGGATCGAGATGATCGTGAAGGAGACGGCGAAGTTGGAAAAGGTGCTCATCCGGCGCAGGAGCTCCTGCGCATAGCCCATCTGGTGGAGGGCTTCGACGTCCGTGTCGCGGGTCTGGACGCTCATTGCACTGTCCTCCTGAATTGCCGCGCCGTTCTGGACGCAGTCCCCCCGGGCCCGGAACGGGCTTGCGGGGAAGCTAGCAGCCGTTAGGATGGCTGTCAAGAACGTGCCGAAAGAGGCTCGCATCGGCAATCCTGTAACAAACGACACCGCCGCTGGCGCACCCGTCGGGGAGCTCGTCCGGAGCCGATCGGCGAGCCTCAGCCCAGCCGAGCGCAAGCTCGCGCGAGTCCTCCTCGCCTCCTACCCGATCGCCGGCCTCGAGAGCGTGGCGCGCTTCGCCGGTCGCGCCGGCGTCAGCCCGCCGACGGTCACCCGCTTCATCGGCAAGCTCGGCTTCCGGGGCTACCCCCAGTTCCAGGAGGTGCTCCGCGGTGAGGTCCAGGAGCGCCTCAGCTCGCCCCTCGTCCGCTATCGCGACGAGCGGCGGCGGCGGCGCTCGGACTCCGTCCTGGCCGACGCTCTGGAGGTCGCCCGCGCCAACCTCCAGGAGACACTCGAGCTCCTCTCGCAGCGAGACTTCGAGGAGGTCGTGGACCTGCTCTCAGACCCCCGCCGGCGGGTGCTCGTCATCGGCGGGAGGGTCAGCGGCCAGCTCGCCCGCTACCTGGGGGGCCAGCTGCACCTCCTCCGGCCCGGAATCAGCCTCTTTGACGCCGAACGGAGCACGCCCGCCGAGGCGCTCGTCGACCTCCGCCGCGGCGACCTGCTGCTGGTCTTCGACTATCGCCGCTACCAGGCCGACACGATCGAGATCTCCCGGCTCGCCGCCGCCCAGGGCTGCGCGGTCGTCCTCTTCACCGATCCCTGGCTCTCGCCGGCGTCGAAGTGGGCCAGCCAGGTCCTCGTGACCAGCGTGGAAACGGTCGGGCCGTTCGATTCCCTGGTCGCGGCGACCGCGGCGGTGGAGGCGCTGGTCGCGGCGCTGGTCGTCCGCCTCGGCCAGCGGGCTCACGGTCGAATGCAGCGCCTGGAGGCACTCCGGGCGGGGGCGGTGCTGGCCGAGCCGGAGCTGTCGAGCGGGGGCCCCTAGAGTGTTCACCTCGTGATCACCAGCGACCTTCGGCAGGCGATCGTCGAGGCGGCGGAGAGGATCCGCCCGGTCGTCACTCGCCCGCCCCTGCAGCGCTCGAACCGGCTCTCGAAGCGGTACGGAGCCAACCTGCTGCTGAAGCGGGAGGACCTGCAGGAGGTCCGCTCCTTCAAGATCCGGGGCGCCTACAACAAGATGGCGGCGCTGTCTGCACCGGAGCGGGAGCGCGGCGTCGTCTGCGCCAGCGCCGGCAACCACGCCCAGGGCGTCGCCTTCGCCTGCGCCGCGCTCGGCATCCGGGCGACGATTTTCATGCCCGAGATCACGCCGACCCAGAAGATCGATCGAGTCAAGCACTTTGGGGGCGACTTCGTCGACGTGCGCCTGGTCGGCGACTCCTACGACGACTCGAGCCAGGCCGCCGGGGCGTACTGCGCTGAGAAGTCGGCCGTCTTCGTCCATCCCTTCGACGACCTGCTGACGATCGCCGGTCAGGGCACGATCGGCCGGGAGCTGGCTGAAGAGGTCGGAGCGGAGTTGGATGTCGTGGTCGCCGGGATCGGCGGCGGCGGGCTGATCTCCGGTGTCGCAGCGGCGCTGAAAGCCGTCAAGCCCGCGGTCCGCGTCATCGGCGCGGAACCGACCGGGTCTCCCTCGATGCACGAATCGATCCGGCAGGGGCGTGTCGTCACCCTGGATCGGGTCGACACCTTCGTCGACGGCGCCGCGGTGAAGCGGGTCGGAGACCTGACGTTCGACATCTGCCGCCGCCTGCTGGAGAGGGTCGTGCTGGTGCCCGAGGGCAAGGTCTGCACGACCGTCATCGAGCTCTACCAGAACGAGGGGATCATCGCCGAGCCCGCCGGCGCCCTCGCCGTCGCAGCCCTTGACGAGATCGCCGACGAGATCCGGGGCCGGACCGTGGTCTGCATCCTGAGCGGGGGGAACAACGACATCCTCCGCTATCCCGAGATCATGGAGCGGAGCCTTGTCCACCAGGGCCGCAAGCACTACTTCATCGTTGAGTTCGCCCAGAAGCCGGGCCAGCTTCGCCAGTTCGTCGACCGCGCCCTGGGGCCGACCGACGACATCGTCCGCTTCGAGTACATGAAGAAGACCAACAAGGAGCGCGGCGCGGCGCTGGTCGGGATCGAGCTCAAGAGCCGGGCCGACCTCGAGCCCCTGCTCCGCCGGATGGCCGAGATCCAGCTCAACTGCCGCCCGCTGGAGTCGGAGGAGCTCCTCTACGAGTACCTGATCTGAGGGTCGAGAGCTGGTTCAACGGCACTAGGAGGCCGACGCCGCCTTGGCCCTGCTCCGGGCGAGCTCCTCGGCCTCCGCTTCCTCGCCCAGCTTGCGGCCGTACCACCAGCCGGCGGCGAGCAGCAGCACGACCAGGATCGCCAGCGGGATGCCGATCGGGCCCAGGTAGCGGCCAACGACCTCGTAGTGCTGACCCAGCTTCAGACCCGCATAGGCGAGCCCGAAGTTCCAGGGGATCGCGCCCAGGAGGGTGGCCACGATGAAGAGCGGCAGGCGGACCGTGGAGAGGCCCGCCGGAAAGGAGATGTAGGTGCGGATGATCGGCAGCAGCCGGCCGACGAAGACGGCCCAGACGCCGAAGCGGTCGAAGAAGCGATGAGCCAGCAGGAGGTGGCCGCGGCTGAGGCCCATCCATTTCCCCGCCCGGCTGAGGATGAAGCGCTCGCCGTACCACCGGGTCAGCAGGTACGCGACCAGAGACCCCGCCAGGTTGCCGAGGCTGGCCGCGGCGACGACCCCGATGAAGGGCAGCTTGTTCTGAGCCGCCAGCGCGCCGCCGAGCGGTACCACGATCTCGCTCGAGATCGGTAGCCCGGCGCTTTCGCCGGCCATCGTCACGAAGATCGCGATCAGTCCGCCCTGGGCAATCAGCTGAATCAGCCAGCTAGACACTCACATATTCTACTAAACGGGCTGCTGTTTTTGCCTGGCGGGATTCTGCCTCAGCTCTCCGAGCGGTACTTGAAGGAAACGTTCAGGCGCGCCCGATAACCGGTCACCTTGCCCTTGTCGATCGTCACGTCGAGCTTGACGACCTCGGCGATCCGGAGGTCCTCGAGGGTGCGCGCCGCGGTTTCGATCGCGTTCTGGGCGGCGTCCTCCCAGCTCTTGGAGCTCACGCCGATGAGCTCGGTCACTCGATACACGCTGTTGTCGGCCATTGGGCTTCCTCCTGCGAATGGGAGAGGCGGCTGCGCTTTCGATTGTCTCACGCGCTGATTCCGGCAACCTCAGGGGTCCACCGGCGGGTCCGCCGGCTTAATCCTTCCTTCAGGACGCCTCCGCAGACTCGGTCCAGGCAATATGAACCGACCACTCCGGGGCACCCTGCTGATCCTCCCTCTGCTCCTGCTCGCCGCCTGTGCGGCGCCCGCCGTCCGAGTCGAGACCTCGACCGGTACGACTCAGGCGGCCGCGCCCCACGCCGTCGGGAAGGCGGCCTCGATCCCCCTCCCGGCGGAATCCTCCGGCTCGGCGACCGGGTCGGGCGCGCTGGCCCAGTTCCAGGGCACCCTGGAGAGCATCGCCTCGGCGCTGGCCCCGTCGATCGTGCAGATTGAGACGAGCCAGGGGCTGGGCTCCGGAATCGTCTACGACGCCGCGGGTGACATCGTCACCAACGCCCACGTCGTCGACGGCGCCTCCTCCTACACGGTCAAGACCTCTGACGGGAGGACCTTCACCGCGACGCTGGCCGGTACCTACGCCGGGAACGACCTGGCGGTGGTCCACGCCAGCGGGACGAGCGGACTCAAGCCGGCCCGGTTCGCCGACTCCTCGCAGGTCCAGGTGGGGGAGGTGGTGCTGGCCATCGGTAGCCCCTTCGGCCTCTCCGGAACGGTGACTGAGGGCATCGTCAGCGCGACCGGGCGGACCCAGTCGGAGGGCAACGGCGTCACTTTGACGGACCTTGTCCAGACCAGCGCGCCGATCAACCCCGGCAACTCGGGCGGCGCGCTGGTCGACATCGCGGGAGAGGTCATCGGCATCCCGACCCTTTCCGGGTCCGACAGCCAGGGGCGCAACCCAGCCTCGGCCGGGATCGGCTTCGCCATCCCCTCCAACCAGGTCGTCAGCGCCGCCCGGCAGCTGGTGGCCACCGGCTCGGTGACGCACTCCAACCGCGCCTATCTCGGAATCTCGACCCGTGACGATGCCACCGCGGGTGTGGACGTCGTCTCGGTCGTGTCCGGCGGGCCCGCCGCCAAGGCCGGGTTCCAGGCCGGTTGGGTAATCAGCGCGATCGGCGGCCATCCGGTGGCCGACAGCAACGGGCTGACGCAGCTGCTCACCGGCTATGCGCCGGGCGACACCGTGACGATCACCGTACAGCTCCCCGACGGTTCAGGCCGGGGCGTTTCGGTGATTCTCGGCGAGCGGCCGACCCGGCCCTGAACCCGGTCGGCCGATGAGCGACACTGCGGCCGGTGTACGGAAACGCTGAAGGCGGCGATCACCCGCCCGGCCGCGCGCTGAGCCCGGCCGAGGGTCTACCGGCATTCGGGCCGACCGGCTCCTGCCTGGTCGAGCTCGAAGGCTCCCTCTCGGGAGCGCGCTTTCCAGCCGACGAGCTGATGGGCACCGACCCCGCTGACGGCAGGCCGCTGCTGGCGCGCTACGACCTCGGGCGCGCCGTCCGATCGCTCACGGCTGCTGCGCTCGCCCGGCGCAGCGCCGGCGGGCTCTGGCGGTGGGCCGAGCTGCTGCCCGTTCGCGACTGGGCCAACGTCGCCCACCTGGGCGAGGGCGGTTGCCCGCTGCTCCCGGCCCCCCGCCTCGGAGCCGCTCTCGGGCTCGGCGATCTCCGCCTGAAGGCGGAGAGCCTGAACCCGACCGGCTCCTTCAAGG
>DIZV01000173.1:14327-23067 GCA_002427995.1 Chloroflexi bacterium UBA6019
CACGCGGCCCGGGCGGGCGTTGGCGCGACCGTCGTCATGCCGGCCGACGCGCCCCTGGCGAACCAGGTCGAGGTGATCGCCGCCGGGGCCCGGCTGTTGCTGGTCGACGGCCTGATCTCGGACTGCGGCCGGCTGGCGGCGCTGCTGGCTCGAGAGCTGGGCGCCTTCGACCTCAGCACCCTGAAGGAGCCCTACCGGCTCGAGGGGAAGAAGACGATGGGCTTCGAGCTGGCCGAGCAGGGAGGTTGGCGGCTGCCCGACGTCGTCATCTACCCGACCGGCGGCGGGACGGGCCTGGTCGGGATCTGGAAGGCCTTCGGCGAGCTGGAGGAGCTCGGACTGATCGACGGCGGGCGCCCCCGGCTGGTCTCGGTCCAGGCCGAGGGCTGCGCTCCGATCGCGCGTGCCTTCGCGGCCGGCGAGCGTTTTGCCAAGCCGTGGGTGGGCGCGGCCACCGCGGCCGCGGGCCTCCGGGTGCCCGGCGCTGTCGGCGACTTCCTGATCCTCGACGCGATCCGCGCCTCGGGTGGCACGGCGCTGGCGGTGGCCGAGGCCGAGATCGCCGGCATGCAGGCGTTCGTCAGCCGGAAGACCGGCCTCTTCGTTGGCCTCGAAACGGCCGCCGCCATGGCGGCACTCCCCGCTCTGCTCGAGTCGGGGGCCATCGAAAGCCAGGAGTCGGTCGTCGTCTTCGACACCGGCTCCGGCTTCAAATCGGTCTTCCCGGCGATCGAGCCCCCGCGGCCTTTACCCAATCAGGAGGAGGCCTGGCGCGAGGCGGTGGAGGCGATCCGCCGGGAGCCCTCTCCCGGCTGAGGGGTCAGGCCGGGGCCGCGGCCGCCTCCTGGATCGCCCGCCAGACCCGGTCAGAGGTGAGCGGCATGTCGATGTGCCGGACGCCGAGGTGACTGACCGCGTCGATGACCGCGTTCTGGACCGCCGGCGTCGAGCCGATGGTGCCCGACTCGCCGATGCCCTTCGCGCCGAGCGGGTTGAGGGGGCTCGGCGTGACCGTGTGGCCGGTGACGATCTCCGGCATCTCGGTCGCCATCGGCGCCGTGTAATCGAGCAGGCTGGAGGTCACCGGGTTGCCATCGGAGTCGAAGACGACCTCTTCGAAGAGCGCCTGTGCCAATCCCTGGGCAATGCCGCCATGGACCTGGCCCTCGGCCAGCAGCGGATTGACGATCCGCCCGCAGTCGTCGACCGCGACCAGCTTCAGGACCTTGGTCGACCCCGTCTCGGCGTCCACCTCGACGATGCAGACGTGGGCGCCGAAGGGGAAGCTGGCGTCGTCCTGGAGGAAGTCGAGGTCCTCCTTCAAGCCCGGCTCGACGTCCTCGGGCAGACGGGAGGGGTCGGCGGCCGCGCCCGCCACGTCGAGCCAGGTGACGCCCGACCCGGGCACCCCGACGACCTGGAAGCGGCCCTCCTTCAGCTCCAGATCCTCGTGGCCGACCTCGAGGAGGTGGGACGCGATCCGCATCGCCTTGGCGCGGACCGCGCCGGCGGCGTTGTGCACCGCGCTGCCGCCGAGCTGCATCGAGCGCGAGCCGACGCTGCCATCCCCGCGCTTGACGACCGCCGTGTCGGACTCGATCACGCTGATCATGTCGTAGGGGACCTGGAGCTCCTCCGCCGCAATCTGGGCGAGCGTCGTCTCGTGACCCTGGCCATAGTTGGTGGTGCCGCAGAGAACGATCACCCGTCCGTCCGGCTGGACCTCGACCGAACCCCATTCGCTGGTCGCGCCGACGGCGGTGATCTCGACGTAGACGGAGACGCCGATGCCGAGCAGGCGCGGGTCGCCGGTCTCGCGCCGCCGCGCCTGCTCCTGGCGCAGCTCCTGGTAGCCGGAAAGCTTGACCACCTCGTCCAGCGCGCCGGCGTAGTTACCGGAGTCGTAGGTGTAGCCGCCCTGTGTTTTGTAGGGGAAGGCGTCGCTCGGGATCAGGTTGCGACGGCGGAGCTCGACCGGGTCGAGCTTCAGCTCCCGCGCCAGCAGGTCCATCGACCGCTCCAGCATCGCTGCCGCCTCTGGCCGCCCCGCGCCCCGGTAGGCCCCGGTGGTGGTCGTGTTGGTGGCGGCGCTGCGCGAGCTGTAATCGATCCGGGGGATGACGTAGACGCCGCTCGACATCATCCCCGTAAGAAGCGGCAGGAAGGCGCCGATCGCTGGGTAGGCGCCCGCGTCGGCGAGGACTTTGACGCGGAGGCCGACCAGCCGGCCGTCGCGGGTCGCTCCCAGCTCGACCTCCTGGACCTGAGCCCGGCCGTGGGTCATCGCGACCATGTTCTCCGAGCGCGTCTCCATCCAGCGCACCGGCCGGGCGAGGCGTTGGGCGGCAGCCGCGATGGCGACGTTC
The DNA here is from genome assembly GCA_002427995.1 of Chloroflexi bacterium UBA6019. Lineage (GTDB taxonomy): Bacteria > Chloroflexota > Dormibacteria > Dormibacterales > Dormibacteraceae > UBA6019. Next base: position 16,694 of record DIZV01000173.1, read on the forward strand.
TCGAGCTGGCAGCCGGCCTTGGCGCCGAAGCCGCCGCCGACGTCGAGAGAGATCACGTGGACCTGCCGCTCCTCCATGCCGAGCATCTCCGCCAGCGTGTCGCGGACCGCGAACACCTGCTGGCTGGAGGCATAGAAGAGGAGGCCACCGTCGGCGGCGGGGATGGCCAGCCCGGCGTGGGTCTCCAGTGGCACCGGGGCAACCCGCTGGTTGACGAACCGGCCGCGGACGACGACCTCGGCGCCCTCGAGCGCGTCGCCGTCGCCGCCGAACGCGTTCTGGAAGGCGAGGTTGGTGCCATGGTCGGGGAAGAGGAGGGGGGCGCCTTCGGCCAGGGCGGCAACTGGGTCGACGACCGGGGGCAGCGGCTCGAGGTCGAGGTCGATCGCAGCCACCGCGTCGGCCGCCTGCTCGCGGGTCTCTGCCAGCACCAGGGCCACCGGGTCGCCGACGAAGCGCACGACACCCTCCGCCAGCGGCGGTTTGGAGAAGGCGTCCCCGAGCGGCGCGAAGCCGGCCCGCCGGGGCAGGCCGAGGTCCTCGGCGGTGAAAATGGCGGCGACGCCCGGCATCGTCCGGGCGGTGGTGACGTCGAGCGCCCGGATCCGCGCGTGGGCGACGGGCGAGCGTACGAAGTGAGCGTGGAGCGCGCCTTCGGCCGGCAGATCGGCCACGAAGCGCCCCTGCCCGGTGACCAGCCGCGGATCCTCGCGCCGCCTGACCGCCGCCCCGAGGATCGAGCCCTGCATGCCTGAATACCCTAAACCAATGCTCGCCCCGGCTCGAAGAGGCCCGGGCTGGGCCTGGTTTGGGGCTCGACACCGGGCGCGACGGCAAGATCTAGTGGCTCAGCCACTAGACGGCGCCCCGGCCGGGCAGGCAAGCTTCGCCGTCGTGAACCGGCGTTCAGAGCTCCTCCTTACCTAGGCGGGCGCCCCCGGTGGGTGCCCGCGAAGACCTCCTGTGTCAGCCCGACCCAGGAGGTCTTTTCCTTTCCCGCCCACCCAGCCAAGAAGAAGAGAAAAAAAGAGAACCCCGAGATGAAGCGGATGCCAATTGAGAAGTACCGGCCCTACCCGCCGGTCCCGCTGCCCGACCGGCGCTGGCCGGACCGGGCGATCAGCGCCGCCCCGACCTGGTGCAGCGTCGACCTCCGCGACGGCAACCAGGCCCTGATCGACCCGATGGACATTCAGCGCAAGAGGCGTCTGTTCCGGCTCCTGGTCGCGCTCGGCTTCAAGGAGATCGAGGTCGGCTTCCCCTCGGCCTCGCAGCCCGACTTCGACTTCGTGCGCCTGCTGATCGAGGAGGACCTGGTCCCTCCTGACGTGTCGATCCAGGTCCTGACCCAGGCGCGCGAGGAGCTGATCGAGCGCACTTTCGAGAGCCTGGTCGGTGCGAGGCGGGCGATCGTCCACCTCTACAACTCCACCTCGACCCTCCAGCGACGGGTCGTCTTCGGCCTCGACCGGGCGGGCATCGTCGGCATCGCCGTCCGGGGCGCTGAGCTGATCGGCCGGCGGGCGGCGGAGCTGCCCGGGACCGAGCTCACCTTCGAGTACTCACCGGAAAGCTTCACCGGTACCGAGCTCGACTTCGCCAAGGAGATCAGCGAAGCGGTGATGGCGGTCTGGCGGCCGACCCCCGAGCGACGGATGATCCTGAACCTGCCGGCCACGGTCGAGATGAGCACACCGAACATCTACGCCGACCAGATCGAGTGGTGCGACCGGAACATCGCGGGCCGCGACAGCTGGATCCTGAGCGTGCACCCTCACAACGACCGCGGCTCGGCGGTTGCGGCCACCGAGCTGGCGCTGATGGCCGGCGCCGAGCGAGTCGAGGGGACGCTCTTCGGCAACGGCGAGCGGACCGGCAACGTCGACCTCGTCACCCTCGCCCTCAACCTTTTCAGCCAGGGCGTCGACCCGGGCCTCGACCTCTCCGACATCGACGAGATGCGACGGGTCGCCGAGGAGTGCAACCAGCTGCCCGTCCACCCGCGCCATCCCTATGTCGGCGAGCTTGTCTACACGGCCTTCTCGGGCTCCCACCAGGATGCGATAAAGAAGGGGATGGAAGCGCTCGGCGCGGCCGCCGGCGAAGCCTGGGAGGTGCCCTACCTGCCGATCGACCCCCATGACGTCGGGCGCACCTACGAGGCGATCATCCGGGTCAACAGCCAGTCCGGCAAGGGCGGCGTCGCCTACATCATGAAGAGCGACTACCACCTCGACCTGCCCCGGCGGCTGCAGATCGAATTCATGCAGATCATCCAGCAGATCACCGACGCGAGTGGCAAGGAGATCACCCCGGAAGAGATCTGGACCGCCTTCCAATGGACCTACCTGAACCCGGAAACGGCTCTCGAGCTGGTCGAGCATGAGACCAGCGACCACGGCGGCGGCACCGCGCTGCAGGCCGTGATCAGCCTCGACGGTGAAGAGCGCTCGATCTCGGGCCGCGGCAACGGGCCGATCGCCGCCTTCGTCGACGCCCTGGCCCGGGACTGCGACATCCGGGTAAAGGTCCTCGACTATGCCGAGCACGCGGTGGCTTCCGGCTCGGACGCGACCGCGGTGGCCTATGTCGAGGCATCCGACGAGGAGGGCCGGATTGCCTGGGGGGTGGGGATGGACGCCAACATCCTGACCGCGTCCCTCCGTGCGGTCGTCAGCGCCGTGACCCGCCTCAGCCTCGGGCGCCATGCCGCTGTCGCTGCGAAGAGCGGGGACTAAACCTCCACCCCTGCCGGCCGGTAGGCTGGGAGGATGCCGCGTCCGCCGGCCAAACCCCTCTCCGGCGCCGAGCTGAAGGGGCTTGACGCCTACTGGCGGGCGGCCAACTACCTCTCCGTCGGACAGATCTACCTGCTCGACAATCCCCTCCTCGAGGAGCCGCTCCGGCTCGAGCAGGTCAAGCCCCGGCTGCTCGGCCACTGGGGCACGACGCCAGGGCTGAACCTTGTCTACGCCCACCTCAACCGGGTGATCAAGGCGCGCGACCTCGACGCCATGTACGTGATCGGCCCCGGGCACGGGGGGCCGGGCATCGTCGCCAACGCCTGGCTGGAGGGGACCTACAGCGAGGTCTACCCGGACATCCCTCCCGACCGCGATGGGATGCGCCGCCTCTTCCGCCAATTCTCCTTCCCCGGCGGAATTCCGAGCCATGTCGCACCGGAGACGCCGGGCTCGATCCACGAGGGCGGCGAGCTCGGGTACTCGCTCCTCCACGCCTACGGCGCGGCGTTCGACAACCCGGGCCTGCTGGTCGCCTGCGTGATCGGCGACGGCGAGGCCGAGACCGGGCCCCTCGCCGGCAGCTGGCACTCCAACAAGTTCCTCAACCCGGCGCGAGACGGCGCCGTGCTGCCGATCCTCCATTTGAACGGCTGGAAGATCGCCAACCCGACCGTCCTCGGGCGGCTACCCCGGCGGGAGCTGACCTCCCTCCTGGAGGGCTACGGTCATCACCCCTTCTTCGTCGAGGGCGACCAACCAGCGGCCGTTCATCGGCGCCTGGCGGCGGTGCTGGACGAGGTGTTGGACGAGATCGCGCAGATCCAGCGGAAGGCCCGTAACGGGGGCTCGAGCGGGGTGCCCCGCTGGCCGGTGATCGTGCTCCGAACGCCCAAGGGCTGGACCTGCCCGAAAGAGGTCGACGGGGTGCCCGTGGAAGGCACCTACCGCGCCCACCAGGTCCCCATCACCGACTTGGAGGAGCCCGGCCACCTGCGCCTGCTGGAGGAGTGGATGCGCGGCTATCGCCCGCAGGAGCTGTTCGAATCCGCCGGCCGGCTGCGGCCGGAGCTGGCCGCGCTGGCGCCCCGCGGGGAGCGGCGGATGAGCGCCAACCCCCACGCCAACGGCGGGCTGCTGCTGAGGGATCTCGACCTCCCCGACTTCCGCGACTATGCCGTCGAGGTCGCCCACCCGGCGCAGTCGATCAGCGAGGCGACCAGGGTCCTCGGCGGCTTCCTCCGCGATGTGATCGTGCGCAACCCCGCCTCCTTCCGCCTGGTCGGGCCGGACGAGACCGCGTCCAACCGGCTCCAGGCCGTGTTCGAGGCGACCGCCAAGACCTGGCTTGAACCGCTGACGCCGCTCGATGACAACCTGGCCCCTGATGGCCGGGTGCTGGAGGTGCTCAGCGAGCACCTTTGCCAGGGCTGGCTGGAGGGGTACCTGCTGACCGGCCGGCATGGCCTCTTCAACTGCTACGAGGCCTTCATCCACATCGTCGACTCGATGTTCAACCAGCACGCCAAGTGGCTGAAGGTGACCAACCAGATCCCCTGGCGGCGGCCGATCGCGTCCCTCAACTACCTGCTGACCTCGCATGTCTGGCGGCAGGACCACAACGGTTTCAGCCACCAGGACCCGGGCTTCATCGACCACGTCGTGAACAAGAAGGCGGAGATCGTCCGCGTCTATCTGCCCCCCGACGCCAACTGCCTGCTCTCGGTCGCCGACCACTGCCTGCGCAGCCGCCAGTACATCAACGTCATCGTCGCCGGCAAGCAGCCGGCCCTCAACTACCTGTCGATGGCGGAAGCCGTCGCTCACTGCACCCGCGGGATCGGCAGTTGGGACTGGGCCGGCAACGACGACGGCGGCGACCCGGACGTCGTGCTCGCCTGCGCCGGCGACATCCCTGCCCTCGAGGCCGCGGCTGCCGCCGACCTCATCCGCCGGCGCCTGCCCGACCTCAAGCTTCGCTTTGTCAACGTGGTCGACCTGATGCGGCTGCAGCCCCCGAGCGAGCATCCCCACGGCCTGCCCGACAGCGAGTTCGACGCGCTCTTCACGACCGACCGGCCGGTGATCTTCGCCTACCACGGCTACCCGGGCCTGATCCACCGCCTCACCTATCGGCGGACCAACCACGACAACCTGCACGTGCGGGGCTACAAGGAGGAGGGCACGACTACGACGCCCTTCGACATGGTGATGATGAACGACCTCGACCGCTTCCGCCTCGTGATGGACGTGATCGACCGCGTTCCCGGGCTGGGCGCCCGGGCGGCCCCTCTCCGGCGGGAGATGAGCGACCTCCGCGCGAGCCACCGCCAATACACCCGCGACCACGGCGACGACCCCGCCGACGTGAAGGACTGGGCCTGGCCGGTCCCCCAACGCGGCACGCCCGCCTGAGCCGCGTTTGCCGATCCTGGTCGTCAACGCCGGGTCCAGCAGCCTCAAGCTGCGGCTGCTCGACGACGGCGACCGGACCCTGGCGGAGCATGAGCTGGACGGTACCGGCGGCAGGGTCGACAAGAAGGCATTGGAGTCGGCCGTCCGGGAGGCCGGCCGGCTTGACGCGGTGGGCCACCGGGTCGTTCACGGCGGACCGCTTTTCGCCGCCGCCGTCCGCCTCAATCCGGAGGTGCTGGCTTACCTGAAGTCGCTGACCGACCTCGCGCCGCTTCACCAGCCACCTTCGCTGGAGGCGATCGCGGACGTCGGCCGGCTGCTTCCCAAAGTGCCCGCGATCGCCTGCTTCGACACCGCCTTTCACCACGGGCTCCCGGCTGCGGCCGCCACCTATGCCATCCCGCGCGAGTGGCGGGAGCGCTGGTCCATCCGCCGCTACGGCTTCCACGGTCTCTCCCATGCCTACGCCTCCCGGCGGGCGGCCGAAATCCTCGGGCGTCCGCTCGAGTCGCTCCGTCTCGTCACCTGCCACCTCGGCTCCGGCGCCTCCCTCGCCGCGGTCAAAGGAGGCCTGTCGGTCGACACCACGATGGGCTTCACCCCGCTCGAGGGCCTCGTCATGGGGACGCGGTCGGGCACTGTCGACCCCGGCCTCCTGCTCTGGCTGATCCGCCGCGGCAAGGTCAGCCCGGCAAGGCTCAACGATGCGCTAGAGACCCGCTCGGGCCTGCAGGCCCTGGCGGGGACCGCCGACATGCGCGAGGTGCTCGCCCGCCCCGACGCGGCCCCGGCCATCGCCGTCTACCTGCACCGGTTGCGCGCCCTGGTCGCCGCAATGGCGGCCGCCATGGACGGCCTTGACGCGCTCGTCTTCACCGGCGGAATCGGGGAGCACGCCGCCCCGATTCGAGCTGGCGCCGCCGCCGGCCTCGGCTTCCTCGGCGTCGCCATCGACCGCCGGCGGAACGAGGGGCGGGGCGACCGCGAGATCGGCCGCCGCGGGGCCGCGGTGCGCACCCTGGTCGTGGAGGCCCGCGAGGACCTCGAGATCGCCCGCCAGGTCCGGCGGTTGCTGCGGGCCCGCTGACGGCCTACGTTTGATCTCAGCCTGGAGGTCCTGCTGCCAGCCGAGCCGGAGCCGGTCAACCTCGAGCTGGAGAGGACAGCATGCCTTCGCCAGCCTCGGCGGGATGCTCGAGCTGGGAGGCGTGCGCCTCA
>DIZV01000111.1:0-2436 GCA_002427995.1 Chloroflexi bacterium UBA6019
GGCGGCTCGTTCATCTGGCCGAAAACAAGCGAGGTCTGGGGGAGGACTCCCGAGTCCTGCATCTCCCGGTACATGTCGTTGCCCTCGCGGGTCCGCTCCCCGACCCCGGCGAAGACCGAGCGCCCCTTGTGCTCCTGGGCGATGTTCCGGATCAGCTCCTGGACGATGACGGTCTTGCCGGTGCCGGCACCTCCGAAGAGTCCGATCTTGGAGCCCTTGACGAAGGTGCAGATGAGGTCGATGACCTTGATCCCGGTCTCCAGGATGTCGACCGTCGTCTGCTGATCCTCGACCGCCGGCGCGGCGCGGTGGATCGGCTGCCGCTCGCCGCCGGTCGGGGTCGGCTCGTCGTCGATCGCCTCACCGACGACGTTGAACATCCGGCCCAGGGTCTCGACGCCGACCGGGACCATGATCGGCGAGCCGGTCGAGGTCACCCGGTCACCGCGGCGGAAGCCGTCGGTGGTGTCCATGGCGATGCAGCGAACAGAGTTGTCGCCGATCTCCTGCGCGACCTCCATCACGACTGTGCGGCCGTCGCGGGGATGGACGAGGACCGCGTGCAGAATGCTCGGGAGCTTGCCGGGCGGAAACTCGACGTCAACGACCGCGCCGATCACCTGGCTCACCGCGCCCTCGGCCCCGGTCCGGGTCCCGGGCTTGTCCTTGACCTTTGCCATTCCTTCTCCTTACGTCGCCGACGAACGAAGCGCCTCGGCCCCGCCGACGATCTCCATCAGCTCGGTTGTGATCATCGACTGTCGCACCTTGTTCATGTACAGGGTCAGCGAGTCGATGAGTTCGCCCGCCGCGTCGGTCGCGTTCTGCATCGCGATCATCCGGGCGGAATGCTCGCTCGCCTTGTTCTCCAGCACCGCCTGGTAGACCTGGGTCTCGACGTAGCGCGGGAGGAGGGCGTCGAGCACCTCCTCGGGGCCCGGCTCGTAGATGTAGTCCGCGGGGGTCGTCGGCTGCGCCCCGCCCTCGCCCGCCTCCTCCCGCTGGGGGATCTCGATCGGCAGCAGCGTGCGAACGGTGGGTTCCTGGCGAAGAGTCGAGATCCACTTCTCGTAGACCAGGAGAACGGTGTCCGCCTCGCCCTTCTCGTACTCCTGGAGCGCGACGGTGATCGCCGGCAGGATGGCCGCGAAGGCGGGGCTGTCACCAAGCTCGCTGGCGTCCGCGATGATGTCGCGGCCGAAGCGGGCGAGGAAGTCGCGGCCCTTCTTGCCGATCGTCACCCACCGCCCCTTCAGGTGGTTCTGGGTCAGGAATCGGTTCGCCGCCCGGATGGCGTTGACATTGAGCGCCCCGCAAAGGCCCTTGTCGGTCGTCACCAGGATGACCACCGCCCGATCGCCGTCCCGCCGCTGGAGGAAAGGGGTGGCGGTACTCGGTCGCCCGTTCCGAGGTGGTTTCGAGCACCTCGAGCATCTTGTCGGCGTAGGGCCGCGCAGTCTGGACCGCCTGCTGGGCGCGGCGGAGCTTGGTGGCCGAGACCACCTGGTACGCCTTGGTGATCTTTTTCGTGTTCTGGATCGACCGGATGCGACCCCGAATGTCCCGCAGTGATGGCAAGGGCTACTTCTTCCTTCGGCTCTTGGAGCGGCCCTCGGCGGGCTTGGCCGGCTTGGCGTCGGTAGCCCGGCGCGGCAGGTTCCGGCGCTCAGCGGCCCTCCGCTCGCGCTCCTGGCCGCCGGCCGTGGTCGTGCCGCTTCGGCGCTCGGCCTGGCGCCGCTCCTCGTTCTGGCGCCGCTCCTCCTCCGCCTTGCGGGCCTTCTCCTGGTCGGCCTCGGTGCCGGCCGTGGCGGCCACCCCTTCGTCGGCCGCGTCCTTTTTCTTCTCCCCTTTCCCTTCCTTGGTGGCTTTGGGCTCGGTGGCCTTGGACTCGGCCTTCTTGTCGTCGTCAGCGGCTTCGGCACCCTCGACGCCGAATTGCCGGTTGAACGCCTTGACCGCCTTCTCCAGCTGCTTCAAAAGGTCGTCGTCGAGCGCCTTCTTCGACTCGATCGACTCGACCAGCGGCTTCTGGTCGGCGCGCAGGTAGCGGGCGAAGCCCTCCTCCCACTCCTTCACCCGCGCCACCGGGACCTTGTCCAGGTGGCCGTTGGTGCCCGCCCAGATCTCGGCGACCTGGATCCCGAGGGCCATCGGGGAGTACTGCGCCTGCTTCAGCAGCTCGGTCAGCCGCCCACCACGCTCAAGCTGGTCCCGGGTCGCCTTGTCGAGGTCGGAGGCGAACTGGGAGAAGGCGGCGAGCTCGCGGTACTGCGCCAGCTCCAGCTTCATCCGGCCGGCGACCTGCCGCATTGCCTTGGTCTGGGCGGCGCCCCCGACCCGGGAGACCGAGGTCCCGACCGAGATCGCGGGGCGGATGCCGGAGTTGAAGAGGTCGGACTGCAGATAGAGCTGTCCATCGGTGATCGAGATGACGTT
>DIZV01000111.1:2651-2923 GCA_002427995.1 Chloroflexi bacterium UBA6019
ATGACGTTGGTCGGGATGTAGGCGGAGACGTCGTTGGCCTGGGTCTCGATGACCGGCAGCGCCGTCAGGGAGCCGCCACCGTTGGCCTTGTTCATCTTGGCCGCGCGCTCGAGCAGCCGGGAGTGGAGGTAGAAGACGTCACCCGGGTAGGCCTCCCGGCCGGGCGGCCGGCGGAGGTTGAGCGACATCTCTCGATAGGCCCAGGCGTGCTTGGTGAGGTCGTCGTAGCAGACCAGCGCCTCCTGACCCTGGTCCATGAAGTACTCGCCCAT
>DIZV01000125.1:0-9083 GCA_002427995.1 Chloroflexi bacterium UBA6019
CCGCCTCGGCGGCATCGCTGGCGGGCACGAAGAGCGCCTCCACCCCGCTTCGGCGGAGCGCCCGCGCCGCGACCAGGACGCCGTCGCAGTGGCGCACCGAGCCGTCGAGGGAGAGCTCGCCGAGGAAGGCTGAGGCCGGCGGCGGAGGGACGCCGGCCAGCGCGAGGGAGATCGCGACCGCGATCGGGAGGTCGAACCCTCCGCCCTCCTTGCGCAGCTCGGCCGGGGCCAGGTTGACCGTCAGGCGCTGGCTCGGAAAGGGCAGGCCGGAGTTGCGGATGGCGGAGCGGACGCGCTCCCGCGCCTCCTTGACGCCGGTGTCGGCCAGCCCGACCAGGTTGAACCGGGTCGCGCCGGGGGAGGCGTCGGCCTGGACCTCGACCAGCTGTCCCTCGAGGCCTCGGAGCAGGCAGGAGACGACCGCGGCGACCATGTCGAGGCGACCGTATCCGGGAGAGCGCGCCAGGCGTGAGCAGCCCGGTTAAGATCGCTCCCGCCCGAGCCGACCTTTCGGAAGCGACCGACATCGCCGGGTGGTCCGTTAGGCTACTTAAAGCAAGTGAGCTACGAGGTGACGTGCAGGTTGGGAAACCTGGCCGGCAGGCTCCGTACCGGTCTGCACCGGCCGGTTGGCCAGGCCATGGTCGAGTACGGGATCATCCTCGCCCTGGTCTCGGTGGTGGTGATCATCGTGCTCATCACGCAGGGAACGCAGCTCCAGCACCTCTTCTCGAACGTCACCTGCTCCTTCAGCCAGTCCGGTTGCCAGGTGAGCCGCCCGCTCCCGGATTAGCCGAGCGGCAGCGCCGGCTCCGGCGTCCACTCCCCCGCCCTCGAGACGTAGCCGGCCGGCTGCTCGGTCTCGTGGCCGAGCACCAGCAGCCAGCGATGCGCCGCCGCCTCGTCCAGCAGGCGGCCCTTCTCCGCCAGCGCCCGGACCACGTCGAGGTCGCCGCCCGAGTTCCAGGCCCGGCGCAGATGGGGCCGGGTGCCGATGAGGTCGCCGGTCATCGCCACCGCCAGCTCGCCGGACCGGAAGACGACCACCTGGTTGCCCGGCGTGTGGCCACCGGTGAGCCGCAGCTCGACGCCGGGGAGCACCTCGGCGTCGCCATCGACGAACTCGACCAGCCCGGCGTCCGCCACCGGCACGAAATCGTCCTCCAGGTAGGCGGCCCGGGAGCGCGGATCGCAGTCGAGGGCGAAGTCCCATTCGGTCCGCTGCACGAAGTGCTTGGCCCGGGGAAAGGTGACCTCCACCCGGCCGCCCTCGGAGCGCCGGGTGAAGCCGCCGGCGTGGTCCCAGTGGAGGTGGGTGCTGAGGACGACATCGACCTCGTCGGGCCGGATCCCGAGCCGCCGGAGCGCCAGCAGCGCCCCCTCCGGCTCGCGCAGCGCCACCTGGCGCGCCCGCTTCTGGTCGAGCTTGGCCCCGATCCCGGTCTCGCAGAGGATCACCCTGCCGCCGCTGCGGACGACCATTCCGACGCAGGCCATCTCGACCAGGTTGTTTTCGTCGGCGGGCTTGTGACGCTCCCAGACGACCTTTGGCACGACGCCGAAGACCAGCCCGCCGTCGAACTTCATCCGGGAGGCGACGAGGAGGTGGAGCTCGAAGTCGCCGACTCTCATGCCGGCTCCAAGGTTAAGCTCCGGGGTCAGTGACGACTGAGCTCGCGGTCGAGACGCTGGGGCTGAGCAAGGATTACGCCAGCGGGCGCGGCCTCTTCGACCTCGACCTGGCGATCGCGCGGACGTCGGTTTTCGGTTATCTGGGACCGAACGGGGCGGGCAAGACGACGACCATCAAGCTGCTGATGGCCATGATCCGGCCCACCCGGGGTAGGGCCCGGATCTTCGGTCTCGACTCCGAGAAGGATGCCGTGGCCATCAAGCGCAGGGTGGGCTACCTGCCGGCCGATCTGCCCCAGTTCGGCGGCCTCCGCGGCTCCGAGGTCGTCGCCTACCTGGCCGGGCTCCGAGGTGGCGTCGACCGCAAGCGCGTGGAGAGCCTCGCCCAGCGCCTCGACCTCGACCTCGGGCGCCGCTTTCGCGAGTACTCGAGCGGCAACAAGAAGAAGCTCGGGATCCTGATCGCTTTCATGTCCGCCCCCGAGCTGCTGATCCTGGACGAGCCCACCGGCGGCCTCGACCCCCTCATCCAGCAGGAGTTCTACCGGATCCTCGGCGAGGCTCGGGCCAACGGCTCGACGGTCTTCCTCTCCTCCCACGTCCTTTCCGAGGTCGAGCACGTCTGCGACCGGGTCGGCATCCTCCGCCGCGGCCGCCTGATCCGGGTCGCCGAGCTGGAGGAGCTGCACGACATCCACTTCCACACGGTCGAGATCGTCTTCGACGGTCCGCCGCCGCTCGAGAAGCTCGGGAGGGTGCCCGGCCTGGAGAAGCTGGTGCGCCAGGGAACCCACGTCGGCTTCACCCTCCACGGCGATTTCAACGGCCTCTTCCAGGCCCTGGGCGGCAGCAAGGTCGTCAACCTGAGCAGCCACGAGCCGACCCTGGAGGAGGTCTTCCTCGCCTATTACCGCGAGGTCGACGAGCACCCGGTCGGAACCGCCGGCGCCGCCCCGGCCTGACGCCGAGGCACCCTCTTGCTCCGGGTCGCGCTTCGGCAGTCGTCGATCGGGATCGTCGCCGTCTCCACCATCGGCGTCATCGGCGCCTCCATCCAGACCGGCGCGTTCATCACGGTTGCCGGCACGACGGCCGCCTCCCAGGCGGCCTTCGGTGCACAGACAACGGCGCTCGCCCGTCAGATCGCCTACCTGCTGCCCCTTCCCATCCACCCGGAGACCCTGGCGGGCTACGTCCAGTGGCGGGTCTTCGGGGGACTCCCGCTCTACATCCTGATCTGGGTGACGCTGTCAGCCAGTGGAGCCGGGCGCGGCGACGAGGAACGAGGGCTCGTGGAAGCCTGGCTGGCGACGGGCGTCACCAGGACCCGGCTGCTCCTCTGGCGATTCGGACTCTTCCTTGCCGGCGCCCTCGTCTTCGGGCTGCTTACCGGCCTCGCGACCGCGGCCGGCGCCAGGGCGGCCGGGAGCCCGCTTCCGATCGCCGGGATCCTGGGCGAGGCGGTTGCGCTGGGCGCCCTGGCGGCATGCTGCTATGCGGTCGTGCTCGTGGTCGCCCAGCTGGTCGGCACCCGGAGGGTGGCCGGCGGCGTCGGCGGTGCGCTGTTGACGGCGCTCTTCTTCCTCAACGGCATCGCTCGGACGGTGGACTACCAGGGCCCCGCGGTCTGGCTGAGCCCGTTCCACTATTACGACCGCTCGGACGCCGTCGCCCCGGGCGGCTCCGTCGACTGGCTGGCGACGGCGGCACTGCTCCTCTTCGCCGCCGCGCTGGTCGGATTGGCGGCTCTCCTCTTCTCCCGCCGAGACATCGGCGCCGCGGCGTTCCGTCCTCCGGTTGCGGAGCGGCCGCCGCGGTACCTGCCCTCGGCCAACCCCCTGCTCCGGGTTCCGGTGCTCGCCGACCTCTTTACGCAGCGGGTCGGGCTGGTCGCGTGGGTTTGCGGCCTGGTGCTCTTCGCGCTCTTCATGACCTCGATCGCGGGCCAGACCGGCGAGTTCATGGCCAAGACGCCGGGGCTGGCGGGCTACCTCGCCGCCATCGGAGGCACCCGCGGCGTCACCCGCGCCGTCATCGGCTCGGCCGACTACTCGATCACCCTTGCCCTCCTCGCCGCCTACGCCCTGACGCTGGTCGCCCGCTGGGCGGCTGACGACCAGGAGGGGCGGCTGGAGATGGTCCTCAGCCAGCCCGTTCCTCGCTGGCGGGTCGTGGTGGAGCGGGTCGCCGTGCTGAGCGCCAGCTCGGTGCTGATGATCCTGGCCGTCTCGGTCGCGATCGCGGTCGTCGCGCCTTCGCAGCACGTCACCCTCGGCACCCGCGACCTGGTCCGTGCCGGCGGGGCACTGCTGCCCTTCGGCCTCCTCTTCGGCACCGCCGGCGCCACGCTCACAGCTCGCTTTCCGCGGCTCGCCGTGGGCCTGCTGGGCGTTTACCTGGTGGCGTCCTACCTCCTCTTCCAGCTCGGACCCTTCCTCAACTGGCCGGCCTGGGTGGTCGACCTGTCGGTTTTCAAGCTCTACGGCAACCCGCTCGGGAACGGGATCGACTGGATCGGCCTCGGGGCGGTGACCGGGGTCGCCGTGGCCGCCTTCGGTGCCGCCCTCCTGCTGATGCGGCGGCGCGAGGTCGGCGCCTAGGGCGGACTAGTCTTGCCCGAGGTGTCCTCCAGCCCGGACCAGCTCTCGATCGAGGTCGGCGGGTTCCCGACCGTCATCCGCCCCATGCAGGCGGAGGCCGCCGAGGCGCCCTTCAGCAACAACGAGTACTTCTTCGAGGTGAAGTGGGACGGCCTCCGCTGCCTTCTCTTCGTCGGCCGCGACGGCGAGGTGCGGCTCCAGGACCGGGCTCTCCGCGACGTCACCTACCAGTTCCCCGAGTTCGGCAACCTGGGAGGCAACCTGCCGCCCGGCACCGTGCTCGACGGCGCCCTGGTGGTCACCGACGAGGAAGGACGGCCGGAAACGGGCTCCCTCCGCCGGCGCCTGGCGGGCCCGGCCGGGGGCGACCAGAGGCCGGCCGCCTACCTCGCCTTCGACCTCCTCTACCTGGAGGGCCGGCCACTCCTCCGCAAGCCGCTCTACCAGCGCAAGAAGCAGCTCCACAAGGCCGTCGCCGCCGGCCGCCACCTCTACGCGCCTCGGCACATCGAGGGCGAGGGGGTCGAGCTCTACGAGGCCTGCCTCGAGCAGGGCCTCGAGGGGATGATGGCCAAGCACCGCCAGAGCCTCTACGTGCCCGGCCAGCGAAGCCCCTTCTGGCTCCAGGTCAAGGCGGTCAAGTCCGACCGCTTCGTCGTCGTGGGTTGGATGGGCAGCGAGCCCTTCGACGCCCTCGTGGTCGCCTTCTACGAGTCGGGCCGGCTGCTCCCCTGCGGGACTGTCGGCGGCGGCTTCGAACCCGCCGTGCGGGAGGAGCTGGCCCGGCGGCTGCGCGAGCTACGGACCGAGGAGAGCCCGCTCGAGCCACCGCCGATCATGGTCTCCCCCGTCAACTGGGTCCGGCCCGAGCTGGTGGTGGCCGTCCGCTACTCGGAGTGGTCACCCGACGGGACGCTTCGCTTCCCGATCTTCGACGCGCTCCGGTCCGAGGTCCACCCGGCCGAGTGCACCCGGCAGCGGCCGCGGGTGGTCCTGGCCGGCCGCACCCCGCCCGACAGCCCGAGCTTCTACCTCACCCGGTTCCCCTTCTAGTCAGAGGCCGAGGGCCGACGGGAGGTCGCGGTAGTCGTCGATTACCGCGTCACCTTCGGGCCCCTCCCCCTCGTCGTCCCGATAACCGCGGAAACGGACCGCCCTCATTCCGAGCGCTTTCGCGCCGGCCATGTCGGTGAAGCGGAGGTCGCCGACATGGGCGGCGTTCGATGGGACCGCGCCGAGGGCGTCGAGCGCGCGCCGGAACATCTCCGGCCGCGGCTTGGTGACGCCCACCTCGTCGGAGAAGGCGAGGGCACCAGGCTCGAAATGACGGAGGAGGCCGGCGCGCTGAAGCCGGCCACGGAGGACACGGCCGACCATGAGGCCGGCGTCGGAGACGACGCCGAGGCGAATTCCCCGAGCCCGGAGGTCCGCCAGGGCGGCGGCGACGCCGGGGATGGGCCGGAGGTCCAAAGTGGGGTCGGGGTCCTCGACCAGCGCGCGCAGCTCGGCCCTCGCCTCCGCCGGCGCCTCCAGCGCAAGCTCGGCCAGGAGGTGGTTGATCACCTCGTCCGGGCCGAAGTGGCGGGCCTGCTTCCAGTGGGCGGTCTGAGCCTCGACACCGGCCTGGAAGGCGGCGTCCACGACCTCCGCGGAGAGCTCTGAGCGGTGGCGGCCGACAAATTCGCGGACGTGGCGGCGGCGGACCTCGGCATTGCCCTCGTGGATCTCAAAGAGGGTTCCCCAGAAGTCGAAGGTGACCGCCTGCAGCGTCTCAGCCGAGGACGTCGTCGATCACCTCGAGCGTGATCGCGACCAGCTGGAAGCGGACCGGCCCGCGCCAGCCGCTGAGCGCCCGGTACTCCGCCAGCGTGCCCTCCATCGCCCGCCGCTTGGCGCCGTCGAGCGCCTCGCCGGGGGTGCCGTGGCCGGCGCCGGAGCGGGTTTTCACCTCGACCAGCGAGACCTCGCCGCCCCGCCGGCAGACGAGGTCGATCTCGCCCCGCCGGCACCTGAAGTTCCGCGCCAGGACCTCGTAGCCGAGGCCCCGAAGGTGCTCGGCGGCCAGCTCCTCGCCGGACCTACCGAGCCGCTGCGAGCTCACGGACCCGGCGCCAGGAGGTGCGATGGATCGGGCTCGGGCCGAGGAAGCGGATCGCCTCCTGGTGGGCGGCGGTGGCGTAGCCCTTGTGGAGCGCGAAGCCGTAGCCGGGAAACTGGCGGTCGAACTCGATCATCTGGAGGTCGCGGTGGACCTTGGCGACGATGCTGGCGGCCATGATCGAGGCGCAGGTGGTGTCGCCCTTGACCACCGCCAGCTGGGGAAGCGGGGACTCGGGAACGTCGAAGGCGTCGAGCAGCAGGTACTCGACCGGCACGCCGAGCGCGGCGACGGCGCGCTCCATCGCCAGCTGCCGGGCGCGGGTCATGCCGACCCGGTTGAACTCGCGCGCGTCGACTTGGCCGACGCCGATCGCGACCGCCCGCCGGCGGATCATCCGGTCCAGCACCAGACGCTGGGCGTGGCTGAGCTTCTTGGAGTCGTCGAGCCCCGGCAGCCGCGCGCCCAGGGGCAGCACCGCGGCACCCGCCACGACCGGGCCCGCAAGCGGTCCGAGCCCGACCTCGTCGACGCCGGCCACGATCTTGAAGCCCATCCCGAAGGCGGTTCGCTCCCAGGACCAGAGCCGCGGCCGGCGAGTCCTCTTGATCAATTCAGTCGACCACCCTGCCCGCAGCCTAGCCAACTGGGGCCCGGACCCGAGAGTCTTTACCGGCTCAGGCCTTGGCCTTGACCTTGGTTTTGGGCTTGGCTTCGACCTTGGCCTTGGACTTGGCCAGGACCTTGGTCTCCTTCTTGGCCTCGGCCTCGACCCTGGCAGGCTGGGCAACGGCCGGCGTCTTGGGGCGGCGCTCGCGGATCCGGCCCTCCTTGCCGATCTTGTCGCGGAGGTAGTAGAGCCGGGCCTGGCGGACGTCGCCATGGCGGAGCACCTCGATCTTGTCGATCCGCGGCGAGTGGATCATGAAGGTGCGCTCGACGCCGACCGCATGGGTGACCCGGCGAACGGTGAAGTTCTTGCGCAGGCCGCCCCCGGTCACCCGGATGACGAGGCCCTCGAAGACCTGGATCCGCTCCCGGGTGCCCTCGACGACCTTGGCGTGGACGCGGATCGTGTCACCCGGCCGCAGCGTGGGCACCGATTCCTTGAACTGCTCCTGCTCGATCTGGTCGATCACATTCATCTCTTTTCCCCTTGCTGCGGAGTCCCTGCCCGGGCGAGCGTGCGCCGCCGCGCCTGCGCCTGCCGCCAGGCCTCGATCTCACGATGGTTACCGGAGAGCAGCACCTCGGGCACGCGAAGGCCGCGGAACTCCGCCGGACGAGTGTATTGCGGATGGCCGAGCAGATCGGCCGCGAAGGAATCGCCGGCGAGCGACTCCTCGGCGCCGAGGACACCGGGGACCAGCCGGGCGACCGCGTCGATCAGGACCATCGCCGGCAGCTCGCCGCCGCTCAGCACGTAATCGCCGATCGAGACCTCCCGGTCGGCGAGCGACTCCCGGACCCGGTCGTCGATGCCCTCGTAGCGGCCGCAGACGAGCACCAGGCCAGCCTCGGCAGCGAGCTCGCGGGCGAGCCGCTGGGTGAAGGGCTCGCCCCAGGGCTCGAGCAGGATCACCGGGCCCCGGTTCTGCGCCCTCACCTCCTCGATCGCCTCGAAGAGCGGCTCCGGCTTGAGCACCATCCCGGGACCACCGCCGTAGGGCACGTCGTCCACCTGCCGGTGACGGTCGTGGGTATGGGCTCGCAGGTCGTGCGCATGGAGCTCGAGCAGGCCGCGCGCGATGGCGCGGCCGACGACCCCCGCCGCGAACACCGGCTCGAAGACCTCCGGGAAGACGGTGATCACATCGAAGCGGAGGGCCGAGCTCACCGGGCGTCCTCGAAGTCGAAGAGCCAGTCCTTGACGGTGACCAGGCCGGCCTCCAGGTCCACCGCCGCGATGGCATCCCGGGTCGCCGGGACGAGGTGCTCGGCGCCGTCCTCGGCGGAGACGACCCAGACGTCGTTGGCGGGCCGCTCGAGCACGCTGCGCAGGGTCCCGACCCGGCGACCGCCGGCGGTGACGACCGCCAGCCCGACCAGCTGGTGGTGATAGTAGGAGCCCTCGGCGAGCTCTTTGGCGGATTCGGCCGGCACCTCCAGGTAGAGCCCGCGGTGAAGCTCGGCGAGGGTGCGGTTGTCGATCCCGACCAGCTTCAGCGTGGCCGTCGGCCGGCCCGGCTTCCACCATTCGACCCGGTGCGGACGACCCTCCACGAAAAGCTCCGACCCGGGAGCGAATCGATCTTCGAAATCCGTCAAGGGAAAGACCTTGACGGCCCCGTTGAGCCCGAAGGGAGAGGTCACCTGGCCGACCCTCACGAAGTCAGGCAAGGTCGACGAAGACCCTCCGGCGCTCGCGCAGGGAGGCGGCGCGGACCAGGGAGCGGAGCGCCTCGATGTTCCGGCCGCCCTTGCCGATCAGCTTGCCGATGTCCTCCTCGGCCATCTTCACGGTCACCGAGACCGTGCCGCGCGAGCGCTCGAAGGCCTCGACCTTCACCTCTTCCGGTTTTTCGGCGATCGATCGGGCGACGAACTCGACCAGCGCCCGGTAGTCGACCGGCGGTCCGCTCGGACCGCGGTTGACGCCACCCTGCTCGCGGTCGAAGGGCCGCCCCCCGCCGCCTCCCGGGCCGCCGAGGCGCTCGCGCCGGAATCCACCCGGCCGGTCGGGCCCCCCGAGCTCGCCCATCTAAGCCTTCTCCGCCACGACGTCGGCCTCGGGCTCGGCCTCGGCGACAACC
>DIZV01000125.1:9279-12707 GCA_002427995.1 Chloroflexi bacterium UBA6019
ACCTCGGGCTCGGCTCCGGCGACCACCTCGGGCTCGGCCTCGGCAACCGCCTCGGGCTCGGCCTCGGCTGCCACCTTGGGTTCCGCCTCGACCCGCTTCGCGACCGGCTTGGGCACCTTCTTGACAGCGCCGACGTTGACCGCCTTGGGGTGGCGCACCGGGGCGCCCTCGAGGATTCCCTCCCGCTGGAGAAGGCTGCGGGCGGCGTCGGAGGGCTGGGCGCCCTTGGAGAGCCAGGCGTGGACCTTCTCGCCGTCGATCCGGATCGTCGCCGGCGAGGTCAGCGGATCGTAGATGCCGAGCTGCTCGATGAACCGCCCGTCGCGAGGCGAGCGGGCGTCGGCGACCACCAGCCGGTAGAAGGGGCGCTTTTTGGCCCCCATCCTGCGCAGTCGAATCTTTACCAAGTCAAAGCCTCCTGAACCTGCGGTGAATGCATCTAGCGGGGCCGCATCCCCATCAACTTCCCGAGGTCGAAACCACCTTTGCCCGGCCTGCCGCCGGTCAGCTGCTTGATCATCTGCTCCATCTGCTCGCGGGACCTCAGCACCCGGTTGACGTCCGCCACCTGGGTGCCGCTGCCGCGGGCGATCCGCTTGCGCCGGGAGCCGTCGATCCGCTCCGGATGCGCGCGCTCCTGCCGCGTCATGGAGAGGATGATCGCCTCCGTCCGGGCGACCTCCCGCTCCGCCTCCGGGCCGGCGACCTGGTCCTTCAGCCGGGCGCCGCCGGGGAGCATCGCGACGACGCTCTCCATCGAGCCCATGCCGCGCAGCTGCCGCATCTGGAGCAGGAGGTCGTCGAAGGTTATCCGCCCCGCCCGGACGTTCCGTTCCAGCTGAGCGGCGGTCTCCTGGTCCATCGTTGCCTGGGCCTTCTCGATCAGGGTCAGCACATCGCCCATGCCGAGGATCCGCGATGCCATCCGGTCGGCATGGAAGACCTCCAAGTCGGCCGGCTTCTCGCCGATCCCCACAAAGCGGATCGGCTTGCCCGTCGCGGCGCGGAGCGAGAGCGCGGCGCCGCCGCGGGCGTCGCCGTCGAGCTTGGTCAGGATGACCCCGTCGAGCCCCACCGCCTGGTCGAAGGCGAGGCCCACGTTGACGGCCTCCTGGCCGGTCATGGCGTCCGCCACCAGGAGCGTCTCGGTGGCCCGCACCGCCTGTCCCAGGCGGACCAGCTCCCCCATCAGCTCGGGATCGACCTGAAGCCGTCCGGCGGTATCCAGAATGACGACGTCGCAGCCCGCCTTGCGGGCCTCCGCGACCGAGGTCAGGGCGATCTCCTCGACCGTGCCCTGGCCGCTGAAGAAGGCGATCTTCTCCCGCTCCGCGAGGACCCGCAGCTGGTCGACCGCGGCCGGGCGCCGGAGGTCGAGGGCGATCAGCGCCGGCCGGTGACCCTCCCGCCGCGCGAGCAGCGCTAGCTTGACGCTGGTCGTGGTCTTGCCCGAGCCCTGGAGCCCGACCAGCAGCACGATCGTGGGCGGCGCCGGCGCGTAGCGGAGCCCGGCGGCGCCCTCCTCCCCACCGAGCAGCGCGACCAGCTCCTCGTGGACGACCCTGACCACCTGCTGGGCCGGGCTGAGGCTCGTCATCACCTCGGCCCCGACCGCCCGCTCCTTCACCTTCTCGGAGAAGTCCTTGACGACGCGAAAGTTGACGTCCGCCTCGAGCAGTGCCAGGCGCACCTCGCGAAGCGCGGTGTCGACATCCTCGGGCCGGAGAACGCCCCGTCCGCTCAGCTTTTTGAGCGCGGCCGAGATCCGCTCGGTGAGGGTCTCAAACACCGGCCAGCCTCCCCTCCAGGCGCGACATCCGCCGCCGCAGCTCGGCCAGCTCGGCGGCGATCGACTCGCGCTCCTCCCGCTGCCGGAGCGCCTCGGCGAGCAGCCCGAGACGGCGCTCGCTCTCCTCCAGGACCGAGACGGAGCGGCGGACCAGGTCGTGGACCGCGGAGCGCGAGACCTTCCGGCGGGTCGCGATCTCGCCCAGCGACCAGTCGCTTTTGAGGTAGAGGTCGAGCACCTCGCGCTGGTGCGCGGTGAGGAGGTTGCCGTAGCGCTCGAGCAGGGCGACGTTGCGCTCCCGCGAGAGAAGGGTGTCAAGGGCCATGCCTTGACAGGATACCCGCTCCCGCGGCCGAACCAGTCAGCGCCAGGGAGTTGACGAATGGGGGTCGCGCCGTGCAAAGTAACCCCTCGCCGCGGCGCGCCGGCTCCGGGGCGGGGTTTTCTATGGGGCATTTCAAGATTGCGGCAGTGCCGCTGGCGGTCGCGCTGGCGGCGCTGGGGACCATCACGGCGTCGGCCGGCCAGTACACGGTCAGGCCCGGCGACTCCCTCTGGAGCATCGCCCAGCGTCAGCACCTGAACCTCGGACAGCTGATCCGCGACAACCAGCCGCGGAACCCGAACCGGATCTTCCCGGGCGAGAGGCTGAACGTGCCCGACCCGCCCGCACCTCCGCGGGCGGCGCCGAGAGGACTGTGGGGACCCGCCGCCCGCGCCCTCATCACCGCGCAGGCCCGGCGGCACGGCCTGAACCCGAATTTCGCGCTCGCCCTCTCCTACTGGGAGAGCGGCTGGAGCCAGGACGCCGTCTCCAACACGGGAGCGATCGGCCTGATGCAGATCGAGCCCTCGACCGGCGCCTACGCCGGCCCAAGCCTTCTCCACCGCAAGGTCGACCTCCACAACGCCAATGACAACGCCGAGCTCGGGGTGGTGCTGCTGCGGCATTACCTGGACGTCTTCAACGGCGATCCCAAGCTCGCGCTGGCCGCCTACTACCAGGGGGAGACCGCCACCCGCAAGCACGGCGTCTACCCCTCCAGCAAGGCCTACGTGACCGGGATCTGGGCCCTCAGGAACCGCTTCCAGGCGGAGGGGCTGGCGTAGCGACGACGTAGAAGGTCGGGCTCTCGGCGAGCTCGGCAGCGGGATGTCCGAACATCCGGGCCAGCTCCAGGCCCGCGCCGGCCAGCCAGGCCTCGACCTGCTCCGGCCAGACCAGCTCCAGCTCACCCTCCTGGAGGGTGCCGTCCGGGTAGTCGACCTCGATCCGGGCGCGGGCGCGGTCGAGCTCGAGGACCCGGAAGCGCTCGCTGCCGCCCGCCACCAGCCAGTGGGGGTTGGTGAGCTCGAACGCCAGCCGGCCGCCGGGCGCGAGCCGGCGGGCGGCGGCGCCGAGCAGGTCGGCCCGGTCGAGGATGTTGGAGGGCACCAGGACCAGGTCGAACCGCCGCTCCGGCTCCAGCTCCCGGTCCAGCTCTTCGATCAGCCCCTGGTGGACCTCCACCCGGGGAAGGCGGCGCCGGAGATGGGCGACCATGCCGGGGTGGGCGTCGACCAGGACCAGCTCGACGCCCGCCTGCGCGAGCGGCACCGCGAGGCGGCCCGCCCCCGCCCCGAGGTAGAGGACCGGGGG
>DIZV01000125.1:13004-22123 GCA_002427995.1 Chloroflexi bacterium UBA6019
GCCGGATCAGGGTTGCGCGGGTCGTCGCGCACGGCGTTCATGGCCGAAAGGTAGACTCCAAGCCGAAATGCTCACCGCCGTGATCCTGATCCGGGCGAGTCGCGAAGGCCTCCGGGTCCTCGGCCCCCAGCTCGCCGACGTTCCCGGCGTCGCCGAGGTCTACACGGTCACCGGCGAGTGGGACTTCGTCGCCATCATCCGGGTCCGCGAGCACGACGAGCTGGCCCAGGTCGTCACCGGCCGGCTGGCGGCCCTCGAGGGGATCGCCGCGACCAACACGATGGTCGCCTTCCAGCAGTTCTCCGCCCACGACCTGGAGTCGATGTTCGGCCTCGGCCTGGAGGCCTGACCGGCAGCTTCTCTCACTCCTCTCCGGGTCCGAAGAGGGTGCGGGCGAACCAGCGCGGCTCGAAGGCGTAGAGGTCGCCGATCCCCTCTCCCAGGCCCATCAGCTTGGCGGGGATACCGAGCTCGGACTCGATCGCCAGCACCGAGCCACCCTTGGCCGTCCCGTCGAGCTTGGTCAGGACGAGCCCGGTCGCGTTCAGCGCCTGGTGGAAGATCCGCGCCTGGGAGAGGCTGTTCTGGCCGAGGCTGGCATCGAGCACCAGCAGCGATTCGTGCGGCGCGCCTTCCTCCGCGCGAGCGCTGACGCGCGCCACCTTCCTCAACTCCTCGACCAGGTTGTGCTGGGTCTGGAGCCGGCCCGCGGTGTCGATCAGCACGGTGTCGAAGCCGCGGGCGCGGGCGGCCTGGATGCCGTCGAAGGCGACCGCCGCCGAGTCGCCGCCGGGCTTGCCCGCGAAGGCCTCGACACCGGCGCGCTCCGCCCAGACCAGCATCTGCTCGATCCCCGCCGCCCGGTAGGTGTCAGCGGCGACCACCAGGGGTCGCCGCCCGGCGGTCTTCATGCCGTGAGCGAGCTTGCCGACGGTGGTCGTCTTGCCCGCCCCGTTGATGCCGTAGACGAGGACGACCGCCGGGTTGCCGGGCAGGTCCAGCCCCCGCGCTGCCGGGGAGAGCACCCGCACCACCTCATCCTCGAGTGCCTCCTGCGCCTCCGCCAGGCTGAGCGGCCGGCGCGCCCTCACGGCGGCCGCCACGCGGGCGGACAGCGCGGGGCCGACATCGCCGGCGACGAGCAGCTCCTCGAGCGAAAAGTAGAACTCCGGTGCCAGCGGGCTGCCGAGCGCCCGCAGCCCCTCCCGGAAGAAGGACCGGGTGCGGGTCGCCACCCGGTTCCAGATTCGCGGCTCGGCGTCCACCTGGATCTGGAAGGCTAGGCCGAGGCGGCGCTGCCCGAACCGTGCGGCTGGACGGCCTCGAGGCTGACGGAGACGAGGCTGGAGCGGCCGCCCTCGTCGAGGTGGATGCCGTAGAGCGCGTCGGCGCTGGCCATCGTCACGTGGTTGTGGGTGATCACGAGCAGCTGGCGGCGGGCGCCGAGCCGCTGCAGGAGGTCGCCGTAGCGGCCCACGTTGGCGTCGTCGAGGGCGGCGTCGACCTCGTCCAGGATCATGAAGGGGCTGGGGTTCACCTCCTCCAGGGCGAGGACCAGGGCCAGCGCCGTGAGCGAGCGCTCTCCCGAGCTGAGCAGGGTGATGTTCTGGAGCTTCTTCCGCGGCGGCTGGACGAGGATGTCGACACCGCTCCGCGGGCCGTCGTCACCGGGCACGTGGGCGAGGGTCGCGCGGCCGCCGGCGGTCAGCTCCGCGAAGTACTCCTGGAAGCCGGCGGCGACCGCTCCGAAGACGGCGTCGTAGCGGCTGTCCTCCTCCTCGCGCAGCCGTTCGACCAGCCGGCCGAGGTCGAGCCGGGCGGCCTCGATGTCGGCCAGCTGCTCTTTCAGGCTGGAGCAGCGCGCGGCGAGCTCGGAGTGCTCGCTCTCCGCCAGCGGGTTGGTCGGCCCGATCTCCTCCAGCACCCGTTCGAGCTGGCGCATCTCCCGCTCCCGCGCCTTGCCGCCGGGCACCTCCTCGGGCGCCTGGCCCATCGGCATCCGCTCCCGGATCTCCTCCAGCCGAGCCTCCAGCAGCTCGATCTCGCGACCGACCAGCTCCAGGTTGCCCTCCAGCGTCCGGGAGCGGAGCCGAGCGTCGACCCGCGCCTCCTCCAGCGCCACGACGCGGCGGGCGACCTCGGCCACCTCGGCCTCGTCGCCGGGCGACTCCTGCTCGGCGGCGGTCAGCTCGGCCCTCGCCTTTCCAGCCTCGAGATCGAGCGCCGGCAGCGGCTCCTGGGCCGCGGCCACGGCGGCCCCGGTCTCCTCGAGCCGGGCGGCGCGGGCGACGCGGCTCGCCTCGATCGTGGCCGAATCCGCCCTGGTGGCGCCCAGCTGCCGCTCGAGGTCGGCCATCCGGTCGGCCCAGCGCAGCCGCTCACCCTCCAGCCGGCGACGCTCGGCCACCGCCTCGGCCCGGGCGCGCTCCTCGCCGGCGACCGCCTCCCGGAGTCGCTCGGATTCGGCGCCGGCCGCCCGGGCAGCGGCCTCCAGGACCGGCAGCCGGGCATTCGCCTGCGCCTCGGCCGCGGTTGCGGCGGCGACCTGGGCGAGCGTCTCCTCGAGCCGCCCGCGGCCGCCGGCGACGCTCCGCAGGGACGCAGCCTCGACGTCGGCCGACCGGGCCTTCGCGGCGAGCGGCCCGGCCTCGGCCGCGAGGGCCTCGATCTCGGCGATCCGATCGCCGAGGGCGTGGCGCCGCGCCGCCAGGCGCACCCTCTGGTCGGGTCCGGCCCGGTGGACCAGGCCATCGCGGTAGACCCCGTCGAGCGAGACGACCGGCTCGGGCCCCTCCCCCACCCGGACGGCACCGAGCAGGCGCCGGGCCAGCCACTCATGGCCGGGTTCGGCGCGGACGTGGTCGTGGAGGGAGCCCGCGAGCGGTTCCGGGCCCGGCCCGGGCACCACCACCGTCCGCTGCGTCTGGGCCCCCGCCAGCGCGGCGACGGCCGCGGCCGCGTCGGGCGCGACCCAGGCCTCGACCAGGTGGCCGAGCACGGCGGAGAGGGCCGCCTCGTAGCCGGGCTCGGGGTGGAGCACGTCGCCGACCCGCCGCTGTCCCGGCCCGGTCGAGGGCCAGAGGGCTTCGAGGCCTTCCAGCTCGGCCCGGATCCGGACCAGCTCGCCGGCGGCGGAGGCGGCGCGAGCCGCCCCCTCGGCGAGCTCGCGGGCCGCGTCCTCGAAGAGGGGCAGGCGCTCCTCGGCGGGCAGCACCTGGGCCTCCAGCCGGGCGGCCGTCTCCTCCAGGAACTGGAGACGGGTGCGGATCGAGGCGACCTCGGAGAGGGCCTGGGCGAGCTCGCGGCGCGCGGCCTCGGCTGAGGTTGCGGCCTTCCGCGCCAGCTCCGGCTGGGCGGCGACCGGCGGCGGCGGGTCGCTCGGAACGCCGGCGAGGGTGGCCTGGGCCGCCTCGATCTCGCGCCCGAGCTGGGCCTGGACCGCGGCGGCCGTCTCGGCCCGCGCCCCCAGCTCGCGCAGCTCGCCCTGGAGGCCGACCGCCGTCTCGCCGAGGTTCGCCAGCCGCTCCCGCGCCATCGCGAGCCGGTGCTCGGCGGCGGCGAGCTCGAGCCGGAGCGAGCCCAGCGACTGCTGGCGGGCGAGCCGCCGGTCCTGGGCGCTCTCCATCGCGGCGCGCCCCGCCTGGAAGTCGGCCTCCGCCTTCTCGGCCTGGACCCGCGCCTCCTCCAGCCGGCGCTCGAGACCCTGGCGTTGCGCGGCGGCGCGGCGGTGGGCGTCCCGAGCCTCGCGCCATTCCTCCCACACGATCGAACCCCGGAGGGTCTCCAGGCGGGTGCTCGCGGCCACCGCCTCGCGGGCCGCGTCCGCCTGCGCCGCAAGGCCTTCCAGCCGCGGCTCGAGCTCCTGCCGGACGTCCTCCAGCCGGAGCAGGTTCCCGGCGAGCTCGCTCAGCTTGACGGCCGCCTCCGAGCGCTGCTGCTTGACGCCGCGGACCTGGGCGGCCTCCTCGACCAGCTGCCGGCGCTGCTCGGGGGAGGCGGTGACGATCGACTCGATGTCGCCCTGGTTGATGATCGAGTAGGAGTCGGTCGTCAGCCCGGTCGAAGCCAGCAGGTGGAGGAGATCGCGACGCCGGACGCGGCTGCCGTTGAGGAAGTAGTCGCTCGAGCCGCCGCGCTCGACGCGGCGCTTGATCTCGACCTCGTCGTAGTCGATCGGCAGCCGGCCGTCCCGGTTGTCGAGCAGCAGCGCCACCTCGGCCACCGAGGCGCGCGGCGTCCGCTCGCCGCCGGCGTAGATGACCTCCTCCATCGTCCGGCCGCGGATGTCCCGGGCCTGCGTCTCGCCGAGCACCCACTTGAAGGCGTCGACGATGTTGCTCTTGCCCGACCCGTTCGGCCCGACGATGGCGACCATGCCGCCGTCGAAGCGGATCTCGGTCCGGCGGGCGAAGGTCTTGAAGCCGCTGAGGGTGATTGCGCGTAGATGCACGGCCTGCGCGGCAGGTTACCAGATGTGGTGGTTTGGGGCTACCGGGTGCGCGAGGGGCGGTGGCCCTCAACCGCCACCGCGATCGCCTCCGCGTCCCGCCGGAGCTGCCTCAGCAGCCCTCCCGGGGAGTTGCGGTAGCCGTTGAAGTAGAGGCCCGGCGCCTTCGGGCTGGGCCTGCCGCCGTTGACCTCGGGAAGGCCCCTGGCGGTCAGGAGACCGAGGTGGCCGACCAGCGGCTCGAGGCCCCGCGAGTAGCCGGTGGCGGCGATGACGGCGTCGACCCGGAGCCGCCCTCCGCCCGCCAGGATGACCTCGTCCCCACTGAAGGCCTCGACGGCGGGGACGACGGCAAGCTGCCCGGCCCGGAGAACCTTCAGGAAGCCGGCGTCGATGAGCGGGATCCGAGCGTCGTCATAGATCCGGGAGAGGGCGCCGCGGCGGGGCGGGTCGATGCCGTAGGACGACAGGTTGCCGACGGCGACCTTCTGGAGGGCGAGGCTGATGCCATCCGCCAGGGCGAGCGGGAGCTTTTCGCCGAGGATGCCGATGACCTGGGTGGGGATGCCGAGGAACTCGCGTCTCTGGATGTTGGGCGGCGTGCGGATGGAGACCAGGACCTCCCGGGCACCGCCTTCGACGAGGTCGACGGCGATCTCCGCGCCGGAGTTGCCGGAGCCGACCACGAGCACGCTCCGGCCCCGGTAGGGCTCGGCGTTGCGGTAGCGGGCGGAATGGAGGAGCTCGCCGCCGTACTCCTTCAGGCCCGGCCAGCCGGGCAGGAGGGGGACGCGGTTGTAGCCGGTCGCCAGGACCACCGTGGCCGCCTCCCGGTCACCCTTCGAGGTGCGCACGATCCAGCGGCTGTCGTTACCGGCGGGGAGCTGGGCCGGATCGGCGGGGTCGAGGCGGCTGACCTCGGTGTCGAACCGGATCTCGAGCTCGAACCGGCCGGCGTAGTCCTCCAGATAGCGGACGAGGTCGTCGCGGGCGACCCACCTCCCCATCGCGGCCGGGATCGCCCGGCCGGGGAGGGCGGAGAGCCCGCGGACGGTGTGGAGGTGCAGCCGCTCGTAGTGGCCGCGCCAGCTGGTGCCGACGCCGGAGCCCTGCTCGAGGACCGTGCTGGCGATGCCCTTTCGCTTCAGCGCACCCGCGACGGCCAGGCCGCCGGGTCCGCCGCCGATCACCAGGATTTTCACGCCGCCCCGGTCAGGCAGCCCCGAGCTGGGCCAGCGCATCCTTCGCCGATTCCTGCTCGGCCGCCTGCTTGGTCCCGCCGTTCCCCTTCCCGAGCGGCTCCGAGCCGGCGTAGACGACGGCCAGGTACTCGCGCCGGTGGCCGGGCCCCTGGGAGGCCACGATGTCGTAGTAGGGAGTGGTGCCGTAGCGCTCCTGGACCACCTGCTGCAGCCGGCCCTTGAAGTTCTCGTCCTGGACCGGCGAGGGCAGGGCGCGGAAGCGGGCGAGGTAGAAGTGATAGGCGGCGTCGTAGCCGGCGTCGAGGAAGATCGCCCCCAGCGTCGCCTCGAAGGCGTTCGCCAGGAGGCTCGTCTGGCCCCGGCCGCCGGTCCGGGCGACGCCCTTGCCGAGGTAGAGATAGTTGCCCAGCTCGAGCTCGGCGGCCAGGCTGGCCAGGGTGTTGGTGTTGACCATCGCCGAGCGGGTCTGGGTCAGCTCGCCCTCGTGGGCGGAGGGGCGGATCTTGTAGAGGTACTCGGCGGTGAGGAGCTGGAGGACGGCGTCGCCGAGGTACTCCAGGCGCTCGTTGTCGCGCCGGCCGAGGGACGGGTACTCGTTGGCGTAGGAGCTGTGGGTCATCGCCTCCTCGAGCAGCGTCGGATCCCGGAAGGCGATGCCGATCTTCTGCTCGAGCTCCTGGAGTCCCTGGAGCGGGAGGGGCGCAGGTTTGGCCGTTAGCTGGATTTCTCCGTGATGTATTCCCAGGCCTGGCCGACGGTGGTGATCTTCTCGGCGTCCTCGTCGGGGATCTCGAGGCCGGTGTTCTCCTCGAACGCGTAGATCAGCTCGACCAGGTCGAGCGAGTCGGCGTTGAGGTCCTCCTGGAAGGACGCGTCCATGGTCACCTGCTCGGGCTCGCACCCGAGGCGCTCGACCACGATGTTCTTGAAGTCGTCGAAACTGATCTTCTGGGTTTCCAAGCTACCGCCTCCAATCGAGCGTCAAATCGCTCGTTACTTTAACAGCCCGCCAAGCTCCGAGATGGCTTCCGGGGTACCCGCCGGATGGGCGCCGGAGCCGGGCGCCAGCTCCTTCATCATGCCCCGCAGCGCGCGGCCGGGACCGACCTCGACGAAGTCGGTCACGCCGAGCTCCAGCAGCGAGCGTACACATTCCGACCAGCGGACCGGAGACTTCAGCTGCTGCTCCAGCACCTGCGCGAAGTTGGCCCCCCGGGGATAGGGGGCGCCGGTCAGGTTGGCCGCCACCGGCAGCGTCGTGTCGGTCCAGGCGAGGTGCCCGACGACCTCCCGCAGGCGATCGGCGGCAGGGGCCACGAAGGGCGTGTGGAAGGCGGCGCTGACGTTCAGCCGGACCACCTTGCGAGCCCCGGCCGCGACCAGCGCCCGGGCGGCGGCGTCGAGGGCGGCCAGGCTGCCGCCGATGACGGTCTGGGTCGGCGTGTTGTAGTTTGCGGGCCAGCAGTCGGCGATGCCGGCCAGCGCCTCGGCAATGGCCTCCGGGGCGAGGCCGAGGACGGCCGCCATCGAGGTCTCGCCGGCGGGGACCGCCTCGGCCATCGCCCGCCCGCGGTGGACGACGGCGTAGATCGCCTCCTCCGGGCTCAGCGCGCCGCCCGCCACCAGCGCCGCGTACTCCCCGACCGAATGGCCGGCGGCGGCGGCGGGCACGAAGCCGGCGCGGCGGAGCAGGTGGGTGAGGCCGATACCCATGAAGCAGAGGGCCGGCTGCGCGTTCTGGGTGAGCCTCAACTCCTCCTCGTCCGCCTCGGTCAGGAGGCGGCGCAGGTCGGTCTCGGTGCTGCAGCGCGCGCAGAGGCCGGCGAGCTCGGGGTCCCGGAGGAGTTCGGCGCCCATGCCGGGTTGCTGGGAGCCCTGGCCGGGAAAGAGGAAGGCGAGCTTCAGTCTGTCTTGATGACCTCGCGGCCGGCGTAGTGGCCGCAGTTGGGGCAGATCGTGTGCTGCAGCCGCGGGCGCTTGCACTGCGAGCAGGGCTGAAGGTTGGGCAGGTGCAGAGCCAGGTGCGAGCGGCGCCGCCCCTTGCGTCCCTTCGACAGCTTTACCTTTGGAAGTCCCATTACCGAACCGGAAGTCTACCAACTTCAGTCGAGCTGTAACTCCAGCTCGAGCTCATCGCGAAGCGGGATGCCGTCGTTGCCGATCTCGGCCAGCTCCGGCTTGAGGGTCCGCCGCGCCTCGTCCATGGCCCCCGCCCGGAGGGCGACCAGGCGCATGCCGCGCCGCTGGTAGATTCCCAGCGCGCGCAGGTTGTCATTGGTCGTCACCAGCCAGAACCGACGGCAGCCCTGCCGGCGGGCCTCGGCCTCGGCCGCGTCGAGCAGGGCGTGGCCGACGCCGACTCCCTCCCGGAGGCTGTCCAGCGAGACGACCTCGAGGCCCTGGGCGTCGACGTGATAGGTCAGGAGGCCGACCCTCTCGCCGTCGAGCCGGGCGACCAGCCCGGGGCACTCGGCGGGGCGCATGACCGTCCCGTGGTTGACGACGAAGTCGGCGTGCCAGCGTTCGCGGACAAAGCCGGGCAACCAGCGGGCGTCGGCCGGCCCGGCGGGCTCGATCGAGAGAGCCGGAGGGCTAGCCCTCCGCCTCGTCGCCGTCCGACTCGCGGCCGGCCCCCACGGCCGCGGTTGCGGGCTTGGCGGCCCCGCCCGGGCCCGGCTGCAGCGCCTCGACCCCCCGCTTGACGGTGGCGAGCGTGCGGCTCAGGTGGGCCTCCAGCTGCTGGAGCTGCTCGAGGGCGTAGTTCTCGGCCTCGCGGACGATCTGCTCGGCGCGGCTCTGGGCGTCGCGCACGACCTGCTGGGCCTGCCGCTCGGCACGGCGCAGGACCTCCTGCTCGGACACGATCGCCTCCGCCTTCTCGTTGGCGCGGGAGACGATCCGGCCCGCCTCGCCGTGCGCCTCGGCGATCAGCCGCTGCTGCTCGGAGACCGTCCAGTTGGCCTGCTTGATCTCCTCCGGGAGGTTGAAGCGAAGCTGGTCGACGATGTCCATGACGTCGTCCTCGTTCAGGGTCAAGCTGGCCGTGAAGGGGATCCGGCGGGCGTCGTGGATGAGACTCTCCAACCGATCGAGGAGCTCGTCGACCTTTATTGGAACTTCTCCTTGAGGCGTCTGGCGACGGCGGGCGGGACGAAGTCGCCGACGTCCCTCCCGTAGCTTGCGATGTCCTTGATGGTACTGGAGCTCACGAAGATGTGAGTGAAGCCGGACATCAGGAAGATGGTCTGAACGTCGGGCGCCAGCTTCCGGTTCATGAGGGCCAGCTGGAGCTCGGTGTCGAAGTCGGAGTAGGAGCGGAGACCGCGGACCAGGGTGGCGGCGCCGATCGCCCGGGCGTAGTCGACGGTCAGCCCATGGAAGGAGCTGACCTCGACGTTGTCTCGCCCCGCCAGCGTCTCGCGGATCATCTCGAGCCGCTCCCCCTCGCTGAAGAGGGGGTTCTTGGCCGG
>DIZV01000060.1 GCA_002427995.1 Chloroflexi bacterium UBA6019
GGCCGAACGTGGGGGCACGTGTTGGGAGCAGTCTATGAGTCGGGCGCCGTGGTGCCAGACGGCATCCCGGAACCCGAGGTGGCGGACCCGGTCGCCGAATACGTGCCCTCGGCCCGACCGGGCCGGCGAGCTCCGCATCGCTGGATCACGCTGGACGGCAAGCGCGTCTCCACGCTCGACCTCTTCGGCGGGGGGTTCGTTGTCCTCAGCCCGTCCGAGGTCTGGTGCGCTTCGGCACGCGAGGTGGCAGCGACGCTTGCCCTGCCGCTCAGCGCCCACGTCATCGCCGACCGGGGCTGGGCGGATCTGTACGAGGTGGGGTCGCGGGGCGCCGTGCTGGTGAGGCCGGATGGGCACGTCGCCTGGCGCACGCGGCAGACCGCTCCCGACCCCCGCGCCGAGCTGATTCAGGTGCTGGCGACGATCCTGGACCTGGGGGCGCGGGCCGCGCCTGCCGTGGCCGCGGCGGGAGTGGAGCGCCAGTCCAACTGATCCGCTGCGCCAGCCGAACTGACTGATCGGATAATGGCACCCTCATGGCCAGGGGGATCGCTGACCGCCTGCCCGCCAGCGTCACGAGCTTCGTCGGACGGCAGCGGGAGCTCGCGGAGGCGAGCCGCCTCCTTTCCGCCAGCCGTTTGGTCACCCTCACCGGGCCCGGCGGCTGTGGCAAGACCCGCTTCGCCCTCGAATTGGCCTTGGAAGTGGCCGAGCAGTTCCCGGACGGCATCTTCTGGGTGCCGCTGGCGCCGATCACGGATCCGGAGCTGGTCATGCCTGCCGTCGCCCATGGCGTCGGCCTGCTCGGCCTCCGAAACCGGCCGGTGACCGGCGCCCTGGCCGGTTTCCTGCGCCACCGCCGCGCCCTCCTGGTCCTGGACAACTTCGAGCACCTGCTGGCGGCCGGACCCCTGGTGGCAGAGGTGCTGACAGGCACCCGGTTCCTGCGGGTGCTCGTGACCAGCCGCTCCCGACTCCGGATCTCGGGCGAGCAGGAGTTCTCGCTGCCACCGCTGGGACTCCCGGGTTCGAACGAACCGGCGGAGGCCGTCGCCGCCAGCGAGGCGGTCCGGCTGTTCGCGGAGCGAGCTGTGGCAGTGGACCCGGGTTTCGCGCTGGATGCGGCCAACCTTGGCGCCGTCGCCGAGATCGCCCGCCGCCTCGACGGGCTGCCGCTGGCAATCGAGCTGGCGGCGGGCCGCGTCAAGGCGCTGCCGCCGAAGGCCATGCTCGCCCGGCTGGAACGCGCCCTGCCACTGCTGGTCGGAGGCCCGCGCGACCTGCCTGACCGTCAACGGACGCTGCGCGACACGATCGAGTGGAGCTACGCCCTGCTCGGGCCGACGGCGAGGCGCCTGCTGGCGATCTGCGCGGTCTTCCGAGGCGGCTTTGACCTCGAGAGCCTGGAGTCGCTCTCAGCCACCGCTGGCATTGCGGACAATCTGCTCGACACCGTGCAAGAGCTGGTGGATCAGAGCCTCCTCCGCGGAGAGGGCGGCTCAGTCCCCCGTTTCGCGATGCTGGAGACGATCCGTGAGTACGCCGCCGAACGGCTGGCCGAGCTGCCCGACGCCGCGCCCCTGCGCGATGCCCACGCCTCGGTCTTCCTGGCCCTCTGCAAGGAGGCGATCACCCACCTGGCGGGGCTGGACGTGAAGGTCTGGCTGGACCGGCTCGACCAGGACCGAGACAACCTCCGCGCGGCGCTCGACTGGCTGCAGGAGCGCGATCCGGCCCTCGCACTCACCCTGGCCGTGCCCGCCTTCCACCTCTGGGAGAGTCGTGGCTACTTCACCGAGGGCCGTGACCGGCTGCAGGTGCTGCTGCGAATGGTTCCGGCGCCGACGCCCACCCGCGTACGTGCCCTCAATGCCGCCGCCAACCTCGCCATCGACCAGGGCGACCTGGAGGACGCTGCCAGGCTACTCCAGGAAAGCCTCGAGCTTTCCCGCCGGCTGAATGACCCGAGCGGCCAGGCAACCGCCCTGATCTGGTCCGCCCGCATCAAGCTCTTCGACGGTCGGGCCGCTGAGGCAAGGCCTGAGATCGAACAGGCCACCGAGCTCCTGAGTGGCCGGTCCGATTCGGCCGCAGCGATGCGCCTGCTCCACTTCTCCGGCCTGTTCGAGTATTGGAGCGGCCGGAAGGAAGTCGGCCGCGACCTGTTCGAGCGGTCCGTCGAGAAGTGCCGCGACAGCGGCTTCGTATCGCTGGGCGCCAGCTCCCTGACGATGTTGGGCATCGCCCGTGCAGATCTTGGGGACCTGGGGGGAGCACGGGACGCCCTGGAAGCCGCGCTGGCGGCTTCCAGCCAGCTCGGCGACCACTGGATGATTCACCTCCAGCTGAGTGCGCTCTCGGGCCTCGCCGCCAAGAGCGGAAGGCCTCGGGCAGCCATGAGGCTGGCTGGGGCCGCGGCGGCCTTCGGAGAGGCCAGGCAGTCTTTGCTGCCCCGGCAGTGGACGGCGTTGCTCGAGGGCTGGCTGGCGCCGGCTCGCAAGTCGCTGGGTCCCGCCGCCGGGAAGCTCCAAGCGGAGGGTCGAAAGATGACGCTGGAGGAGGCTCAGGCCTGTGCCTTCTCGCCCGACTCCGACCAGGGCTGGCCGGCCTCAGGCCGCTTGACGCCCCGTGAGCTCGAGGTTGCCGCTTTGGTCGCCCGGGGCTTGACCAACCGCCAGGTCGCCCGGCAGCTTTTCATCTCCGTGCGCACGGTGGAGTTCCATGTCGACCACGTCCTGGGCAAGCTCGGCTTCAACAACCGGACCCAGCTCGCGGCCTGGGCGGGCGAGGCGAACCTGCTGGCTAAGTAGCCCATCGGACGGTCATCGCAGGCCACGGTTGTAATCGCGAGAGTTCGAGCTCAACGTCCAACGGACCGCGCTCCGGTTGATCGATCCCGACCTGTGATCGCGATCTCGGCGAAAGTTCGAAAGGTGTCCACGACACCCCGCCA
>DIZV01000006.1:0-2929 GCA_002427995.1 Chloroflexi bacterium UBA6019
TCCTTCCCGACCAGGTCGGCGGGCCCGTCGAGCCGGTTCCGGCCGGCCACCATCACGTACACCCAGTCGGCGTGATTGACGGCCAGGTCCACATTCTGCTCGACCACGACCACCGCCGTCCCGAGCCCTGCCACCCGTTTGATCTGCTCCCAGACGATCTTGGTGTAGGCGGGCGAGAGCCCCGCCGTCGGTTCGTCGAGGAGCACCACCTTCGGCTCGAGCATCAACGCCCGCGCCATTCCCAGCATGTTGCGCTGGCCGCCGCTCAGGTTCCCCGCCTTCTTGG
This sequence comes from Chloroflexi bacterium UBA6019, assembly GCA_002427995.1. Lineage (GTDB taxonomy): Bacteria > Chloroflexota > Dormibacteria > Dormibacterales > Dormibacteraceae > UBA6019. The sequence goes on from DIZV01000006.1 coordinate 287, forward strand.
CTCTCGCGGCCTTGAGGTCGGGGAAGATCTCCAGCACCTCCTCGACTCGCCTGTGGCGGCCCGCCTTCAGCGTGTAGCCGCCCATCTCGAGGTTTTCGGAGACGCTCATGTTGGTGAACACGTTGATCACCTGTGGGACGTAGGCCATGCCGCTCCGAGCGATCCGGAAGGCCTGGGTGCCGGCGATCTCCTGGCCGGCCAGCTTGACGCTTCCGCTCGAGTTGCGGAGCAGTCCGAAGATCGCCTTCAGCAGCGTCGACTTGCCGGCGCCGTTGGGCCCGACGATCGCCACCACCTTGCCGGGTTCCGCCTCGAGGTCGACCTGCTGGACAACGGGGACCTTGCTGTAGCCGGCGGTCACGCTGGCTGCGCTCAGGATCGGTTCGCCGCGCTTGACGTCCTTGACGGCCGTCTCCACGGGGCCCACCTGCGCGTGCTGGGTCATCGCGCTTCCGAGGTAGGCGGTGATCACCTCCTCGTTCCGGCGAAGCTCGGAGAGTCGGCCCGTGGCAAGCGTACGTCCCTCGGCCATCACCACCACGTGGTCGCAGATCCGCTCGACCACGTTGAGGTTGTGCTCAACCATGACGAAGGTGATTCCGCTGTCACGGAGCTTGCGGATATGTCCCTCGAGCAGCTCGACGAGGGCGGGGTTGACGCCGGCGAACGGCTCGTCAAGAACCATCAGCCGGGGCTCCGCCATGACGCCTCGGGCCAGCTCGAGCAACCGCTTCTGGCCGCCGCTGAGGTTCCGGGCGTACTGGTCGCGCGAGTCGTAGAGGCCGAAGTCGTCGAGCCGCGACAGCGCCTTCTCGACCAGCAGCCTGTCCTGCCGATGGCCGAGGCCAGGCCGGAACATGGCGTTGAACAGGCCCTCACCCGCCTGGTTGGGCGGGGCCACCATCATGTTCTCGAGGACGGTCATGCCGCCCAGCTCGCGGGAGATCTGGAAGGTCCGGATCAAGCCGTTGTTGGCGACGCGGTGGCTCTGCCAGCCGGTGATGTCCTGGCCCTCGAAACGAACGGTGCCGGCTTCGGCCTGGAGGGCCCCGGCGACAACGTTGATGAGGGTTGTCTTGCCGGCACCGTTCGGTCCGATCAGTGCCGTGATCTGGCCTCGGTCAATGTTGAAGGTGCTGCCGTTGACCGCCTTCAGGCCCCCGAAGGAGTAGGCGAGGTTCTCGATCTCGAGAATCGGTCCGGCGCCGGTTGCTTCACTCAACTTCGGCCACCTCGCGACGGCGCTTGTAGGTGACGTTCGGGAACCTGGCCTTCCGCTCCGGAAGGATGCCCTCCGGCCGGAACCAGAGGACTCCGATCAGCAGCCCGCCGACGATCATGTTGCGGATCGCGGGGATGAGCTCGGCGTGCCCCGGAATCTGGGGCAGGTAGCGGGTTGCCTCCTGGAAGAGCACCGGCACGAGGAAGGCGCCGAGAACCGCGCCCCAGTTATTGCCCCTGCCGCCGAGGAGCAGCGCGGCGTACAGAAGGAAGGTCTCGCCCGCCGTCCAACCACCCGGATTGAGGGCGCTGATGAAGCCGACCAGCAGGCCGCCGGCGATCCCGGCGTAGACGCAGCCGACCACCATCGCGATCATCCGGAAGCGATAGCTGTCCTTGCCGAAGGCCGAGGCCACGTCGACGTCCTCGCGGATTGCGCGCAGCGTCCGTCCGAGCGGGGAGTTGTAAATCCGGAAGGCGAGCAGGCCGAGGACGACGGTCACGCCGCCGGCGAGGGCGACGTAGAAGAAGGTGTAGGTGTTGGGGTCGAGCTGGAGCTGCTCGTTGAACGGGAAGGGGATGCCGGCGATGCCGTCCGCGCCGTTGAAGATCGCGGTGTTCACGTTGACGAAGTCAAAGACGATGGCGCCCACCGAGACGGTGACGATGGCCAGGTAGTCACTGCGCAGCCGGCGGAGGGCAACCAGCCCCACCAACAGCCCGAGCAACCCGGCGGCGGCCGCCCCGATCAGGAGCGCGACCGGGAAGGGCAGGCTCAGCCCGAGGATGTAGCGCATGTTGGAGAGAGCGTCGGGCCGGCCCATCATCGCGACGCCGGTGAAGTAGCCACCGATGGCGAAGAAGGTGATGTAGGTGAAGTTGAGGATCCCGGCCGTCCCGAACTGCAGGTTGAGGCCCCAGGTCGAGATGGCGAAGATGAAGAAGAAGATGATCAGGGTGGTGAGGTAGTAGACAAAGGGGGACATCGCGTCAGGCCTTCCCGGCCATCCGGATGATGCCCTGGGGCCGGAGCAGCAGGGTCAGGATGAGCAGGGCGAAGGCGACGTCGTTCTTGTAGGCGGAATTGATCAACACCGCCGACATCTCGGTGGCGAGCCCGATCACCAGCGCCCCCAGCATCGCCCCGTAAGGGGAGCCGACGCCGCCGAGGATGACCGCGGCGAAGATCACGAAGAGGAACTCGCCGCCGAAGGCCGGTTGGAAGCTGGTGATGTTGATCGCGAGCACAATCCCCGCCAGACCGGCGAGGCAACCGCTGAGCAGCCACGTGTAGCTGGTGATGCGATCGGTGTCGATCCCGCTGATCTGCGCCAGGTCGACGCTGTCGGACATCGCCCGCATCGCCTTCCCGATCTCGGTCCGAGTGAGGAGTAGATGGATCGCGGCCATCACGACGATCGC
>DIZV01000006.1:3129-4938 GCA_002427995.1 Chloroflexi bacterium UBA6019
AACGTCACCACCAGCAGGAACAGCAGGGGCACGCCCTTCTTCGTGAAGGGGCGGAGCAGGAACCGGTTGAGGAGCAGGGCAAAGACGCCCATCGCCAGAACGGCGAGCGCCACCGAGAGCCAGATGTTGAGGCCGAGACCGTGGCTCAGCGTCCAGGTGAGGTAGGCGCCCAGGGTCAGGAACTCGCCGTAGGCGAAGTTGATGTAGTTGGTCACCCCGAACTGGAGGGAGAGCCCGACCGCCGCCAGCGCCAGCACCGAGGCTGTGATCAGCCCGAAGCCGAACGAGAGCGCCAACACACTCATACCGCAGCCTCCTCCCCTTTGAATGCCTGCCGTCGCGACTCGATCACGCGGCGTGCCCGTTCCGCGATCGGGTAGTCGATGAACCGTCCCTCGAGCTGAATCGACGCCGAGCCGCCGGCCACCGCACGCTCGAACGCCTCCAGGATCCGGTTCGCCTCGGCGACCTCGCCGGCGGATGGGGTGAAGACCTCGTTCGCGATGGCGACCTGGTCGGGGTGGAGGCAGAGCTTACCGGCGAAGCCGAGGCGGCGGGCCTGGCGAGCCTCGGCCTCGAAACCCTGGCGATCGGGTAGATCCGGGTAGACGGTATCCACCGGCGCCGCGAGGCTCGCGGCGCGGGACGCGATCACAGTCCTGACCCGGGCCCAGAGGACCCCTTCGTTGGCCGGTGCCCACTCCATGTTGGTGTCGAGGGTGAAGTCGCCGGCGCCGAAGGTGAGACGGCGGATCCGGGGTGAGGCCGCGGCGATCTCGTCGATGCGCGTCACGCCGGCGGCGGTCTCGATCAGGGGCAGCAGCTCCACCGAGTTGGCTTCAAGGCCACGTTCGACCTCCAGCTGGCCGATCAGCCAGTCCGCGGCCGCGATCTGACCGCTCGACTCCACCTTCGGCAGGAGGATGCCGGCGACACCGTGGTTCACGGCGATGTCGAGGTCGGCGTGCGCGAACTCGGTGCTGAGGGCGTTGACGCGGATGAACACCGCCGGGCGCCACCCCTGCGACCCCTGTAAGAGGCCGGCGAGGGTGCGACGGGCCGCGGCTTTCTCGTCGACCGCGACCGCGTCCTCGAGGTCCAGGATCACCGCGTCGGCCGGCCCGGAGAGCGCCTTCTCCACGTGCCGCGCGTGGTTCACCGGCGTGAACAGCATCGTCCGGAGGATCACGCCTTCGACTCCTGGAGCACGCCCTCGATCTCGGCCGCCGTCAGCCCGAGCTCGGCGAAGACCTCGGCGTTGTGCTGACCGAGGCTGGGTCCAGTGCTCCGGATCCGGCCCGGCGTCTTGCTGAGGCGCGGTGTCACGTTGACCAGTCGCATCGTGCCGAGGTGCGCGTCCTCGACCGGTATGAAGCTCTCGCGAGCCTGGAAATGGGGGTCGCCGTAAACGCTCGGGAGGTCGTAGATGGGTCCGACCGCGACCTCGGCCTCATCCATCCGGCGAAGCGCCTCGGCGCGGGGATGGGAAGCCATCCACTCTCCGACGATCGCGTCGAGGGCCTCGATGTTGCGCACTCGCTCCGCGTTGGAGCGAAAGCGCGGGTCGTCGACCATTTCGGGCCGGTCGATGGCCAAGGCGAGCCGCTCGAAAATCGACTGGGCGCTGGCGGAAAGAGCCACCCATTCGCCGTCGGAGCACTGGTAGGCGGTCCGGGGGGCGACGTGGGAGAGCGTGTTGCCGGTCCGGCCGAGGCTGACGCCGAGCTGGTCCCACTCGAGGAGGCTGGGTTCCATCAGCGGGAGCAGCGACTCGCAGAGCGACACGTCGATGACCTGCCCGCCGCCGCC
>DIZV01000176.1 GCA_002427995.1 Chloroflexi bacterium UBA6019
GAGCAGCTCGTCGATCGCGTGGATCAGCGCCGGAAAGCGCTGCAGGTCGGCCTGGCGCTGCGCGGCGCGCCCGTACGCATCCCAGATGGCCCGATTGGCGTCGTCGATCAAGATCCCCGAAAACCCCCTACTAAAGGCGGACTGCCTACCCATCAATACGCAACCGAGGTAACAATGGGAAACATTCCGCCGCGGGCGGTGGCGAGAGGGAGGCCCGAGCTACGCCTTGAGCTGCTCGCGAAGGCGCTCGCGGAGGGCGTCAGGCGCACGCTCCGAGCCGGACACCCTGATCAGCCTCTTCAGCCCTTCCTGGAAACGGTAGCGGCGGGTGCAGTCGCCGCAGGCACCGAGGTGGAGATGGACCTCTTCGACCTCGGGGCCGCTGAGCTCCTTGTCAACCAGCTGGTCGAGGCGCCGGACGCAGTTTTCGCAGTCGTACATCTCAGGAACGGCTATTCAAACCCCCGCCGACGATACCCGATTCCACGGCGTAATCGAAAAGGTCTTTTTGAAGTTGCTGGCGGGCGCGGTGAAGGCGCGACATCACTGTGCCGATGGGAACCTCGAGGATCTTCGCCGCGTCCTTGTAGGCAAAGCCTTCGACGTCGACCAGGAGCACGACCTCGCGGTGAAGCGGGTTCAGCTTCTCGACCGCGTCCACCACCTCGCTCCGGGCGATCCGGTCCAGGACTTCGGTCTCGGGCCCCTCGCCGAGGTCGTCGCGCATCTGGTCGTAAAGGGCGAACTCCCCGATGTCGTCGATGCTGACCGCTTCCCGGTTCGCCTTCTGGAACCGGTCCCAGTAGAGGTTGCGCATGATCGCGAAGAGCCAGGCCTTCATGTTGGTGCCGGCCTGGTAGGAGTGCTGGTAGCGGAGGGCGCGGGCGTAGGTATCCTGGACCAGGTCCTGCGCCCGATCGGGGTCGCGGGTCAGGCGGAGGGCGCCACGGTAGAGCGCGTCGAGGTGGCCGATCGCCTCCTCGCTGAACTCCGCCGGTTCGGTCTGCTGATCAGCCACGGCCTCTCAGTCTAGTGGTCGTCTCCCGGCTGCCTCCCGAGGTAGACGCGCTCGACGCGGCGGCCGATCGCGGTCAGGATCTCGTAGCTGATCGTCTCCGACCAGGCTCCAACCTCCTCGGCACCGATTCGCTCCTCCCCGTCGGCGCCGATCAGGGTCGCCGGGTCGCCGACGTCCAGCTCGGGCACCGCCGATACGTCGAGGGTGATCGAATCCATGCTGACCCGCCCCACCAGCGGCACCCGACGGCCCCGGACGAGCACTTCGCCTCGGTTGGAACGGACCCGGTGGACCCCGTCGGCGTAGCCGATGCTGACAGTGGCGATCCGCGCCTGGCTGGTCGCCGTCCAGGTCCGCCCGTAGCCGATCGGCTCGCCCGCGGCAACCGACTTCAGCTGCGCCACGCGTGCCCGGAGCCGGAGCACCGGTTCCAGCGCGGGGTCCTCGCAGCCGTACATGGCGATGCCGACCCGGACGGCGTCGAACGCCATCTCCGGGTGGACGAGCCCGCTCGAACCGGACAGGTGGCGAATACCCGGCAAGCCCTCGGTCGCGGCCCGGAAGCGATCCAGCTGGCGGCGTGCGTAGTCGGGATCGGAGTCGGCGGTCGCCAGGTGGCTCCAGGTCCCGGCCAGCTCGAGGCCGGGGCTGCTCGTCACCCAGCGGGCCATTTCCGCGAATTCGGCCGGCTGGGCGCCGTAGCGGCCAAGGCCCGTGTCGACCTTCAGGTGGACCGGTACCGGCCGGCTGCCCGCCGCCGCCGCCAGCGCCCGCGCCAGCTCGAGCGAGGAGCAGCCCAGGGCATGGCCGGTGGCGGCCGCCTCGCCGGCGTCGTCAGGCAGGAGCGGCCCGAGAACGAGGATTCGTTCCGGGGGCAGAAGGTCGCGAACTTCGGCCGCCTCGGCCAGGGTGACCACGGCCAGCCCCCAGGCGCCCGCTGCGATCGCCGCCGCGGCGACGGGACGGGCGCCGTGGCCGTAGCCGTCGGCCTTGACGACGGCGATGAAGCGGACCGCGGGCGGAAGCCGGCGCCGCAGCCGCTCCACGTTCGAGCGGAGCGCCGCCAGGTCGATCTCGGCCCAGCGGTGCGCCTTCCCGGCTATGGCGCCACCCTGCCTTCGCGGAGCAGCTTCTGGACGACCGGGATCTCCTCCAGGAGGTCGGAGGCGAGCAGCCCGGCGTCGCCCAGCCGGGCGGCGACCCGTCGACCCGCCTCGCCGTGGACGTAGACACCCGCGACCGCGGCCGTGAACGGGTCAAGACCCTGGGCGACGAAGCCGGCGATCACGCCCCCGAGGACGTCACCGGTCCCCCCGCTGGCGAGAGCGGGCACCTCGTGGGCGTCCTCGGAGACCTCCCCGTCGGGCGCCGCGACAACCGTCCGCGCTCCCTTCAGGACGACCACCGCCTTCCACTCCCGGGCGGTCCTGGCCGCCAGCTCGAGCCGGTCCTCCCGGCGGGCCGAGGCGGGGCTGCGGGTCAACCGGGCCATCTCGCCGGGGTGCGGGGTGAGGATGCGACCAGCCGGCAGCCGGGTGAGCAGCCTTGGACTGTCGGCGAGCGCGTTGAGGGCGTCAGCGTCGACCACCAGGGGGCAGAGGATCTCGAGCAGGAGGTCGTTGACCACCCGCCAGGTCGAGCGGTCGCGGCCCAGCCCCGGGCCGACCAGCGCCGCTCGGGCTCCCTCGAGCTGGCGGGTGAGGACCTCGTGGCTGAGATGGCCGATCGCACCCGGGGCGACCTCGGGAACCGGGGTCGCCATCACCTCGGTGCACTTGGCGGCAAGGATCGGGTAGATCGACTCCGCCACCAGGAGCTTCACGATCCCCGCGCCGGAACGGGCGGCGGCCGTGGCGCAGAGGTAGGCGGCACCGGTGAAGCCCCGGCTGCCGGCGATCACGACAACGGTGCCGAAGGTGCCCTTGTGGCCCTCCTTCGGCCGGTCGGGCAGGTCGAGCGCCTCGGGCGGCCGGAGCAGCGCCGCACCACCGGCGTCGAGGCCGGGCAGCGTCAGGGTCGCCGCGGCGACGGCAATGCCCGAGTGGTGGCTGATGCTGAGCTCGACCGCCGCTCCCGAGGTGTCCCCGAGGAGCCGGACCAGGGGCGCGCCACCGGGGCTGGGGAGAATCTCGATCCGCCGCCGGGGGAAGCAGATGCCGGTGCCGTCGAAGCACTTGATCACGGCCTCCTTGGCCGCCCAGCGGCCGGCCAGGCGCTCGGCGCTGCCCTCGCAGTAGGCGAGCTCGGCCTCGGTGTACGCCTTGCGCAGGAAGCCGGGGCCGGAGCGGCGGACGGCGAGCGCGATCCGGTCGATCCCGACCGCGTCGATGCCGAGCTTCATTTCTTTACGGAATTGTCCCCCCGAGGGGGCCTGCCTCTCTGCCTATTCCACGGTGACGGACTTGGCCAGGTTCCGGGGCTGATCGACGTTGGTGCCGAGCGCCACCGCAACGTGGTAGGCGAAGAGCTGGAGCGCAACCGTGTTGAGGAGCGCGCCGGCGGCCTCGTCAGCCGCGGGCATCACCAGCACGTCGGCGGCGACCGCGTCGGCGGAGCTGTCGCCCGCGGTGACCAGCGCCAGCACGGGCGCGTCGCGGGCGGCCATCTCGTGGACATTGCTGATCATCTTCTCCCGCGTCAGCGAGTTGGTGCAGATCGCCACCACCGGGAAGTTCTGGTCGAGAAGCGCGATCGGCCCGTGCTTCAGCTCGCCGCCCGAGGTGCCTTCGGCATGGAGGTAGCTGATCTCCTTCAGCTTCAGAGCGCCCTCGAGCGCGATCGGGTAGTTGATGCCGCGCCCGGTGAACATGAAGTTGCGGTACTTCGAGTAGCGCTGCGCCAGCTCCTTGATCCGCTCCTCCATCGCGAGGACGGCGCGGATCCCTTCAGGCAGGCCGCGCAGCGCGGCCACCAGGTCCTCGAGCCGCTCCGGCGAAAGCCGGTTGCGCGACGCGGCGAGGCGGATCGCGAGGAGGTAGTGGCTGATCGCGTGGCTGACAAAGGTCTTGGTCGATGCGACCCCGATCTCGGGGCCGGCCTGGAGGTAGATCACCCCGTGGGCGTCGCGGGCCGCCGTGCTCCCGACGACGTTGGTGATGGCCACCGTCAGCGCGCCCCGGTCGAGCGCCTGCCGCATGCCCATGATGGTGTCGGCGGTCTCGCCCGACTGGGTGACGACCACGGCCAGGGTGTCCTCCGCCACCATCGGCCGCCGGTAGCGGAACTCGGAGGCGTCCTCCGCCTTGGAGGGGATGCCGGCCCAGTCCTCGATCACGTACTCACCGATCATCGCGGCGTGAAGCGAGGTGCCCATCCCGAGGAGCTTCACGTTGCGGATCCGGCCCAGCTGCTCCTCGGTCGCGGTGAACTCGTTGAAGGTGACCTCCCCGTTGTCCTGGATGCGGCCCCGGAGCACGTTTGCCGCGGCCTCGGGCGTCTCGTGGATCTCCTTGCGCATGAAATGGTCGAAGCCGCCCTTCTGGGCCTGGGTGACGTCCCAGTCGACCGAGATCACCCGCGGTTCCACGGCGACTCCATCGAGGGTCGTGACCTGAGGGCCGACCGGGCTGATCGCCACGATCTCGCCCTCTCCGAGAATGAGCACGCGCTTGGTGTAGGGGATGATCGCGGTGATATCGGAGGCGATGAACCACTCGCCCTCGCCCATCCCGACCACCAGCGGGGCGTTGAGCCGGGCGCCGATCAGCAGCTCGGGGTCGTCGTGGGAGTAAAGAGCCATCGCGTAGGCGCCCTTGATCTTCTGGAGCGCCTGGCGCACCGCGGACAGCAGGTCGCCCTGGTAGAGGTCCTCGACGAGGTGAGGGATGACCTCGGAGTCGGTCTCCGAGGTGAACTCGTGGCCCTTCGCCTCGAGCTCCTCCTTGAGCTCTTTGAAGTTCTCGATGATGCCGTTGTGGACGACCATGATCCGGGCATAGCAGTCGGAGTGCGGGTGCGCGTTGACGATCGTCGGCCGGCCATGGGTCGCCCAGCGCGTGTGGCCGATCCCGAGGGTTCCCTTGGGCATGTTCTGGCTGAGCTTCGCGATCAGGTCGTCGACCTTCCGTTCGCTCTTGGTCAGGGTCGAGTGAATGTCCGTCTCCATCACCGCGACCCCGGCGGAGTCGTAGCCGCGGTACTCGAGCCGCTTCAGCGACTCCATCAGGATGGGTGTCGCCTGCTTATCGCCGAGGTAGCCGATGATCCCGCACATGTGATCTCCAGAAACGTTGGTGGGGAAGTGTCTATTTCTACCCCTTAGGTTACGGGGAAGAGAACGGCCCGCGGCAGGACCCGGTTACGCGGCTACCGGGTCGGTGAGGGGCTTGGCTGGAGCGCCGGGTTCTGCTGGATCGTGATCGTCACCGAGACCGTGCTCACCGAGCTCGTGATGTTGGCCGGCAGGGTGTTGACCCGCACCGTCCGGGTGATCGTGGCCGATTGGCCGTCGACGGAGATCGGCGGCAGCGCCACGCTGTTGATGTTGGTCAGCACGTCGACCGCGCCCGAGACGTCGATGAAGAGGGGGTCGATGGTGATCGCGGTGATCCGGTAGCCGGCCGCCGGGGTCCCGGTCGGCGTCTCCAGCAGGGGCACGCGGCGGGTCTGGTTGGGCTTTTGGGCCTCGACATGAAGGCTGGCGTTGAGCGTCGAGTCGACCGTCGTCGCCGGCGTGGTGTCGGTGGGAATCGTAGCTGGCCGGCCGTTCTTCTCGAGCTGGATCGGCAGGCTCGGGATGTCGGCGCTGGAGACCCCGATCGGTGCGGCCGGAGCGACGAAGGCCTTGAAGTCCTTCAGCTCGCTGGCGGCGCCGACGATCGTGAGCCGGCTCGGCGTGACCACGATCTTGTCGGTGACCGGCTTCCAACCCTCGGCGTAGTTGATCCGCGCCTCGACCTGGACGGTGACGCTGGCCCGGTCGTCGACGGTGATCGTGAACGGGATCTGGTCCTCCAGGGTGCCGACGCTGGGAACCGCCACCCGCGGCCGGCCGATGACGATCTGGGTCCCGTTCCGGAGCCGGGAGGCATCGACGTGGATGCTGACGTTGTTGGGTCCAGCGATCCGCACGTTCTGGGCCAGGCCGGTCAGGGTGACCTTCTCCGTACTCGGGGCGGCGAAGATGCTCTGGCTCGGCGATAGCCCGTCGTACTGGATGGGGGCGCTGATCAGGTTGGTGGTGACGGGGTTCTGCTGGAAGGCGACCGCGGCGAAGAGCCCGAGGGAGAGGACCAGCGCAAGGAGCTTCAGCTGCCAGTTGTCGACGATCCAGGTCATCGCCGCCCGATCTCCAGCAACGCCGCCAGCGAGCGCGGGCGGCCGTTGGCCGAGCCCTGCCGCTGGAGGCTCCCGACCAACCGCGTGCGAAGGCCGTCCGGGTCCAGGTTGCGGTTGATCTTGCCGTCTTCGACCACCGAGATCGACCCCGTCTCCTCGGAAACGACCAGGATGATCGCGTCCGAGACCTGGGAGAGCCCGATCGCCGCCCGGTGCCGGGTCCCCAGCCGCTCGGCACTCCGGAGCCGCTCTTCCGGCATCGGCAACAGGCAGCCGGCGGCCACGATCTGGTTACCGCGGACGATCACCGCCCCGTCATGGAGGGGCGAGTTGGGGAAGAAGATCGTCTGCAGGAACTCTGCGGTCAGCTCCCCGTTGATCCGGACCCCGGTTGCGGCGTAGTCCTCGAGGCCGACTTCGCGCTCGAACACGATCAGCGCGCCCGTCTTCCGAGCGCTCAGCCGCTCCGCTGCCCGGATCGCCTCGGCGACACCCCGGTTGAAGGCCTGTGGGTTGAACTGGGAGAGCTGGAAGTTAAGGTGGCTCAGGCGGCCGACCTGGTCGAGGGCGCGCCGAAGCTCGGGTTGGAAGAGCACGATCACCGCGATCACGACGAAGGGCGCGGCGTTCTGGAACAACCAGGAGAGGAGGATCAGCTTCAGGGTGCTGGCGACGACGCCGACCACCGAGAGCAGCACCAGGCCGACGATCAGTTCGGCCGCGCGGGTGCCGCGGACCAGCTTCAGGAGCTGGTAGAAGATGACCGCCACGATCAGGACGTCGATGACCTCGACCCAGCCGACCTTGGCCACCGCCCCGACGATCGAGTTGAGCAGGTTCAGCAGGTAGCGGGTCATGCCAGCAGTGCCAGCAGGGCCATCTGCGCGTAGAGGCGGTTCTCGGCCTGGTCGAACACGGCCGAGGCGGGACCGTCCATGACCTCGTCGCTGACCTCCTCGCCCCGGTGGGCCGGCAGGCAATGGAGGAAGATCGCGGCGGGCGCCAGGCGCAGCAGGGCGGCGTCGACCTGGTAGCCGGAGAAGGCAGCCCGCCGCCGGCCCGCCTCGATCTCGAAGCCCATCGACGTCCAGACGTCCGTGTAGACGACGCCGGCCCCCGTCACCGCGCTTGGATCGTTGCCGACCACCATCTCGGGAGCCTGGGCGCGGACCAGGTCCAGAGGCTCGAACCCGGGCGGCGTGACCACGGTCAGGGGGAAGCCGAGGAGCCGGTGGGCATGGGCCAGAGAGGTGACCATGTTGTTGCCGTCGCCGATGAAGACGACCGGCACCTCGAGGCTGCCGCAGTGCTCGCGGATCGTCATCAGGTCGGCCAGCACCTGGCAGGGGTGCTCGAGGTCGGTCAGGGCGTTGACGACCGAGATCCGCGTCGAGGCGGCCAGGTCGAGCAGGTCGCGGTGGAGGCGGAGGCGGGCGACGATTAGATCGACGTAGCGCTCCAGCACCCGGGCGGCATCGGCGACCGATTCCCGGACCCCGATCTGGACGTCCTGCTCGCTGAGCGCGACGCTGGTGCCGCCCAGTCGCTGGATGCCCACCTCGAAGGAGACCCGGGTGCGCATCGAGGGCTTCTGGAAGACCATCGCCACCTGCCTGCCCGCCAGCGGCTTCTCGTTCCACTTCCCGGCCTTGATCAGGTCGGCCAGGTCGAGGATCGCGAGCAACTGGTCGAGGTCGAGATCGGAGAGGCTGACGAAATCCCGGCCACGGAGGGTGATCAGGGATTTGCTCAAGATGGAAATCTTAGGACCGACCGCCCCCCTAGAGATGCGGCGTGATGAGCTCCCCGGTCACCACGGGTCGCTCGGACAGGTCCAGCGCCGAGTCGAACTCCGGCAGGCGACCGCGCAGCCCGCGGTCGTCGCGCAGGGTCAGGACGAGGTCCCGGCAGCCGGCTGGTTCGAGCCCGAAGTCAGCTGGCCGGAGAACGATCGGCTTGGAGCGACGGAGCTGGACGGTGAGCCGGTCCGAGAGTTCGATCTCGGGCCAGCGGCCAGAACCCCAGTCCACCGGCACCGCCAGCGAGGCGGTCTCGATCCGGTCCCAGAGAGCGTGCTGTTCGGTCCGCCCCTGGACCACGACCATCCGGTCGCGGAAGAAGCCGAGTCGACAGGGCGGCCAGGAGCGCAGCTGCCAACCCGCCCAGCCGGCCAGCCCGAGACCGATCGCAACCCCCGCGATGAGCGCGCCCGCCGCGGGGTCGAGCCCCTGGGCCCAGAGGACGATGCCGGCGACGACGCCGAAGGTCAGAGCGACGGTCAAGCCCGACGTCGCCAGGAGATACGAGGAACGCCGCGTGCGAGCGAAAATCACCCGAGCCCCACCGTGGAAAAAGTGTAGGCTCGCCGCGAGCATCGGGCTCCCGTCGATCTACCGTCAGTTGACCTGCCGGGTCGCTCCTTCCCAGTAGGGCCGGCGGAGCTCGCGCTTGAGGATCTTGCCGCTCGGGTTGCGGGGGATGATCTCCACGAAGTCGACCGAGCGCGGCCGCTTGAAGCCGGCCAGTCTCGGCCGTGACCATTCGATCAACGCCTCCGCGCTCAGCTCCTGGCCGGGCCTGCGAACGACGATCGCCTTGACGGTTTCCCCCCAGCGGTCATCGGGCACGCCGATCACTGCGACATCGGCGACGGCCGGGTGCGCGGCGAGGACGCTCTCCAGCTCGGCCGGGTAGATGTTCTCCGCGCCCGAGATGATCATGTCCTTGATCCGGTCCTTGATGTAAAAAAAGCCGGCCTCGTCCTCGGTCCCGGCATCGCCGGTGTGGAACCAGCCATCACGGATCACGTCGGCGGTGTCCTTCGGCCGGTTCCAGTAGCGCTGCATCGTCCCGCCGCCGCTGTAGACGATCTCCCCGATCTCGCCCTGCGGCACCTCCGCGCCCTCCGGGTCGACGACGCGCATGCCCGCCCCGAGGGTGGCCCGCCCGCAGCTCAGCAGCCGTTGGCCGGCATGGTCACGATGAGAGAGGAACGTGATCGCCCCGGTCGTCTCGGTCAGGCCGTAAACCTGGGTGAAGTTGCACCGGAAGGTGTCGATCGACCGCTGAAGCACGGCCTGGGAGATCGGCGAAGCGCCGTAGAGCACGGTGCGGAGCGAGCTGTAGTCCCGCCCCTGGGACTCGGGCAGCGAGGTCAGGAAGAGCAGCGCCACGGGGACCAGGAAGGCGGTCTCGACCTTCTGCTCCTCGAAGACCTCCAGCACCTGCTGAGGCGCGAACTCGCGGATGATGACCGCGGTGCTGCCGGTGACCAGGGCCGCCATCGCCCAGCCGCAACCGCCGATGTGGTAGAGGGGCATCGCGACCATCGCCCGACCGCCGACGCGCAGCTCGGGCACCTCGACGCCGAAGACGCCGAACGCGTTGAAGAGGTTGGGGCCGCTCAGCATCGCGCCCTTCGGCAGCCCCGTCGTCCCCGAGGTGTAGAGCTGCCAGCTGGCCGTCTCTTCGTCGTCGCGGTGGGGATCGCCACCCTCCAACCGGGGCAGCTCGCCGAAACCGACAACCCGCCCGCCGCCGGCGTCGGCCTGGCCCCGGAACTCATCGCCCACCACGAGGGCGACCGCCTCGGCGTCCCCGACCACCTTGGCCACCTCCTCGCCCGTGAGCCGCCAGTTCACCGGGGTCGCGATCGCCCCCGCCTTGTCGAGGGCGAAGAGGAGCTCGATGTACTCGTCGGTGTTCTTGTCGAGGATGGCAACGTGGTCGCCGGGGTTGATGCCAAGCCGCGAGACGAGCCCGGCGGCCAGCCTGGAGCTCGACTCGTCGAGCTCCCCCCAGGTGCGGCTGCGGCCCTCGAACCAGGTGGCCTCGAGATCAGGCTGCCGGCGACCCCACCACCGACAGATCTCGGCAACCGTCCGCATTGCGGCATGGTAAGCCCGCGACGGTGTTCGTAGCTGACGCGGCGCCAAGCCCGGCCGTATGAGTCCGTACATCGCCGACCAGCGCCGCGCCGAGGGGGGATTCCGGAAAGGGGGGCCTGTCCCCTTTGCCCTTCTTCGCGGCG
>DIZV01000025.1:0-3933 GCA_002427995.1 Chloroflexi bacterium UBA6019
CCATCTCTGCCGCACCGGGGTCGTCGGGGCGGATCGGCACCAAGAGCGGGAAGGCGGCGACACCGGCCTTGGACTCGCGGGTCGGCCAGGGCGCCTCGTAGGCGGCCAGGGTCTCGGCGTCGAGCTCGGTGGCGCAGCTCGACTGCATCACCTTCCCGACGGGCAGGTCGAGCCCGACGCGCTCGGCGAAGTTTCGCCAGCTCATGAAGCCCTCGCTCGGCCAGCCCGCGCCGGGTGAGAAGAGGCCCGTGTTGAGGATCACCAGTCGCGCGAAGCGGTCGGTCATCTCCGTTGCCACCCGGAGACCGATCGGGCCGCCCCAGTCCTGGACCACCAGGGTGACGCCGTGAAGGTCGAGGTGCTCCACCAGGGCGTGGATCGACTCGGTGTGCCGGTCATAGGTGTACCAGCCGATGGCGGTCGGCTTGTCCGAGCGACCGAAGCCGAGGTAGTCAGGCGCGATGACCCGGAATGCGGTGGCCAGGATCGGGATCATCTTCCGGTAGAGGTAGGACCAGTCGGGCTCGCCGTGGAGGAGGAGGATCGGATCGCCCTGGCCCTCGTCGAGGTAATGCATGCGCATGCCGCCGACTTCCGCGTAATGCGGCTTGAAGGGGTAGCCGGGGAGGTCGAGAAAGCGTGCGTCGGGGGTCCGGTAAACGTCCATCGCTCTCAATGATGAGCGGTGGCCCCCGGAGCGACTTCCCGAGCACCTTGGGGAACCGGGCGCCTCAGGCGCGCGCGAGGGTCCGGCCGACCAGGCGCGCCAGCTCGGACTCGCTCCCGCAGCGGTTCTCGAGATTGACCTGGAACAGGGTCAGCACGTCCTGCGCTTCGCGTTCGCGGGAGGACGGGACGTCGGGCGATGCGCCCGAGCGGACGGCTTCCAGCGGCAGCAGCTGCTCGATCCGGATGCTCGTTTTCTCCAGCCTCCGGCGGGCGTCGGTGGAAAGCTCGGCGACGGCCCGATCGACCAGCATCCGGAAGCGGGCCGGGTCCACCCGAACCGGCACCGGGCGCTTTCGAGAGAGCCCGCCGGCGCGCCGGAAGGCGTCGTCGCTGGCGGCCGGCATCGCCGTATAGCGGCTGATGCAGCCGAGCAGCCACCAGGCCTCGGCATCCTTTGGCTGCCGCTCGCAGGCGGCCTGCGCGACCTCGAGCGCGTCGTACATCTCGCCCGCCTGGTAGAGGGATCGAGCCTTTTGAAGCAGGTCCATGGGCGCGGCTACTCTAGCGCGATGCGCCTCTTCCGTCCCCAGCCGCGGATCACGCTCGCGGTAGCGGACGAGGCGGCGGCGATCGCAGGGCTCTATACGCGTGCCTGGGAGCGCCACCGAGGCCGGCTGGACGAGCGGCTGATCAGCGACCAGACGCCGGGCGCCGACGAGGTCGCCGCCTGGCTCAACGGCGGCTTCGAGGTCTTCACCGCGACCCTCGATGGCCAGTTGGTGGGTGTCGTCCGTTGCAGCTTCCCGACGGGCACCTGCCTGGTCGACCGGATGGCCGTCGACCCCGACCGCAACAGCGGCGGTGTCGGCCGCGTGCTGGCCGAGCATGCCATTGCGCGCGCGCGGCGCGCCGGCGTCACCAAGGTCTGGGTCCAGGCGACCCCCAAGCTGGAGGAGGTCGTCAACCTCTACCGCTCGCTCGGATTCCGCGAGTCGGCGCACCTTCGGGCCCACTACTGGGGCGAGGACGTCACCCTGATGGAGCTCCCGCTTTGACCCCCGTGATCCGGACCGAGCGGCTGCTCGTGCGCTGCGCCGCCGAGACCGATGTGCCGGCCCTACTCCGCTTCTTCGACGAGAACCGGGAGCACATGGGCCCCTGGGAGCCGCCCCGGCCTCCCGACTTCCACACCCATGAGTTCTGGCGGGTCCAGGTCGGGCGCCATCGCCGAGCGTTCGATGCGGGAGCCGCCGTGATGCTCTTCCTCTTCCCGCACGAGGACCCCTCGGAGGTGATCGGCCAGATCTCCTACACCTCGATCGTGCGCGGCCCCGCCGACATGTGCATGCTCGGCTATGCACTGGCGCACAAGGCGCAGGGCCAGGGGTACATGTACGAGGCGCTGCAGGCCTCGAACGAATACGTCTTCAAGCAGTTGAACATCCACCGGGTGATGGCCAACTTCATGCCCCACAACGTCCGCAGCAACGCGGTCCTCCGCCGTCTCGGCTTCACGGTCGAGGGGTATGCGCGGGACTATCTCTACGTCAACGGAGCCTGGCGGGACCACGTCCCTCACCTCGCTCACCAACCATGAGTGGAAGCCGCTCGACTGACGCGCCCCGGGTGAATCGATAAGGGAAATGGCACGCGTGCGGCGCGTGCCTCCCCTCCTCCTCCCTCGGTCGAACGCCTGGCCGGCTACGACACCGTCCGGACGAGCACCGCCAGTGCGCTGGCGGCCGCCACGCCGGCGAGCGTGGACAGTGTTCGCAGCCGGCGGCTCAGGCGTGGCAGCAAGTGCCCTGAATCCCGTGGTCCCGCGACGAACCTCGCCTCAGCACGCCTTCGGTCAACCATCCGCGCGTTGACCAGGTCGCTCATCATCGGGCTGTACATCTCGCTCCAACACCTCCGCTTGATCTCTCCCCGCCGGGGATGGTTGGAGACTAGGTCGGCGCCGGCGGAGGGCCTATGCCGACCGCCACCAACGCCGGTTGTCGTTCGTCACTCTTCGGTCGCGCTGCGCCGCCTCAGTGCGTCGGGATTGAGCACGGTGATCGTGCCCCTTGAATGGCGGATGTACCCGAGCTCCGCAAAGCGGTGGAGGGCGCGATTGACGTTCTCGCGGCTGGCGCCGATCATCCCGGCGAGCGTCCGCTGCGAGAGCGGCATCCTGATCACGATGCCGCCGGGCTCCGGCGCGCCCCGGCTCGCCGCGAGCTCGAGCAGCTTGCCGGCGACCCGACCCGGGATGTCGAGAAAGGCGACCTCGGCCAGCGCGCGATCCTTTCGCTGAATGTAGGCGACCAGGCTCGAGATCAGCCGCAGGAGGAGCGCCGGGTGCTCCTGGAGAAAGCGCAGCACAGCGCTCCGCGCCACCAGCACGCATTCGGTCGGCTCGAGGGCGATCGCGTCCGCGCTTCGCTCGCCCTCCTCTTCGAAGAGCGAGAGCTCGCCGAACACCTCGCCCGGGCCGATCACCGCGAAGACGATCTCCCCGCCGGCGGGGGCAATCCGCGTGATCTTCACCTGGCCCCGGGCGACGATGTAGAGATGGCTGCCGGGGTCGCCCTCCCGGAAGATGGGCGAGTCCCGCGCGAAGGCTCGGACGCGGACCGCCGGCCGGAGAGACTCGATCTCGGCCGCGGAGACACCTTCGAAAATCCGTGCCCGGGCAAGGAGCTCGAGAGGGTCCACTAACCCCCGGCGGTGCCGCCCTCGAGGCCGGGCTTGACCATCTTGGCCGGGTCCAGGACCCTCGTCAGCGTCTTCTCGTCGACGCCTTTCTCGCGNNACGGGGGCGAGCGCTGTCGCCAGCATGAGCCCCTTCTCAACTGTCTCGGGGCCCTTCGCCGTCGCCTCGATGCCGTCGACGCAGCGGGTGGCGAAGTTGACAGCGGTGTGGGCCAGGAGCGAGATCGACTCCAGGGTCGAGACCCCGGCCAGCGGCATCATCACATTGAGCTCGAAGAAGCTGCCCGATTGGCCGCAGAGCGTTACTGTCGCGTCGTTTCCGATGACGCGGGCGCAGACCATCGTCAATGACTCGATGATCACCGGGTTGACCTTGCCGGGCATGATGCTGCTGCCCGGTTGGACTTCGGGCAGGTTCAGTTCGCCGATCCCGGCCCGGGGGCCGCTGCCCATGAGGCGGATGTCGCCGCCGATCTTCCAGAGGCTGACGGCGATCGTCTTGAGGCGTCCGTGGGCGGAGACCACGGCGTCGAGCGTCGCCTGGGCGTGGAAATGGTTGGAGGTCTC
>DIZV01000025.1:4148-5887 GCA_002427995.1 Chloroflexi bacterium UBA6019
TGGGCGTTGATCCCGGTGCCGACGGCGGTGCCGCCGAGGGCGACCTCGCGGAGGTCGGCCTGCGCCTGCTCGGCCCGCCGGAGGCTCTCCTCGAGCTGTCCCGTGTAGCCGGTGAACTCCTGCCCGAGCCGCACCGGGGTTGCGTCCTGGATGTGCGTGCGGCCGGTCTTGATGATCGGCATGAACTGCCGCGCCTTGGCCGCCAGCGACCCGCGAAGCTGCTCCAGCGAAGGCCGCAGATCCTCCTCGATCGCCATCGCGCAGGCGAGGTGGATGGCGGTCGGGATGACGTCGTTGGAGGACTGGCAGCGGTTCACATGGTCGTTGGGGTGGACCTTCACCCCGCCTTCATCAGCTCCACCCAGGAGCTGGTTGGCCCGCGTGGCGATCACCTCGTTGGCGTTGGTGTTGGTCGAGGTCCCCGAGCCGGTCTGGTAGACATCGATCGGGAATTCCGCGTCCCACCTGCCGTCGGCGACCTCGCCGGCAGCCTGGACGATCGCCTTCACCATCCCTGCCGGGACCAGGCCGAGCTCGCCGTTGACCTCGGCCGCAGCCTTCTTGATCAAGCCGAGGGCACCGATGAAGCGGCGCGGAAAAGGCATGCCGGAGATGGGGAAGTTCTGGACGGCGCGCATCGTGGAGGCGCCGTAGAGGGCGTCGGCGGGGACTTCCATCTCCCCCATGGAGTCTTTGACGGTGCGGGTCTTTGCCATCGGGGGAAAGTCTAGGTGGGCTCCATCCAGGCCCGGAGCTCAGGGGCGGAGAGGGTCTTCCACGCCTCCCGCCAGCGGCCGCGCATCTCGATCGCCTTGGCCCGCTCGAGGCCGGCCAGCCGACCCGCGACGAAGGCGGCCTGGCCCTGCGCGGCGGCCGCCAGCCAGGCTTCGGTGGTCACCGCGTCCTGGTGCTCGCCGAGGATGGTCTGCAGCTCGGCGGCGGCGGCGGCGTACGCGTGGGCCGGTTCCCCCACCGCGGGCTCGACCGCCTGGGCGGCGTAGCGCGCCCGCTTGGCGAGGATCCGGATCCGGTGGAGCTGCGCGTCGGGGGGGTCGCGCGGCAGTGCCCGGACCCCCTTGCGAAGCTTCTCCCAGGGGGCCGCCGCGAGGGGGCCCGCGACCTCGGCTGCCGGCTTCCCGGCCGCCTCCGTCAGCGGCGGGTCGCCAGCGAGGGCCTCAAGGTCGGCGAAGAGCTTCGTGAAGCGCTCCGAGTCGAGGTATGCGACAGCGCTCACCCGCGCGGTCCTGATCTCCTCCTCGAGGACCCGCGTCAGCTCGCCGACCGGCTCCCGGTCGGCCTCCGGCAGGAGCTTGGCACCAGCCCGGATGCGGCCCGCCAGGACCTCGCGGTCGCGGACGCCGCCGAGCTCGGCGGCGAGCGCGCCAAGCTCCTCGACGACCGGCTCGGTCCGCTCCGGGTCGAGGAACTCGCCGAAGGTGCGCAGGTTGCTCCGCAGCCGGCGCAGGGCGACCCGGGTCTTGCGGACGTGGTCGGGGTCTTCGCCGGCCCGGAGACCCTCCTGGTGCTCCTTCATCGATGCGACCGAAAGGCCGATCGCATGGGTGACGAGCCGCCCCGCGTCGGAGGTTTCGGCCGGCTGCACCGGCTCCTCGGGACCGGCCTCCTCAGCCATGGTTGCCGGAAGCCCGTTCGACCGCCAGCTGCTGGAGGACGGCCTGCGAGTCGATCCCCTTCCGGGTCGGCACCTTGGTCCAGCTGCCGTCCGACCCGAGCTCCCA
>DIZV01000025.1:6109-6579 GCA_002427995.1 Chloroflexi bacterium UBA6019
CGGTCCATCATGTCCGCCGAGCCGAGGAAGAACTCCACCCCACGCTTCTCGTTGCCGAAGCGGAAGAGCCGCGAGTGCTCGAGGAAGCGGCCCACCACCGAGCGCACGCGGATGTTCTCCGAGAGGCCCCGCACGCCCGGCCGGAGGCAGCAGATCGAGCGCACGATGAGGTCGATCTCGGCGCCGCCCTTGCTGGCGCTGTAGAGCGCGTCGATGACCTCGGGGTCGACCAGGTTGTTCACCTTGATCACGATCCGGCCCTTGGCCGCCTTCCCCTCCCGCTCGATCAGGTCAAGGATGCCGCCGCGCAGCGTCGTCGGCGCCACCAGCAGGCGGCGGTACTTGCGCTGCCGGCTGTAGCCGGTCAACAGGTTGAAGAGCTCGCTCACGTCGTGGCCTAGGTCAGGATCCGCCTAGAGCAGCCCCAGGTCCTCATACACGCTGTCTCTTATACACATCTCCGAGCCCAC
>DIZV01000123.1 GCA_002427995.1 Chloroflexi bacterium UBA6019
AAGAGACAGGTCCAGGACATCCTGATCGCCCACCCGCCGGTGGGCCGGGTCAAACTTGCCCGCCTCGGCCACCTCGCCGCTCGGGTCGGGCGGCTGGCGGTCAGCGTCGATGACGTCGAGCTGGCGGAGGCGGTGCCGGCGTCGGTCGAGATCCTCTGGGAGGTCGACACGGGGCACCACCGGATCGGCACCGCGACCGGCGAGCCGACCGTGGCAGCCGTCCGCCGGCTGGTCGGCGCGATCGGGGAGAAGCGATTCCGAGGCCTGCTCACCCACGGCGGCCACGCCTATCGCGCCACCGGCGAAGCCGAGCGGAGGGCGGCCGCGGCGGACGAGTCGGAGGGGCTGGCGAGGACCGCCGAGATGCTTCGCGCGGCGGGCATCGAGGTCCGCGAGGTGAGCGTCGGCGCGACGCCAACCGCGGGCTTCGCACCCGAGTTCAGGGGCATCACCGAGATCCGGCCGGGGACCTACATCTACGGCGACGCGGGCCAGGTGACCCTCGGCAGCCACGCCCTCGCGGACTGCGCGCTGGCGGTCATCGCGACGGTGGTGTCGTCTCCTGCGCCCGACCGCTGCGTGCTCGACACCGGCTCGAAATCAATTTCGGCCGATCGCCTGGTCCCCGCCCTGGAAGGCTTCGGAATCGTGCTCGGCCACCCTGACCTGACGGTGGCGCGGTTGAGTGAGGAGCACGCCGTCCTGACCGCGGAGGAGCGCACCGGGCTGGACGTCGGAGACAGGGTCGCGATTCTGCCCGGCCACGTCTGCACCACTGTCAACCTGCATCCCTACCTGCTCGCCTTCAGCGAGGAGGGCAGGATCACCTGGGAGCCGGTCGCCGCCCGCGGCTGGCGCTGAAACTCGAAGGAGGTCTGAGTCGATGCCCGCGAGCACCGTCAACCTGCGTGAGCTGCAAACGCCGATCAAGGCCCGCTACCGGGAGCACCCCGAGGAGGCTCGGATCGAGTGCGTGGCGCGGAGCGCGGGCTCCGACCTCGCCGACCCGCTCCACTGCGAGGTCACGCTCGACTCGGCCCCCGGCCTGACGCTTCGTTCGGGCGCCCATCCCGGCGTCGGCGGCAAGGGCGACGTGCCCTGCTCGGGCGATCTCCTGGTCGCGGCGCTGCTCGCCTGCCAGGAGACGACGATTCGCATGGTCGCGGCGGCGATGGGCATCGAGCTGGAGGCGATCGAGGTGTCCGCCACGGCGACCGCCGACCTCCGAGGAACCTTGGCGATGGCGCGCGAGGTCCCGGTCGGGTTGACCGGGATCGACTGCCGCGTGCGGGTGACGGTCCGCGACGACGGCCGAGGAGAGCGCGCCCAGCGGCTGCTTGAGAACGCCGAGAAGTACTGCATCGTGCTCAACACGCTCCGCAATGGTGTCGCGGTGACGACGGACTTCCAGGTCAAGAGCGTCTGAGTTACACTTTGAGCAAGTGCTCAAAGCAACTGCTCAAGGTATCGCAACCCGGGAACGGATCCTCGACGCCGCCTTCGACACGCTCCGCCAGGACGGCTTCGCCAACACCAGCGCCCGCGCGGTCGCGCGTCGCGGCGGCTTCAACCAGGCGCTGATCTTCTACCACTACGGGAACCTCATCGGCCTCCTGCTGGCCGCCATGGACCGGGTCGGCGAGCAGCGCCGACTCCGCTACGAGGAGGTCCTGGGTGGACCTGGCAACCCGATCGAGTTCGCCTCTCGGGCACGCCTGCTCTACGCGGAGGATGTCGATTCGGGACACTCGACGGTGGTGGCCGAGCTGTTCGCCGCCAGCAGCGGCAACCCGGAGCTGCGAGAGCAGATGCTGGCCCGGATGAAACCCTGGCTGGAGTTCACCGAGCGGCTGCTCGAGCGCTTCCTGGCCGGTTCCCCCTTCGCCTCCCTGGTCGACGTGCGAGCCGCGGCGGGGGCCGTCCTCTCCCTCTACCTCGGGATGGACCTGCTGATCCACCTCGACGGCGACCGGTCCCGGGCCACCGCGATGTTCGACGCCGGCGAGAGGCTGGCCGCAACTGTCGAACCACTTTTTGGAGGTGATCCCAGATGATCCTTGTCACCGGCGCCACCGGCTTCATCGGCAGCCGCCTCCCTGCGACGGCTCGCCGGCGGGAAAGAGGCCCTTCGGGGTCTTTCCCGGACCGCCGGCTCGGCGGCCCTTTCAGCGGGCGTGGAGGCGGTGAGCGCCGACCTCACCGACGCCCGATCGCTGGGTGCCGGGCTCGTGGGCGTATCCACTGTGGTCCACACCGCCGCCATCACCGCCAACCTGAAGGAGCCCTACCCCGGCGCCTACGACCGCATCAACCGCGTCGGCACCGAGAACCTGGTGGCCGCGGCGAAGGAAGCCGGTGTCACTCGGATCGTGCTCCTCTCCGGCCTCCTGGCCGGTCCCGTGCGCGAGGGGTCGTACATGGCGACGCGGGTAGCGATGGAGGAGGCTGTGCGGCGGTCCGGCATCCCCTACCTGATCCTCCAGCCGTCGGTGCTCTTCGGCGATGGGGCCGAGTTCGTGGCGGCCCTGGCCCGACTCGCCCGGGTCAGCCCGGTGCTGCCGCTGCTGGGCCCGCCGGCGCTCCGCTTCCAGCCGATCTGGGTCGAGGATCTCCTCCGCTGCCTCGAGGCGTGCCTGCGGCCGGACGCGAAGATGGGCCGGGAGATCCCCCTCGGCGGCGCCGAGCAGGTGAGCTTCCGCCAGGTGCTGGAGACGATCTGCGCCGCGCTCGGGGTCCGCCGGCTCCTGCTGCCGCTGCCGCTGGCGGTGGCGGCGATCCAGGCCCGGGGCATGGCGCTGCTGCCCCACCCCCCCCTCACGACCGCCACCCTCGAGCTCTTCGGGTTCGACAACTCGACCGACCTCGACTCGGTCGAGCGCAACTTCGGCTTCCGACCGCGCGGGTTCCGCGAGCACCTGCGCGCCCACGGCGTGGACGGCTGAGCGGTCGGACTAGTTGATTCGCTTCTCCCGGCCCGCCCACTCGCGGTCGCGGAGGACGAATTTCTGGATCTTCCCGGTCGACGTCTTGGGCAACTCGCCGAAGTCGACCGACTTGGGGGCCTTGAAGTGGGCGATCCGGGCTCGGACGTGGGCGATGATCTCCTCCTCGGTCGCCTGCCGGCCGGGCTTGAGGACGACGAAGGCCTTCGGCACCTCGCCCCACTTCTCGTCCGGGACCGCGATGACGGCACATTCCATGACCGCCGGGTGGGAGGCGACCGCCTGCTCGACCTCGATCGTGGAGATGTTCTCCGCCGCCGGAGATGATGATGTCCTTCTTGCGGTCGCGCAATTCGATGACGCGGTCGGCGTGCATGACCCCGACGTCACCAGAGTGGAACCAGCCACCGCGGAAGGCCTGCTCGGTCGCCTCCGGGTTGGCGAAGTAGCCCTTCATGACAACATTGCCGCGCATCACGACCTCGCCCATCGTCTCCCCGTCGGCAGCCACGTCGTTCATCTCCTCGTCGACGACCCGCGCCTCACCCGCAAGGTGGTGGGGAAAGCCCTGGCGGGCACGGAAGCGCGCCTGCTGGTCAGCCGGCAGCTTGGCGAAGCCGACCGGGGCGACGTTGATGGTGCAGGGGCCGTAGGTCTCGGTCAGTCCGTAGACGTGCTCGAGCTGGAAGCCCAGCTCCGCCATCTGGGCGATGATCGTCGGCGACGGCGGCGCACCGGCGGTGAAGAGCCGCACGGGCTTCTCCAGCTTCTTCGCATGGGGGTCGTTGACGAGCATGATCAGCACTGTCGGCGCGGCGCAGAAGCCGGTGACCTCGCCGCGGCCGAAGAGGTCCCAGACCTCGGCCGGGTCGATCTTCGGGAGGCAGATGCTGCGGGCGCCGACCGCGGCCATGCCCCAGGTGAAGGTCCAGCCGTTGCAATGGAACATCGGCAGGGTCCAGAGGTAGCTGGAATCCTTGTCGAGCTTCAGGTCGGAAGTCATCGCGACCGCGTTCAGGTAGGCGCCGCGGTGGTGGTACATGACGCCCTTGGGGCGGCCGGTGGTACCCGAGGTGTAGTCGATGGCGATCGTCTCGTACTCGTCCACCAGCCAGCTCTCGACCGGCTCCTCCGAGCCGCCGCCGAGAAACTCCTCGAACGGGCCGGTCAGCTCGATCCGCCGCACCTCCGCCGGCACGCCGGCGAGTTGCGAGGCGAGGTCGGCCGAGTGGAAGACGATCGTCGAGCCGGAGTGCTTGACGATGTAGGCGATCTCGTCGGCGCTGAGGCGGGTGTTGATGGCCACCAGGATTCCTCCCGCCTGGGGCACCCCGTAGTGGGCGAGGAGCAAAGGCTCCGAGTTCCAGGCCAGGAAGGCGACCCGGTCGTCCTTCTTCAGCCCTGCCGCCCGGAGGGCGGAGGCCAGGCGCCGCGAGCGCGCCCGGAACTCCTTCCAGGTGTAGCTGAGGGGACCGTCGACGACGGCCACCCGGTCGGCGTAGGCGTCGCCCGCCCGTTCGATCCAGGAGACCGGGGTCAGCTCTTCTCGGCAGACGCGAGCCGCGGGCTTTTCGGTGCTCATGACCCGGACCCGCAGATCATTTCCCCGACCCGGCGCAGCCGCTTCGACTTCAGCTCCGAGCGGGGCAGGCTGCCGGGGGTGACCTCGACGCAATCGATCCGGGCGCCCAGCGCCTGCCGCAACTCCGCCGCCAGCCGCTCGGCGAGACCCGGCGTGCCAGCTTCGAAGAGCAGCACGACCTCGTCCATCTGGCGCACCGTGCGCTGCTCGATCATGAACTCGTCGATCTCGGGGTGGCGGCGGACGATGTCCTCCACCTGGCTCGGGTAGAGGTTGACGCCCCGCACGGTGAACATGTCGTCGACCCGGCCCAGGATGCCTCCCGCGAGCTTGGCGAACTGGCTGCCGCAGGGACACGGCTCCGAGCTGAGCTTGACCCGGTCGCCGGTGCGGTAGCGGATCAGCGGCGAGCCCCAGCGGCCGAGGTTGGTGGCGATCAGCTCGCCCTCGGCCGAGACCTCGAAGATGAACTCGGTCTGGACCAGGTGCAGGCCGCCGCCGGCGGAGCAGCCGAAGCCGGTGGGGCCGAGCTCGGTCATGCCCGAGTGGTCGAAGACCCGGGCACCGAAGGATCTGCCGATCAGCTCTCGGGTCGCCGGCACGCTGGCGCCCGGCTCCCCGGCACAGATCACCACCTGGACCGCGGAGGCGGAGAGGTCGAGCCCGAGCTCGCGGCCGACCTCGGCCAGGCGCAGCGCGTAGGTGGGCGTGCAGCAGAGCGCGGTCACGCCCAGGTCGAGAATCGCGCGAGCCCGCTGCTCGGTCGTCATGGCGCCACCCGAGATCGCCATCGCGCCCAGCCGCTCGGCGCCGCAGAAGGCGGACCAAAAACCGATGAAGGGTCCGAAGGAGAAGGCGCAAAAGAGGCGGTCCCGCGGGCCGACCCCGGCCGCGGGAAAAATGTGCTCGGCCCAGACCCTCTCCCACCACTCCCAGGATTCGGCGGTGTCCAGCCAGCGGAGCGGCCGGGTGCCGGTCGACCCGGAGGTCTGGTGCAGCCGGGTGTAGCGCTCGAGCGGGTACGTGAGGTTGCTGCCGAAGGGAGGTGATGCCTCCTGGTCGGCCACCAGCTCGGCCTTGGTCAGAAGCGGCAGCCGTTGGAAGTCGGCCCAGTTCTCGACCGGGTGCAGGCGGTCGCGGTAGAAGGCGTTCTGCGAGCGGAGCTCGGGCAGCCGCTCGCGCAGCCGCCGGAGCTGGTCAGCTCGGATCGCGTCGGGGGAGACGGAGGATGCGTGCATAGTCCTCGGGTGTATCGATGTCGTCGGGCAGGCCCGGAGCTGGAACAGTATCCAGCAGCTCGGGGTGGCCGTTCAGGACCTGGCGGGCGCCGGCGGCGCCGGGGAGCGCCAGCAACTGCGGCCAGAGGGAGCGCTCGATCACCACCGGCGGCCGCCAATCGCCACCGTAGGAGGCCGCCACCGCGGGCTTGGCTCCTTCCTGCCGCCAGGCTCGGAGGAGCATCTCGACGGTGCGCGCGCCGACCAGCGGCTGATCGCCGAGCACGATGCACGCCGCCGCCGCCAGCAAGGGCAGGTTCTCCAGCCCGACCCGCAGCGAGGACGCCTGGCCGCTCTCGGCGTCGGGATTGTGGATGCAGGTCGCCGATCCCTCCAGCACCGCCGCCACCTCGGGGCGGGAGTAGACGGCCCAGGTCCCCTGGCAGCCACCTTCCGCTGCCGCGCTGACGGCGTAGCGCACCAGGGGCGAGCCCTCGTAGTCGAGCAGAAGCTTGTTCTCCTCCTTCGACTCCGGCGCGCCGGCTCGCATCCGCGAGCCCGAGCCGGCGGCGAGGACGAGGCCAGCCACGGGCAGCGCCCACGCGCCGAGCTGATTGGTGGACGGGCGGGAGCTCTGGATCCACTCCGCCTCGGCACCGGCCTTCCATGCCGACGCCACGAAGTCCCGCATCCGGGAGGCGTCCGAGTCGCAGACGAGGAGGCGGCGCCCGCGCAGCGGGCCCAGCTCGGGGTGGGTCGCGGGCACGCCGAGAAGGGCGAGACCGGCGCAGTCCGGCCGGGCCTCGAGGTGCTCGAGCGCCGCTTCCAGGTCGGCACCGGCGGCCACGGCGACATGCGGGTCGGCCGGCGCGCGGAAGGTCCGGCCCCGAAGCGGGTATTCGAGCGGGCTTAGGAAGTAGATCACGCTGCCCGTAAAGTAGTCGAGTGCCGGTCATTGGAGCGCACGTGGAGGCGCGCAAGGGGCTTTGGAACGCGTTCAGGAACGCAGCCGCGATCGGCGCCGACGCGATCCAGGTCCACCCCACCCCGCCTGGCTTCTGGGGCTCGCCGAAGCCATCCGACGAGGACGTCGAGCGCTTCCGCCAGGAGTACGCCGACGCCGGCCGGCCGCCCTTCTTCTTCCATGCCGTCTACCTGATCAACCTCGCCAGCGACGATGCCAAGGTTCATCCTCGCTCCGAGTCGACGCTGGCCGGCTACCTGGCCGCCGCTGACCGGCTCGGCATCGACGGCGTGATCTTTCACGTCGGGTCGCACCGCGGCATCGGGTTCGAGGCCGCGCTGCCCGGCATCACCGAGCGCATGCGGAGGGCGCTCGAGAGGGCTGACCCCCAGCACACGCGCCTCCTGATCGAGAACAACGCCGGCACCGGTGGCTGCGTCGGCGCCCGTTTCGAGGAGATCCGGGCGATGGTTGACGCGGTCGGCGACCCTCGCGTCGGCTCTTGCCTCGACACCTGCCACGCCTTCGCCTCCGGGTACGACCTTCGGACCGAGGCCGGCGCGCGGGAGGTCGTCGACGAGTGGGAGCGGGTGGTCGGGCTCGACCGGCTCGACGCGATCCACTGCAACGACTCGATGAGCGGCCTCGGGTCGAACCGCGACCGCCACCAGAACATCGGCCTTGGCGAGATCGGCGAGGAGGGTTTCCGGGCGCTCCTCCACGACTCCCGGCTGGCGAAGCTGCCCTTCATCCTCGAAGTCCCCGGATTCGAGGGGCTGGGGCCGGACGCGGCCAACGTGGCGATCCTCCGCCGGCTCGCCGCCTGAGCGGCTGTCAGGCCCGGGGCTCTTTGCCCCGATTGACGATGTTGCGGAGGGCACCCTCGCGGAGCTCCTTGCGGCGGGCGACGAACTGCTTCGGTCCGAGCTCCTTCAGGAAGTGGTTCATGGTCTCCAAATACTCGAAGGCCCTGTCGCGGGGAAGCTTTTTGATCTCGGCCTTGGTGAGCGGGCCCTGGTCGAACACGAGGCGCGCGGCGGCCTCCGGGGTGAGGGGGTCGCTCAAGATCGACTCAGGGTAGCGGTAAGCCCTCCGGCCGCGGCGGCCGGAGGGCTTTGTGGGCGCGGTGCCTCGGCTTAGCCGTACAGGGCCGCGGCGATCTGCTCCCAGAACGTGGTCGGGGTGGCGGTTTGGCCCTGGAAGCCGTTGTTGACCAGGTTGTTCGCAAGGCCGGTCAGCGTCGTCTGCACCTTGGTGACCGCATTTTGGTACGCGTTAGCCTCGCCGGCAAGAGCGCGGTTCACCTCAGTATTGAGGGCTGCGGCAAGCACTGCCTCGGCGCTCTGAGCACGGGTTGTCTCGGCGTTCACCGAGGCGGCGTTGGCGGCGTCGCCGGCCTGGCGGGCCGCCGCCTCGTTGGCGACCTGCAGGTCGGTGTAGCTGTGGTCCGGACCGACGATCGTGGCATCGCCCGCCAGGCGTGCCGCGGCCTCCGCGGCGACCTGCTGGTCGGTGTAGGTCTTAGCCGTGTTGAGCGAGTTGACGTCGCCGACCTGGCGAGCCGCCGCCTCGGCAGCGAGTTGCTGGTCGGTGTAGATCTTGGCCGCGTTGAGCGAGTTGACGTCACCGCCCTGGCGAGCCGCCGCCTCGGCAGCGACCTGCTGGTCGGTGTAGGTCCGGTCGTTTCCGCCGGTTGCGGCCTCAGCCGCGAGGGCGCGGGCTGTCTCGGCGTCGGTGTACGACTTGGCTGCCGCCAGCGTCGCGGCAGGGCTGGTGGCGTTGTCCGCCGCGGCCAGGCTGGCCTCCGCTGCCATGGCGCGGGCCGTCTCAGCGTCGGTGGCTGCTTTCGCGTCGGTCTTGTTCTGGGTTATCTGCGCCTGCAGCGCGTTGATCTGGGCGCTCTGGGCCGTCAGCTGCTGCTGGAGCTGGGCGATCTGGCTCAATTGCCCGGTCTGGCTTGACTGGAGGGAGGCGATGCTGGTGGTGTGGTTCGCAACCGTGGTCGCCAGGTCCTGGACCACCTGGGCCAGGTCGGGAAGGCCACCCTTCGCGTCGCCGGCCGATGCCGCCATCGGAATCAGCGCCGCCGCGGCGACTCCGGCGATGGCCGCCATTCGCCAGGTCCGCAGCCTGCGCCCCAGTCGCTTCCGAAAGCTTTCAGTCGGGTCGCCGGGCGCCTGGACATGGTCGCTTTGAACGCGAGACATCAATACTCCTCCCTTTCCCAGCCGCCGCAGGAATTTGTCCACGGACCCCCTCGACGCCAGAGGTTCGGTAAGTTCACACAGCGCGGCGTCATTTCGGCGTCATCTCGCTGACGCCGGTGCTATCAGCTT
>DIZV01000141.1:0-589 GCA_002427995.1 Chloroflexi bacterium UBA6019
TCGGCGGCGAGGTCGAGCGGGTCCTCAACATGGCCGACGGCTGCCTGCTCCTGGTCGATGCGGCCGAGGGCCCGATGCCGCAGACGCGGTTCGTCCTCCGCAAAGCGTTCGAGGTCGGACTCCGGCCGATCCTGGTCATCAACAAGCTCGATCGTCCGCTGGCCGACGCCAAGCGCGCGCTCGACCTCGCCCATGACCTCTTCCTGGAGCTGGCCGAGAACGCCGACCAGCTCGACATCCCGGTTCTCTACGCGATCGCCAAGGAAGGGCGTGCCGGGCTCGAGGCCGACTCGCTCGAGGATTCGCTGGAGCCGCTCTTCGCCGCCATCCTGCGTTACGTCCCCGCCCCGGTGGTGGAGGAGGGCGCGTTCCAGATGCTGGTCGCCAACCGCGGCTACGACGACTACACCGGGACGCTCGCCATCGGCCGCATCTCGCGCGGCTCGGTCAAGCCGTCCCAGTGGGTGGCCGTGCTGACCGGCGAGGAGGGCGAGCCAAGGCGCCTCAAAGTCGGCCAGGTGCTGCTCTACCGTGGGCTCGGCAAGGTGCCCGTGGAGGAGGCCTTTGCCGGCGACATCGCAGTCCTGAC
>DIZV01000141.1:823-7368 GCA_002427995.1 Chloroflexi bacterium UBA6019
ATCGACGAGCCGACGGTGAAGATGACCTTCGGGGTCAACACCTCGCCCCTGACCGGGCGAGAGGGGAAGTTCAGCACCTCTCGACAGCTCCGGGCTCGCCTCTTCCGCGAGCTGGAGGTGAATCTCGGGCTGCGGGTCGAGGCGACCGATTCGGCGGACCGTTTCCTGGTCAGCGGCCGCGGCGAGTTGCACCTGGCCGTCCTCATCGAGACCATGCGCCGAGAGGGCTACGAGCTCGAGGTGTCACGGCCGGAGGTGATCACCAAGCAGGTCGAGGGCAAGCTGCTGGAGCCCTTTGAGCACCTGACGATCGACGTGCCGGAGGACTACTTGGGCGGGGTCACCGAGGCGCTCGGCCGCCGTCGCGGGGAGATGATCGAGATCGTCTACGGCGACGCCGCGGTCCGGCTCGACTACACGATCCCGACGCGCGGCCTGATCGGCTTTCGCAACACCTTCCTGACCATCACCGGCGGCAACGGGATCATGGGCTCGCTGCTGCTCGGATACCGGCCCTGGGCCGGCGACTTCCGCGAGCAGCGCAACGGCGCCATGACCGCGTCAAGCCCCGGCAACGTGCTCGCCTTCGGCCTCGCCAACGCGCAGGAGCGGGGCTTCACCTTCCTCGAACCGGGCGAGCAGGTTTACGAGGGGATGATCGTCGGCATCCAGAAGCGCCCCGGGGACATGTCGGTCAACGTCTGCAAGGAGAAGAAGCAGACCAACATGCGCTCCTCCAACGCCGACATCATGGTCCGGCTCACGCCCGCGACCAAGATGTCACTCGAGCAGTGCCTCGACTTCCTTGCCGATGATGAGCTGCTCGAGGTGACGCCCAAGCACATTCGCCTCCGCAAGCGGCACCTGACCGAGGTCGACCGCGCCCGCGCCCACCGCGCGCAGGCATGACCGAGACGCGAATCAACCACGTCAGCGTCCACGCCCTCGACCTCCCGGAAGCTTTTTACTCCGACCTCTTCGGGATGACGCGGCTGCCCGCCCCTGACTTCGGGCATCCAGTGCGCTGGCTGAAGGTGGGCGACACCCAGCTCCACCTCTTCCTGCGTCCGGGCGAGGCGCCCGCCAACCACCACTTCGCTCTCAGCGTCGATGATCTCGAGGCCGTCTACCGCATGGCCCGTGAGAGAGGTGCTCTGGATAGCCCCCGGGTGCGCCGGCTGCCCGACGGCGCGGCCCAGATCTACCTCCGCGACCCCTGCGGCAACCCGGTCGAGTGCAACGCGCCCGACGCCGACTCGCTCGACCCGGCGGTGGTCGGCGAGCTGGTCCGGCTGGGTGGCGAAGAGGGAGCGCGGCTCTACCTTTAGCCTGGTCCGGCTAGAGTCCTCCGGAGTGGGCTCCGTCTCGATCACACTCCAGCTCCGGCGGCCGCTTGACCTGGCCCGGACGCTGGCCCGCACCCGACCCGCGCGGGTCGCCGCGCCGGGCACCTGGCGGGCCACCCGTACGCCCGCCGGCGCGGGCACGGAGCGGCTCTGGCTCGATGGCGACCAACTCCGGGTCGAAGCTTGGGGCCCCGGGGCCGAATGGCTCTGCGCGAACGCCGCGACCCTGGTCGGCGAGGACCGCGACGACGCCGGCTTTGAGCCTCGCCACCCCCTCCTGGCCGAGCTCCAGCGCCGGCATCGGGGCGTTCGGATCCCCCGCACCGCCGCCGTTTTCGAGGCCGCCGTGCCTGCGATCCTGGAACAGAAGGTGATCGGCCTCCAGGCGCGCCAGGCCTACCGCCGCCTGCTCCTGGAGCTGAGCGAGTCGGCGCCCGGCCCGCTGGCCCCTGCGGTTGCCTCCGGCCCCGGCGGTGCTGGCCGCTACGCCCTACTGGGTCTTCCACCCCTGGGGCGTGGAGCAGCGGCGAGCCGAGACCGTCATCCGGGCCGCCCGCCATGCCTCTCGCCTGGAGGAGGCGGTCGCGATGGCTCCGGCGGACGCGCAGCGACGCCTCACCGCGCTGCCCGGGATGGGCGCCTGGACAGCCGCCGAGATCGCGGTGGTGGCGCTCGGCGATCCGGACGCAGTGTCGGTCGGCGATTACCACCTGCGCAACCTGGTCAGCTGGGCGCTGGCCGGCGAGCCGCGCGGCACCGACGAGCGGATGCTGGAGCTGCTCGAGCCCTACCGGGGCCACCGCGCCCGGGTCGTCCAGCTGCTGGAGCTGGCCGGGATCGCCGCGCCCCGCCGCGGGCCAAGGCTGGCGCTAAGCCCGATCGCGCGCCTGTAGGCGGCCGGTCAGGGCCACAGCCGCCAGCGGCCCGGCGGCGGCCAGAGCAAAGGTGCCCGCCAGCCCGGCCGCGATCGGTGCGCCGCTGAAGTGGGCGAGCGCGACCGAAGCCCCGCCGAGCCCCGTCCCGAGCGCGATGCCGAGGCGGTTGGAGTTCTGGAGAGCAGCGATCGCACCGGTCTCGGCGCCGGGTGACGCTGCCTCCGCTGCCACCAGGTAGAGGGTGTTGAACACGACGCCCATCGCCGCGCCGGCCGCCCCCCAGGCGAGATAGGCGAGGGGCAGCGGCCCGCCGACGAGGGGTGTCGCCGCGCCGGCCAGCCCGAGGCCCAGAACGAGCGACGACCAGCGAATCAACCGGCCCTTGTCCAGCCACTCGATCGCTCGGACCTGCCACCAGGCGCCGAGGCTCCAGGTGACATTCACGATGGTGACCGCCGCGCCGGCCTCGAAGAGGGAGCGGCCGGCGACCCGCGTCAGCAGCAGCGGCAGGAAGAAAAGGCCGATGAAGAAGCCGAGGTTGGTCAGCAGCCCGATCAGCACGGTCGAACCGAGGCCCCGGGCGGCCCGGAACGTCCCCGGCGGCATGACCCGCAGGGCTGAAGGAATGACCACTGCCAGGCCGGCGGCGGCGACCGGGACGGCGAGCCAGGAGCCGATCGTCAGGCCCGAGACGAACACGCCGGTGCCGCCGGCCAGGAGCAGTGGCCAGCGGAGTCGGAGGGTGGGCCCGGCGCCGCTGGCGCCCGGGATCCGGCGGAGCTCGGGAACCACCATCACCATCGCCAGCAGGATCAGCGGCAGGAGGCCGAAGAAGGCCCAGCGCCAGCCGATGGTGGAGGCCAGGAGGGAGCCGATCCCGGGTCCCGTCAGCCCGGGGACGATCCACATCACCGAGAGGAGGGCGAGGATGCGCGCTCGGCCGGCCTCGGGGTAGGCCTTGGCGATGACGCCGTAGGCGATCGTGTACTGGGCGCCGCCGCCCCAGCCCTGGATGAAGCGGGCTCCGGCGAGCACCGGCATCGACGGCGCGAAGCCGGCGAGCAAAGTGCCAGCGGCGAAGATGGCGACCATCAGGGTGAAGGGCCGGGCCGGACCCTGCCGGTCGGCCGCCTGGCCAGCGCTGGGGGAGGCGGCGATGCTTGCCAGCGCATAGCCGGAGAAGACCAGGCCGTAGAACTGGATCCCGCCGATGTCGCGGGCGACCGCGGGCATGATCGAGGCCACCACCGAGGACTGGACCGCCGCCACGAACTCGACCAGCAGGATGCCCACCGTGAGCCGGCCGCGACCCTCCCCGAGCAGCTGCCGCCAGCCCATGGCGGCGATCGTGGGCGCGCCCGCCACTACCGCCCTGCCGAGATGGCCGCCAGGTGATTGCCGAGGATGGCCGCATCGGTCTGGCCGAGATACTTGCCCTCGATCGTCCCGTCGGGCCGGATGAAGACGGTCACGGGGAGGACGCTGACGCCATACAGCCGGCCGACCGTCCCCCCGGGGTCGGAGCCAACCGGGCCGGTCACCGCGATTTGGCGGAGAAATGCCAACGCCGCGCCGGCGTTGTCGCGCTCGTCGATGAGCAGCACCTTCGCGTGGTGCGCGGCCGCCTGCTCGACGATCAGCGGCAGCTCCTGACGGCAGGGGGCGCAGCTGCTGGACCAGAAGTTGAGGACCACCGGACTCCCCGCGTAGTCCGCCAGCGCCACCCGGCCACCGCTCAGCCCGGCGACCGTGAAGGCCGGCGCGAGGCCGCCCCCACCGGCCGAGACGCTGCCCAGGTTGGCCGCGGTGCGGACCTGGTCGGCGACGAGGGCGGCGTCCCAGCCGTCGCCGTGCCCCGCCAGCTCCTGGCGGCCGACCGGGCTCAGGATGCCGGCCAGGCCGCCGGGCACGCTTCCGGCGTCGGGGACCCCGGTCTCGACGTGGTGGAGCAGGCCGTGGGCGTCGAACACACCGAGGAAGTTGGTGTGGGAGTCGGCGCCCGAGAGCTGCACCCCGAGGCCTCCCCAGAAAGCCGATAGCTGTCCTTCCGAGCCGGTCAACAGCGGCCAGCTGGTGTCGGCCAGGGCGGCGTAGGCCTTGAGCGCCGGCACCGAGTCCGCAGCCGGGTCCGTGCTCACCTCGAGCAGGCGGACGGAGGTGGGCACCCGCCGACGGAGCTGGTGGAGGATCGCGGTATAGAGGGGACAGGTGTCATGGCAGGTCGTGTGGAACGCGGCCAGGACCACGACCGAGCCCGCGACGGACGCCTTGGTGACCGGCTGGCCGTCCTGGTCGAGGAGTCTGAAATCGGGCAGCTCCTTGAGCGCCCCCTGCAGCCCGAGGAGGCCGTCGTTGTAATCCTGGTCGCCCGCGAATGCGGCCTGGGGCACGCCGTCGGCGACGGTGATCAGCACCGGCTCGACCTGTCCCGCCGGGACCCGGATGGAGGCCGCCAGGCTGACACCGGCGAGCCGGATCCCGTCGTATGCCCCGGGCGCCACCTCCGCCACGGCCGCCCGGGCGACCTTCGGCGCCGGCGGCACCGCCGTGTTGGCGAGGTGCGCGAGTGCGCTCCAGCCGCCGCCGGCGGAGTGCACCGCGATCTGAGTGTCGCCGAGGCTGTCGCCCGATCGGGAGCTGAGGCTGACCAGCAGCGTGCCGCCGCCGGAGGGAGTGGCATGGATGCCGACGAAGGCGGAGATCACGCCCAGCGTTACCAGCACGGTCACCGCGGCGATGCCGAGCGTGCGGAGGCTCACGCCCGGATCTTGTCCAGGTAGGCCTTCAGCGTCGGACCGTCGAGCGGCCCCACGTGGCGGTAGCGAATGACGCCCGAGCGGTCGATGAAATACGTTTCCGGCGGGCCCGTCACCCCGTAGCGGAGGTAGCCGGCGTCGGCGTCCAGCCCGACCGGGTCGGGCATCGGGAACCGGGCCTGGAACGCCCGAGCCGGCGCCGCCGAGTCCTCCATCGCGGCGTTCAGGAAGGCGATCTCGGGCGAGCTTGCGGACGCGGCGGAGAAGACTGGAGCCTCGGTCCGGCAGGCCCCGCACCAGGAGGCCCAGAAGTGGAGAACCAGTGGCCGGCCACGGAAGTCGGCCACCGCCACCGTCCGGCCGGCGAAGGTGCGGACCGTGAGGTCGGGCGCGACCCGGCCGGTCATCGCCGAAGCAGCGCCCCGCGTGGGGTGTGAGAGGCCCCAACCGAAGGTCGCCAGGAGGGCGCCGGTGAGCAGGCCGGCGAGCGACCATCCGGCGAGGCGGAAGCGGGACTGGGTGCTGACCATGCCTGGACTCGCAGCGTAGCTCGCGGTCCTGCGGGTGGGCGGCGCGCGGGTACCGATCGGCGGTGCCGAGGCTCCCTGAACTGTCAGGAATACACTGAACTGCATGACTGAAGCCGTGATCGTCGCCTATGGCCGCTCGCCGATCGGCCGCGCCCGGAAGGGCTCCCTCGTCGACGTCCGCTCCGATGACCTCGCCGCCTACATCCTCGGCAAGGTGGTCGACAAGGTACCTCAGCTGGACCGGTCCCAGATCGAGGACGTGATCTGCGGCTGCGGCCTGCCGGGTGGCGAGCAGGGCCACAACATCGGCCGCGTGATCAGCATCCTGGCGCGCCTCGATGTCCCCGGCGTCACTGTCAACCGCTACTGCTCCTCCTCCCTCATGACGACCCGGATTGCCGCCCACGCGATCCGAGCCGGTGAAGGCGATGTCTTCATCAGCGCCGGCGTCGAGTGCGTCTCCCGCTACGGCAGCGGCTACCCCGATGCCCCCGATACCTTCAACGCCAAGCTGGTGCCCGGCAACACCGAGGAATACCCCGATATCTACATCTCGATGGGGCAGACGGCCGAGAACGTCGCCGAGCGCGAGAACATCAGCCGGGAGGAGATGGACCGGTATGCGGTGAAGAGCCAGACCGCGGCTGTGAAGGCGCGCGACGATGGTTTCTTCGACCGCGAGATAATCCCCGTCCCGCTTCCCAACGGAGAGTTGTTCAGCAAGGACGACGGGCCCCGCCCCGGAACCAACCTGGAGTCCCTTGCCCAGCTGCAGCCCGTCTTCCGCGAGAACGGCAGGGTGACGGCCGGCAACGCCTGTCCGCTCAACGACGGGGCGGCCGCGGTTGTGATCATGTCGGACACCAAGGCCAAAGAGCTCGGCATCAAGCCGATCGCACGGGTCGTCTCGACTGGAGTCTCCGCGCTGGAGCCCGAGTTCATGGGGCTCGGCCCGATCGAGGCTTCCCGGGCCGCGCTCAAGCGAGCCGGGATGACCATCGACGACGTCGACATCCTGGAGATCAACGAGGCCTTCGC
>DIZV01000141.1:7560-22741 GCA_002427995.1 Chloroflexi bacterium UBA6019
ATCCTGAACGGCCTCCAGGAGAGGGACGCCAGCATCGGCCTGGAAACGATGTGCGTCGGCGGCGGCCAGGGCATGGCGATGATCTTCGAGAGGCTCAACTAGCTGGCAGT
The DNA here is from genome assembly GCA_002427995.1 of Chloroflexi bacterium UBA6019. Taxonomy (GTDB): domain Bacteria; phylum Chloroflexota; class Dormibacteria; order Dormibacterales; family Dormibacteraceae; genus UBA6019. The sequence continues at coordinate 7,671 of DIZV01000141.1, forward strand.
CGCTCCCTACGGCTCCTGGAAGTCGAGAATCACCGGCGAACTGATCGTCGAGGGCACCGTGGGCCTGTCGGGCGTGCTGGCCGACGGAGACGACCTGTACTGGTGCGAGCTGAGGCCCTCCGAGGAGGGCCGGGTGGTGCTCGTCCGCCGCGCGCCCGACGGCGGGATCGCCGACCTGACCCCGCCCGGTTTCAACGTCCGGACCCGCGTCCACGAGTATGGTGGGGGCGCTTTCGCCGTCGCCGGCGGCACCGTCTGGTTCAGTAACTTCGCCGACCAGCGGCTTTACCGACAGGATCGCGGCGACGTGCCGAAACCAATCACCGAGCCGGTCGACCGGCGCTACGCGGATGCGGTCGTGGACCGCGGCCGCGAGCTCCTCTTCGCGGTCCGGGAGGACCACACCGACACCAGCCGGGAGGCGGTCAACACGATTGTCGCCCTCGGCCCCGCGGGGGGTTCGGAGCGGGTGGTTGTGGAGGGGAACGATTTCTACTCCAACCCCCGGCTATCGCCTGACGGCCTGCGGCTCTGCTGGCTGGCCTGGAACCATCCCCATCTCCCCTGGGACGGGACCGAGCTCTGGGTGGGCGAGGTTGCGGAGGACGGTTCGATCGGCCGCTCGAAGCGGGTCGCGGGCGGGGGTGAGGTGTCGATCTTCCAGCCCGAGTGGTCGCCCGAGGGCGTCCTCCATTTCGTCTCCGACGCCGACGGCTGGTGGAACCTCTACCGGCTGGAGGAGGACGGCCCCCGCGAGCTGGTCCCGATGAATGCCGAGTTCGGGTTGCCGCAGTGGGTCTTCCGCCAGACGACCTACGCCTTCGCGGGAGAGGGCCGGATCGCCTGCAGCTGGATCGGACCGTGGCGTCGGCGGGTTCGGTGTCATCGAGAACGGGCTGCTGAAGAGCATCGAGAACGGCTTCACGAGCTTCAACTCGGTCGCCGCGGGCGTTGCCGACGCGTTCTTCATCGCGGGCTCGGCGACCGCACTGCCGGCGATCGTGCGGCAGCCTCTTGACGGCGGCGCGCCGGAGGTGCTCCGTTCCTCCGTCGACCTGCCGATCGACGCCGCCTGGTTCTCGGTCCCGGAGACCATCGAGTTCCCGACGGAGGGTGGCCGTACAGCTTTTGCGTTCTACTCCCCGCCGCTCAACCCCGAGTTCGAGGGTCCCGCGGCCGAGCTGCCGCCGCTCCTGGTCCATAGCCACGGCGGCCCGACCGCGGCGGCCACTTCGCTCCTGAACCTCCAGACGCAGTTCTGGACCAGTCGCGGCTGGGGGCTGGTGGACGTCAATTACGGCGGCTCGACCGGCTACGGGACCGAGTACCGGAGGCGGCTCAATGGCAATTGGGGCATCGTCGACGTCGACGACTGCGTCAACGCGGCCCGCCACCTCGTCGAGCTGGGCCTGGCCGACCCGCGCCGGGTCGCCATCGCCGGCGGCAGCGCCGGCGGTTACACGACACTCGCCGCGTTGACGACGCGCGACTTCTTCCGCGCCGGCGCCAACCACTTCGGCATCAGCGACCTGGTCCCCTTCGCGCAGGAGACCCACAAGTTCGAATCCCGGTACCTCTTTTCCCTGATCGGCCCCTGGCCGGAGGCGGCCGAGCTCTACCGGGACCGCTCGCCGCTGACGCACGTCGAGGACCTCAACTGCCCGCTGATCGTGTTCCAGGGTCTGGAGGACAAGATCGTGCCTCCCAACCAGTCGGAGCTGATCGTGGACGCTGTCCGGCGCAAGGGCCTCCCGGTCGCCTACCTCGCCTTCCCCGGCGAGCAGCACGGCTTCCGGCAGGCCCAGAACATCAAGCGCTCGCTCGAGGGCGAGCTCTACTTCTACTCCCAGGTTTTCGACTTTGCGCTCGCCGACGAGATCGAGCCGGTCCCGATCGAGAACTTCTGACCCGCGTCAGCGAGCGGTTAACTTGATATGTTGGGTATCACAATGAATCCGGCACGGTTGATGGAATCGCCACCCGGCCGGCTCTGGGCCAAGCTGGGCGAGGACGACGCCTTTAACTGGGCGGTGATCATCGCCTGGAACTTCCTCCAGTCGCTCTTCCCGATCGTGCTCGTGATGGCGGCGCTGCTCGGGCTCTTCCTCGGCTTTGTCGGCGTCGACTCCCGACAGGTTTACGGCACCGTCCTCTCGATCATCCCCGACCCCAACGCCCAGCACCAGGCCCTTGCCGCGCTCAACACCTTCCACCAGCGGAGCGGGATCTTCTTCCTGGTCGGGTTCGTCGGTCTCATCTGGAGCGGCTCGGGGTTGTTTCGGAGCATGGAGCAGGCCTTTGCCGTCCTCTACCACACGCGGCAACGGCCACTCGTGAAAGGCGTCCTGATGAGCGTCGGGATGGTCTTCCTGCTGACCGTGTTCGGAGGCCTGATGCTGGTCACGACGACGCTTCTCGGGCTGGTCAACCAGCTTCCCTACCTGCCCTCGGTCCTCGCCAACGCGACGGTGGCCTTCCTCGTGCAGGCGGCGATCGGAGTCCTCGCCGGCTTCCTGCTCTACCTCTGCATCTACTTCGTGGTGCCCAACCGCCACCAGAGCTGGGGGAAGGTCTGGGTCGGGGCGCTGTTCGCGGGGGTCCTCTTCGAAGCGATCTCCCTGCTCTTCCCGCTCTACCTCCGCCTGACCGGCGCCAGCGCCGCCTATGGCAAGACGTTCGGCCTGCTCTTCCTCCTGATGATCTACTTCTACTTCCTCGGCATCGTCACCATGGTCGGCGCCGAGGTGAACTCGCTCCTCTACCCGGTTCCGGTCGAGCAGCCGCAGGGCAAGGAGTCCCTGGTGACGCCGACGCAGGCGGCCAAGGCAGGGGCGACACCGGTGCCGGTCTCGGCACCGGCCGCTGAGCGGCCCACGCCGCGCCGGATCCCGCGAAGCGGGAGACGCTCCCGGCTCAAGGGGATGATCGCCCTGGCCGTGCTCTGGCTGACCGGCCCGCTCCGCCGCCGGCCGCGGGTCTCCTGACTCACGCCGGATAATTGTCCGGCGAATGGAGCTCGGACTCAGCGGCAAGGCGGTGATCGTCACCGGCGGCGCCAACAACATCGGCCGCGGCATCGCCCTCGGCTTCGCGGCGGAAGGAGCCCGGGTGCTGATCGCGGACATCGACGAGGAGCGTGGGCAACGGGTCGTCGCCGAGGCTGGGGGCGAGACCGCGGCCCACCGCACCGACGTCTCCAGCTGGGAGTCGACTCAGGCCATGGCCGCCCGCGCCGTCGAGCTCTTCGGCCGCGTCGACGTCCTCGTCAACTGCGCCGGTGGAACGATTGACCGGCTCTTCCTGGAGAAGGCCCGCGAGGAATGGGAGCGCGAGGTCGCGATCAACTTGTGGGGCTTCATCAATTGCACGCGCGCGGTGCTCGAGGGCATGGTCGAGCAGCGCTCGGGCGCGGTGGTCTCGATCAGCTCCGAGGCCGGCCGGATGGGTGAATGGCGCGAGGCGGTCTACTCCGGGACCAAGGCCGGGATCATCGCGATGTCCAAGTCCCTGGCGCGGGAGGTCGGGTCCAAGGGTGTCCGCTTCAATGTCGTCTGCCCCGGCTTCATCCCCGGCCAGCGGGACGCCGGCGGGGATTTCGGTGAAGGTTCGATGTGGTCCGGCAAGCAGGGTGACCAGTTTCCCGACGAGATGCTCGAGAAGATCGCCAAGTCCTATCCGCTGCGTCGCCTCGGGCGGCCGGAGGACATCGCGCCGGCCGTTCTCTTCCTGGCCTCGGACGCGGCGTCCTACATCACCGGCCAGACGCTATCGGTGTCAGGCGGCTACACGATGATGTAGCCGGTCAACTCGGCACGGATCGGGAAGGTGCCTCTTGTATTCGCCAAAACGACCGGTATGCTTCGTGCCGTCGTTGTAGTCGGTTAGGAAATGTCGATGAGCCAATCCCCCCACTTCGTCCCCGCAAGGCGACGGCAAAGCCGCGAGTGCGGCCAGAGCATGGTCGAGTACGCGTTGATCCTCGTTCTGATATCGATCGTCGTGATCGTGATCCTCATCACCCAGGGCGCAACGATGGTCAACATGTACTCCAACATCGCCTGCGCGCTCAAGATCGGCTGCTAGTCACCGGTTCCGGAGCCCGCAGCTAGGCGATTCGTGCCCAGCTGGCCACCGGAGAAGGCGATCCGCCGGCTGAGTGTCATTCTGCTTTTGCGTCTGGCAGGTTGGCTCAATCCGCCGGCCGATCCGCGAGTCACGCGTTGCCGCGTGCTTAACCGCGGTGCTTGGCAGAACCGCACTCGCAGACCGATCCTGACCAGGCCACGGAAAGCCCCCAACGGGTGGGAGGTTCTCTGGTTGGTGGGTGGCGGCGCGCTCAGGCCTGCGCCGGTGCGTCCTGCCGGTGGGCGGTCTCGGCGTACATCTCGTCGATCAGGTCCGCGTACCTGTGCCGGATGGCCGACCGCTTGATCTTGAGCGACGGCGTCCGCAGGTCCTCGGCCTCCTCGAAGTCCCGCGGCAGGAGCCGGAAGTGCTTCACCGTCTCCCAGTGCGCGAGTCCCGCGTTGACCTGTTCGACACAGCCGCGGACGGCCCCCAGCACGCGCTCGTCTGAGATCAGGTCCGCCGGGTCGCCTTCCAGCCCCAGCTCGGAGCGCAGCCGGTCCCACTTCGGCACCAGGAGCGCCGTCACGTAGGGGTGCTGGTCCCCGATCAGGACGGCGGTCTCGATGCAGCGGGTCCCCTGCAGGGCCGCCTCGATTGGCTGCGGGGCGACGAACTTGCCGCCCGAGGTCTTGAGCAGGTCCTTCTTGCGGTCGGTGATCCGGACGAAGCCCTCGCCGTCGATGGCGGCGATGTCGCCGGTTCGCAGCCAGCCGTCCTCCAACGATTCGGCCGTCGCGCCTGGATCGCGGCTGTACTCGCGGAGGACGCCCGGGCCCCGGACGAGCAGCTCGCCGTCCGTGTCCAGCTTCAGCTCCACGCCCGGGAGTGCCCGGCCGACGGTGCCCAGCCGGTGGGCGGTGGGCGTGTTGGCGGTCGCGCCGGAGGTCGTCTCCGTCATGCCCCAGCCGTTGAAGATGGGGATGCCGAGCGCCCAGAAGAAGGACTCGACCTCGGGCGAGAGGGGGGAGCCGCCGCTCACGAACATCCGCAGCCGGGTGCCACCCACACGACGCCGGACGGGGGCCAGGAGGAGCGCGCCGAGGGGACCGAGCCGGCCCGCGACGGCCAGCTCGAACAGGGCCCGCTTCCAGGCCGGCTGCCGGCTCACTTCGGCGCGGATCCGGTCGACGATCTTCTCGAACATCCGCGGTACGCCCAGCATCAGGGTCGGGTTCACCGCCGCGATGTCCTCGGCCAGCCTGTCGAGGCCGCGCGAGACCCAGATCTCGGCGCCCGCCACGATCGCCATGAAGATCCCGGACTGGCGCTCGAAGACGTGGGAGAAGGGCAGGAAGGAGAGCAGGCTGTCGTCCGGTCCGACGGTGAAGTCCCGGAGCGTGGCCCGGGCCATCTCGACGAAGTTGGAGTGCGGGAGGACGACGCCCTTGGGGTCGCCCGTGGTGCCCGAGGTGTAGATGATCGACGCGACATCGGTTGGTCGGAGGGCGGCCAGCCGGCGCTCCAGCTCCGCGCGGTCGGCGGCGAGGCGGCTCGGACTCCATCCAGCGGGTCAGGTCGTCCTCCACCAGCACCACCTCCAGGCCGCGCGGGAGTTGCCTTGCGAGCTCCGTCGAGCCCGCGATGGCAAGCTTCGCCTCGCAGTTGGCAGCGATCTTCGCCATCGTCTCCGCCGTGCAGGTGGCGTAGATGGGCACGGTGACGGCGCCGGCGGCCTGGATGCCGAGGTCGGCCAGGATCCACTCGACCCGGTTCTCGGCGAGAAGGATCACCGCCTCGCCGCTCTTCACGCCCGCCGCGGCGAGTGCGGCACCGATCCGCAGGACGCGCCGGCGGCAATCCTCCCAGCTCAGCTCCTCCCAGTTGGAGCCGGTCCAGTGGTGGAGGAAGGGGGCCCCGCTCCGCCCCGCCGCCTGGTCGAGAAAGACCCCGACCACCGTCCCCGCCGCGGTCACGCTCATGGCTGTACCGCCGAGTACCCGAGGGACTCCGCGAACTTGCGCAGGACGGATGCCGCCTCCTCGACCCGGCGTGGGTCGGAACCCGAGCAGCGGAGGACCAGCTCCTTGGAGTCGAAGTTCGGGTAGGAGCCGACGGCCACATCGGGGTGGGTTTCCTCGAGCTCCTTCAGGACCGGGTAGAAACGGCCCTCGACCGCGAACCGGAGGCGCAGCTCCTGGACGGCGGGCGCCGCGCCGCCGGCGAGGTAGGTCGGCTCGATCTCCTCCGCGAAGATCGCCTTCATCTCCGCCGGGACCCCCGGCAGCACGAAGAGACGGGTGCCCTCGACCTCGTAAACAAGGCCCGGTGCGGTGCCGACCCGGTTGCGGAGCACCGCCAGCGGCCCGGCGGGGATCCGAGCCATCCTGAGGTGGCCCTCATTCAGCTCGGCGCTGTCGACCAGCGCGGCGTCCACCATCCGCGTCAGCCGGCGTTCGATTCGCTCTCGCACCGCTTTCTCGATCACGAGCTGCCGGCCCAGCGCGACTCCCAACGCCGCGAAGGTTCGGTCGTCGGGAGTGGGACCGAGGCCGCCGGTGCAGAAGACATCGCTCAACTCCGGGTCGCCGAGGTCGCGGCGGACCTGGTCGACGATCTCCTGCTCGCGGTCGCGCACCTGGGTCACCCGTTTGAGCTGGTGGCCGAGTGCGCGGAGCCTCTGGGCGATCCAGTTCGAGTTGGTGTCGAGGGTGTAGCCGCTCAGGAGCTCGTCGCCGATTGCGATCACCGATGCCGTCACGTGGCTAGAAGGTTAGGGCCCGGGTCGTTGCCCGGGTGACTTTTCAGTAGCCTTTCCCTTCGCCTTGATCGAAGTCCAGGACCTGACCAAGAGCTATGGGCCGCGGCTGGCGGTCGATGGCATCAGCTTCTCGGTCCCCCGCGGGGAGATCCTCGGCTTCCTCGGCCCCAACGGTGCCGGCAAGTCGACCACCATGCGGATCCTCACCGGCTACCTCTCAGCCACCTCGGGCAGCGCCTCGATTGCCGGCTTCGACGTTTTCAGCAACCCGATCGAGGTCCGGCGGCGGATCGGCTACCTGCCCGAGAACAACCCGCTCTACAACGAGATGCGGGTCCGGGACTACCTGCGGCTCTGCTGCCGGCTGCGCGGCGTGGCGCCGGCGCGCCGGTCCGCGCGCGTCGATTACGCGCTCGAAGCCTGCGGGCTCCAGGAGCGCCGGCGGGACATCATCGGCCGGCTCTCCAAAGGGCTGCGCCAAAGGGTCGGGCTGGCGCAGGCTGTGGTCCACGACCCGGACCTCCTGATCCTCGACGAGCCGACCTCCGGCCTGGACCCCGCGCAGACCCGGGAGACGCGCGATCTGATTGTCGCCCTCGGCCGGGACCACACGGTGATCCTCTCCAGCCACATCCTGCCCGAGGTGAGCGCCACCTGCGAGCGGGTCGTGATCATCAACCGGGGAACCCTGGTGGCCGACGACCGGCCCGAAAATCTCGCTCGCCGGATGAGCGAAGGCCACGGCATCGACGTCGAGATGGCGGTCCGGGGGGACGTGGACGCCATTCGCAAGAAGCTCAAGAGCGTCAGGGGCCTGGACGCCGTCGACGTCCAGGAACTGGCTGGTGGGGAGTGCATGGTCAGGGTCCACAGCAGTGGGGACGACCCGCGGGAGGAGCTGGCGAAGGCGATCGTCAAGGGCGGCTTCGGCCTCCGCGAGCTCCATTCCCGGACTCTCAGCCTGGAGGATGTCTTCATCTCCCTGACGACCGAGGAGCCGCAGGTATGACCCGAGTGAGGAGGAAGCCGGCGGAGACGCTGGAGACGGTCGCAGCCCAGCCGGCAGGGTTGCCCGAGCCCCGGGCGGTGGTGGAGCCCCTGATCGTCGCGCCGGGGCCGCCGGCCGGCGCTCTCTACGACCCGCTCTTCGCGACCGGGCTGACCAAGGTCCTGGCGATAGCTGGGCGCGAGCTGGGCGGCTTCTTCGTCTCGCCGGTCGGCTGGGTGATAACGCCGATCGTGATCCTCGTCGTCTCCTACTTCGGCTATCTGCTGCCGTTGCTCGGCAGCCAACAGGCGACGATGGACAGCGTCTTCGGCCTGATCGCGTTCCTCCTGATCTTGCCGATCGTGCCGCTGACGACGATGCGGGTGCTGGCGGAGGAGCGCCGCCAGGGCACCCTCGAGATGCTGCTGACCTCGCCCGTGCGTGACTGGGAGCTCGTCGTCGGCAAGTGGCTCGGCTCGCTCGCCTTCTTCGGCGCGATGTTCAGCTTCACCCTCGTTTACGTCGTTCTCTTCCTCGTCTACCTGCCCAAGGTGACCCTCCATCCGCTCGGATTTCCGATCACCATCGGGAACCTCGACTTCGGCCTCCTCCTCTCCGGCTACCTCGGCCTGCTCGCCCTGGGCGCATCCTTCATCGCCGTCGGGGTACTCTGCTCGAGCCTCACCCAGAACCAGATCGTGGCTGCCTTCCTCACCTTCGGGGCCCTGATCGTCATCTACTACTCGGGGCTGGCGGCGCAGTTCCTGACGCCGCCCTACGAGGGCTTTTTCAGCTATGTCGGCGCCTCCAACCGCTACGCCGGCTTCAGCCACGGCCAGATCGCGCTGAAGGACGTGGTCTACTTCCTCAGCCTCACCGCCGGCTCGCTCTTCCTCGCGACCCGCGTCCTCGAGTCGAGGAAGTGGCGGTGAACGCCTGGGAGCGCCGGCTGGCCATTGCCGCCCTGGTTCTCGGAGTGGTCCTGCTCTTTTTCGGCGCTTCCAGCATCCTGGTCGAGCAGCGGCTCAACTCCGCCGCCTCCTATCCGCTGATCGCCGGCATTGCGCTTTTGATCTGCTATGCCATCCTCGACCCGACCGCCGTCCGGGACCTCGTCTCCAGCCGCCGCTCCCGGTTCGGCACCCTCAGCGTGGTCGTCACCGCGATCGTCCTCGGGATCGTGGTGATGGGCAACGTGCTCGCCGCCCGCAGCACCCAGTCCCTCGACCTCACGCGCTATAAGGTGAACACCCTCGCGCCGGAGTCGATCCAGGTCACCCGGCGGCTCGACTCCGACGCTCGGGTGACGCTCTGGGACAACAACTCCGATCCGTCCCTGACCACGGCGACCAATCTCCTCTCCCGTTACCAGGCGATCTCCCGACACTTCAAGGTCGCCGTCACCGATCCCAACTTCGACCCCGCGAGCGCCCGCGCCCAGGGCGTTTCGTCGCTCGACGTCATCGTCATCCAGTACCACGGTAAGAGCCAGATCCTGAGCGCCGGAGCGCAGGGTGAGCAGGACGTCACGGCGGCGCTCCTGCGCCTTGAATCGAGCCGCACCCCGCAGGTCTGCTGGGTCGGTGGCGACGGTGAGGTCGACCTCAAGAACACCGACTCCATCCAGGGGTACTCGGCCGCCGCGGACCAGATCATCAAAAACAACTACACGGTCAAGGACCTGATCCTGGCGGCGGCCACCACCGTCCCCGGCGATTGCGAGATCGTCGCCATTGTCGGCCCGACCAAGCAGCTGCCCGACTCCGCGGTCCAGGCTCTGACCGACTACCTCAAGGGTGGAGGCCGGGTGCTGCTCGCGGTGGATCCCTGGCGGGATGCGGCCGTGACCTCGCGCTACAACTCGGCGCTGACCGCCTATGGACTCACCTTCAGCGGGGGCCTGGCCGTCCCCGATGCGGCCCACGCCGCCCGGGGCGAGCCGACCGCGGTGGCGGTGATCCAGTACGGCGGCTCACCGATCGCCAAGGGCCTTTCCAACAGCGTCTCCTTCTTCCCCGAGACGACGACCATCGACGCCACGACGACCGCCGATGTGACCCAGACGCCGGTCGCCCGGACCACGGCCGAGTCCTACCTGATCACTGTCCCGCGCCAGCCTCCATTCTCGCAACAGGCAGGCGACAAGCAGGGGCCGTTCACGATCATGGAGACGGCTGAGCTGGCGCCGACCGGAGGGAAGAAGTCCCGCGTCGTCCTGGTCGGCACCGGGGCGTTCGCCGAGAATGAGGTGCTCCAGGCGCAGGACGTCAACGTCCAGCTCCTGACGGCGTCGCTGAACTACCTGACCGAGCAGGAATCGCTGATCTCGATCCCGCCCAAGCCCAGCAGCACCCAGTCCCTGAGCCTCACCCAGGAGCAGCAGAACCTGAACCTCTGGATCACCCTGATCGCCCTCCCCCTGCTCGTCATCAGCGGCGGTCTGGCCGTCTGGTGGCGCCGCCGGCTGGCCTGAACCGCCGCCGCCCTTGGTCAGCTGGAAAGCCGCCGCCCTGCTCGCCGCGGTCCTGGTCGCCCTCGCTGTCTATGCGCTGCAGAGCCGGCCCCACCCGGCCGCTCCCCCGAGCACCGCCTCGCTGCTGCCCTGCGACATCCTCGGTACGGTTGACATCCGCATCGCCGGGGCCGCCGGCAGGGTGGTGGAGGCAGGTCGGGTGGCCGCCGGCCAGGAGTGGCGGCTGGTCCTGCCCAGCCCTGGCCCGGCGGACGGAGCCGCCCTCGACGGGGTTCTCACGGCCGCTTCTCAGCTGCGGGCGAGCGACACCCTGAAAGCTGCCCCAACCGGCCCGGCCCTCGGCCTCGACCCCCCTCGCCTCACCGTCTCCTGCACGTTGGCCCGGGGCCGTTCGTATACGCTATCGATCGGCGGCCAGAACTTCGACGGCAGCGGCGATTACGCGCGCGTGAGCGGTGACAGCCGGGTGCTCGTCATCCCGTCCGCCACGGTGGCAAAGTTCGAGGGAATCCTGGACCAGCCGCCGGTCCGGCCGTCCCCATCACCTTCGGGCAGCGTGAGCCCGAGTGCAATTCCGTCCCCCTAACGGCGACGTAGCGAAGAGGAAGAAGAATGGATTCGACAGTGCTCCTGGCGCTCGGCGCCGGCGTCCTTGCCGTGCTCTGGGCGATCGTCCTGACCGTGCTGGTTCTGCGCCAGCCGCCCGGAAATGCCCGGATGATCGAGATCGCGGGCGCCATCCAGGAGGGCGCCAGCGCCTACCTCAACCGGCAGTACATCGTCATCGCCGGCATCGGCGCGGCGATCGCGATCGTCATCTTCTTCGCCCTCGGTTGGGAGACGGCGGTGCTCTACGTGATCGGCGCCGTCCTCAGCGCCGCGGCGGGATACGTCGGCATGAACGTCGCCGTGCGCTCCAACCTGCGCACCGCTGAAGCCGCTCGGAGCGGCCTCAACGCCGCTCTCAGCGTCGCCTTCCGGGGCGGCGCCGTGACCGGCATGATGGTCGTCGGCCTCGGGCTGCTCGGAGTCGCCGGTGGCTACCTGCTCTTCAAGAGCCCGGATCACCTGGTCGGCCTCGCCTTCGGCGCCAGCCTGGTCTCGGTCTTCGCCCGGCTGGGCGGCGGTATCTACACCAAGGCGGCCGACGTCGGCGCGGACCTGGTCGGCAAGCTCGAGGCCGGGATTCCCGAGGACGATCCGCGCAACGCGGCGGTGATCGCCGACAACGTCGGTGACAACGTCGGCGACTGCGCCGGGATGGCGGCCGACCTCTTCGAGACCTACGCCGTGACCATGATCGCAGCCATCCTGCTCGGTTCGCTCCTCTTCAAGGCGGAGCCGGGCTGGATCGTCTATCCCCTCCTGCTCGGCGGCGCCTCGATCATCGGCTCGGTGATCGGGACCCTTCTGGTCAGGGTCTACTGGAAGGGCTGGATCATGGGCTCGCTCTACGTCGGGCTCATCGCAGCGGCGGTGATCTCGATCGGGCTCTTCTACCTGATCACGGCCAACTTCGTGAGCGGCAACCAGTTCGCCGGGGCGGTCCGGGGCGGCGTCAACGACCCGGCCAACCTGTTCTGGTGCGGCGTTATCGGCGTCGTCATCACGATCCTGATCGTGGCCATCACCGAGTACTTCACCGAGACCCGTTACACGCCGGTGCGACTCATCGCTCGCGCCTCCGAGACCGGCCACGCGACCAACATCATCGCGGGCCAGGCGATCGGGATGATGGCGACCGCCCTGCCCGTGCTCACGATCGGCGTCGGCATCATCTTCAGCTACAACCTGGGCGGCCTCTACGGCATCGCGATCGCCGCGGTCGGCATGCTCTCAATGACCGGCATCGTGGTCGCGATCGACTCCTACGGGCCGATCACCGACAACGCGGGCGGCATCGCCGAGATGGCCGAGCTTCCCGAGGAGGTGCGCGGCATCACCGATCCCCTCGACGCGGTCGGCAACACCACCAAGGCGGTGACCAAGGGCTACGCGATCGGCTCGGCCGGCCTCGCCGCCCTGGTCCTTTTCGCCTCCTACACCCAGGAGCTGACCAAGGCAACCGGGCACATCTACAAGTTCGACCTCTCCAACCCGTCGGTGATCGTCGGACTCTTCCTGGGCGGCATCCTGCCCTTCCTGTTCGGGTCGCTGGCGATGCTCGCCGTCGGCCGGGCCGGGGGCCTGGTCGTCGAGGAGGTCCGCCGCCAGTTCCGGGAGGACCCGGGGATCATGGCCGGCACCTCGCGCCCCGAATACGGCCGCGCCGTCGCCATCGTCACTGCCGCAGCCCAGAAGGAGATGATCATCCCCGGCATCATCCCGGTCGCCGCACCGCTCCTGGTCGGCTTCATCCTCGGGCCCGTGGCACTCGGTGGGATGCTGGTCGGCGCGATCGTCACCGGTCTTTTCCTGGCCCTTCAGATGACCTCGGGCGGGGCCGCATGGGACAACGCGAAGAAGTACATCGAGGAAGGGAACCTGGGTGGCAAGGGCTCCGAGGCCCACAAGGCGGCGGTGACCGGCGACACCGTCGGCGATCCCAACAAGGACACTGCGGGCCCGGCCATCAACCCGATGATCAAGGTCGTCAACATCATCGCGATCCTGATCGCGGCATCAGTCGCCGCCCACTCGCTGCTGCACTAGTAGATTCAGGCGGCGATGCCCGCCACCCGCGCGAAGCCGGCCCCCGTCCCCGTTCCGGGCCGGCTTCGCCGTTTCGTCCTCCTCGAGCTGCCCGGCTGGCTGATCCTCGCGGTCGGCGTCGCCTACGCGATATCCGCCGAGGGCGGAGCGGTGGTGGTCTTCTTCCAGGCGGTGCTGGTCTCGGCGGCCCTCGCCTGGCTGGCCGGCGGCCGGGCGGGGGCGATGCAGCTCTCGAGCCTCCTCTTTGGCTGGGCGGCGGGGACGATGGCGATGTTCAACCTCCTCTCCTTCGGGTCGATCGGCATCTTCCTGCTGCCGGTCACGGCTTACGTGCTGGTCGTCCTGGTCCTCCTCCAATCGTCACGCCGGCCCCGGGCGGCGGTGGCGGCGGTGGCAGGGATCGCCATCGCCGCTCTCCTCCAGCTGCTCTTCCTCGGCTTGGGCCGGGCCACCTAGACTGTCGTTCAAGGGGGAGGTGCTTTCAGTCCGATGGATGACTACAGCAAGGAGATCGGCGACCTCGAACGGGAGGTGGAGCGGCTGGTCGAGGCTGAGGGCGAACCTCAGGAGATCGCGGAGCTGACGATGCAGATCCGCGTCCTGAAGGCGCTTTACGAGCAGGCGACGACCCTCTTCGAGCAGGGCCGCTCGGACGCCGACCTGAAGCGGCAGCTGATCATTCGCGGCTATGGCGAATGGACGCTCGACAATGTCTACGCGTTCGTCTTCGAGGCGGCGGTCGACCTCCCCGACATCGAGCCCAGGGCCTTCGTCCAGGGCATTTCCCACACTGACTTCGCAAGCCTCCTGATCGCGTCCTGAATGGCCGACCGTTACAACGCCAGCGAGCTCCTCGACCGCAACCTGGCGGCTGGCCGCGCCGACAAGGTGGCCGTTCGCTGGGCGGGCGGTTCGGTCACCTATCGAGAGCTGCATGGCCTCACCTGCGCGACGGGGCTCCGCTTCCGGGAGCTGGGCGTCCGGCGGGAGGAGCGGGTCCTGCTTCCACTCGACGACTCGCCGGCGATGATGGCCGCCTTCTGGGGGGCGATCCGGATCGGCGCGGTGCCGGTGCCGGTCAACCCGCTCCTCCAGCGGAGCGAGGACTACGACCACTACTTCGGCGATTCGCTGGCCCGGGTCGTCGTCGTCGACGCGATGACCGCCGAGAAGGTGGGCGCGGCCGCCGGACGCGCGGCGGAACCGGTGCAGGTCCTCGATGCTGCCGGCATCCTGGCCCTCCCACCGGCCGAGATCGACCCCGCCGACACCAGTCGGGACGACGTCGGCTTCTGGCTTTACAGCTCCGGGTCGACCGGGCTGCCCAAGGGCGTCGTCCACCTCCAGCACGACATCGAGTTCACCTGTGAGACCTTCGCCCGCCAGGTGCTCGGGATCGCCGAGGCGGACATCACCTTCAGCACCACCAAGATGTTCCACGCCTATGGCCTCGGCAACAGCCTCAGCTTTCCCTGCTGGGCCGGCGCGACCTCCATCCTGCTCTCGGGGCGCCCGACTCCGCAGCTGGTGCTGGAGACGATCGACACTCATCGCCCGACCCTCTTTTTCAGCGCCCCCACGCTCTACAACGCGATCCTCAACCAGGACGGAGCGCGGGAGCGCGACCTCTCCTCGATCCGGTTGTGCGTCGCCGCGGCCGAGGCGCTCCCGGCGGAGGTCTGGCGGCGCTGGAAAGAGGCCTTCGGGCTGACCATCATCGACGGCATCGGCTCGACCGAGCTCCTGCACATCTACTGCTCCAACATTCCTGCGGACGTCCGGCCCGGCTCCAGCGGGAAGCCGGTTCCCGGTTACGAGGTGAAGATCCTGGACCTCGACGGCAATCCCCTACCCGAGGGCGAGGCCGGAGACATGTACGTCAAGGGCGACAGCGCGCTCGCCTTCTACTGGCGGCAGCACGAGAGGACCAAGCGCAGCGTGCTGGGCGAATGGTTCTTTTCCGGCGACCGCTATCGCCGCGACGGCGACGGCTTCTACTGGTACGAGGGTCGATCCGACGACATGATCAAGGTCAGCGGGCTCTGGATCTCGCCGATCGAGATCGAGGGCGTCCTGCTCGAGCACCCCGGCGTGGGGGAGAGCGCGGTGGTCGGCGTCGAGGTCGACGGCTT
>DIZV01000141.1:22903-31387 GCA_002427995.1 Chloroflexi bacterium UBA6019
CAGCGCTACCAGTACCCCCACCTGATCGAGTTCGTGGCCGATCTCCCCAAGACCCTGACGGGGAAGATCCAGCGTTACAAGCTGCGCGAGGCAGACGTCCTGGCTCCGTCCAGCCAGGCCTAGGCGAGCTCGGGGAAGATTTCGCCGGCGGCGTGGATCGCCGTGCCCTGGACTCGGACATAGGCGTTGCGCGCGAACCAACGGAAGGCTTCGTCCTCGCCCAGCATGGCCTGGTACATCTGGTTCAGCTGGCTGGCGTGACACTCAACCGCCCGCCGGACCCGCGCGTACTCGACGGCTGTCGGCTCGAAGACGATGTCGACCCGGTCCACCGGCGTGAGCCGCATCCCCTCCCCCGGCATGGCGATCGCCAGCCACGCCTCGAAAGCAGCGGCCGCCAGCGAGTCGACGGCCAGGTGGTAAAGAGTCCGGCCGCTGCCTGCGAGCGCGGTGTCGGTACAGGCGCCGACGGCGATATGGTCGGGGTGGCCGTAGGCGCCGTCCGGCCCCCAGCCGCAGACGACCGCCGGGTCCAGCCGTCGAACTGAGGCTTCGATACGGGCGGTGAGCTCCCCGAGGTCGCAGCCGGCGACAGCGCCGTCCGGATAGTCCCAGAGCTCGACCCCGGCGAGGCCGAGTACCGCCGCCGCTCGTTCCAGCTCACCGGCGCGGATGTCGGCAAGCTCCTCCGGTCGCCGTCCCTCCGGCAAACCGTTCCAGCCCGCGCCGCCCCGGGTGGCGCAGAGGAGATGGACCTCGCAGCCGGACGCCACGTGGCGGAGGATGGCGGTGCCGTTGCCCATCGACTCGTCGTCGGGATGGGCGGTGACGAGCAGGAGACGGCGCTTGCGGGTCAGGTCCGCGTCGCGGCGGCGTCGAGGGCCAGGCGAAAGCCCTCGATGCCGCGCTCCACCATCTCATCGTTGGCGGTGAGGGAGATCCGAAACCAGCCCGGGACCTCGACCACAGTCCCCGGCAGGACCAGCACCCCGTGGCGGCGCAGCAGCCGGCTGAACTCGAGGTCGTCGGGGATCGGCGAGCGGACCATGGTGTAGAAGGTCCCCTCCGGCAGCGACGTCTGGTAGCCCATCTCGAGCAGCGCGGGAACCAGCCGGTCGCGTCGGCGTTGGAGCGCCGCCATGTCGATCGAGAGCTTCTCCAGCCTCGGCAGCGCGTACTGGAGATCGGCGTTGGCGAAGGCAAAGCCGGTCATGATCTGCGCGAGCATCAGGCTGTCCCGCAGCGCGGGGGCGTCGGGCATGTCCGGCGCCAGCGCGATGTAGCCGATCCGCATCCCCGGCGCCAGCAGTGTCTTGGCGTAGGAATACAGGAGCAGGGTCGCCGGGTAGTGCGCGGCAGGTGAGGTGAAGGTCCTCCCGTCAAAGAGGATTCGGTTATACGGCTCGTCGGAGAGCAGGTGGATGGTGCGGCCGTGGCGCCGGGAGGCCTCGGCCAGGACGTCCGCCAGCCCCTGCAGCTGCTCTGGCGGGTAGACCCGTCCGGTCGGGTTGTGGGGCGTGTTGACCAGCACCGCGGCAGTGCGCGCGGTGATCGCAGCCGCGATCGCTTCCGAGTCAAGATCGAAGGCAGGAGGCCGCAGGCCGACCCGGACCGGGTCCGCCCCGACGGCGAGGATCAGCGCCTCGTAGAAGAACCAGGGCGGCGAGATGAAGATGACCTCGTCGCCGGGCCCTGCCAGGGTCCGGAGCGAAGTGGCGATGGCGCCGAATCCGCCATTGGTGACCATCACGTCCTCCGGTCGGACGGCGATGCCAAGCCGGGATTGGATGCCGGCGGCGATCGTCCGTTGCGAGGAGTCCTCGTTCAACTTGTAGGCGAACCAGTTCTTGTCCTTCGGTTCGAGCACGTCGCGAAGGGCGGTCACCAGCTCCGGAAGTGGCATTTCCTGGGGGTTGCCGATGGCGAAGTTGGCAACGCTGGGGTCCGCACCCATCCGTGTCATCTCGGGGTCGAGCAGGAAGGCCAGCGTCGGGCCCATGACGGCAGCGATCTTCGGCATGACGCTCGGCATGTCGTTTCCTCCTCCGACGCTTCCCCAACAGCTCGCGCTGCCGGGACTATAGCCTTTAGGCACCTTGCCGAAACACATCGCGGTCGTCCCCGGCGACGGCGCCGGAAAAGAGGTCGTCCCGGAGGCGGTAAAAGTCCTCGGCGCAGTCGGAGTCGAGCTCGAGTTGGAGGACTTCGACATCGGTGCTGACCGCTACCTGGCGACCGGAGTCGCCCTCGACGACGCAACCTTCGAGCAGCTCAAGGCGGCCGACGCGGTCCTTTTCGGCGCCGTCGGCGATCCCCGGGTCGACGAGCACTACGCGGCCAGCGTGCTGCTCCGGATGCGCTTCGAGATGGACCTCTGGGCGAACCTGCGGCCCGCCCGGCTCTACGACGCGCGCCTCTCGCCGCTCCGCGACGAGAAGCTGCGCGAGGTCGACCTCCTGGTCGTCCGCGAGAACACCGAGGGGATCTACGTCGGCGCCGGTGGCCGCTTCAAGAAGGGCACGCCGGACGAGGTCGCGATCCAGGAGGACGTCAACACCTACAAGGGCGTCAACCGAATCCTCGAGCATGCCTTCACCCGAGCCCGGCGGGAGGTCTGCATGGTCGACAAGTCGAACGCCATGGGCCACGCGGGCGGGCTCTGGCAGTCGCGCTGGAAGGCGCTCGCTCCTGCCCACCCGGGGCTGGCGACGCGGCACCTCTACTGCGATGCCTGCACGATGGAGCTGGTCCGTGATCCCTCGCAATTCGATGTGATCGTCTCCGGGAACCTCTTCGGCGACCTGCTCAGCGACCTCTCCGCCCAGCTGATCGGCGGGATGGGGATCGCGCCCAGCGCGAACGTCAACCCCGACAACGGCAAGGGATTGTTCGAGCCCGTCCACGGCTCCGCTCCGAAGCTGGCCGGGCGCGGCATCGTCAACCCACTTGGGGCGATACTGAGCGCGGGGATGATGCTCTCGCACCTCGGCTTCCAGGCCGAGGCCGAGACGATCGAGAACGCGGTCGTCGCCGCCATCCGCGCCGGCGAGTGCACCCGCGACATCGGCGGCGACCTGTCCACGGCGGCGGCCGGCGACGCGGTCGTGAAGCACCTGAAGGGGACTTAGCGAATGGGAATGAACATGACCGAGAAGATCCTCGCCCGGGGCGCGGGACGGGAGTCGGTCAAACCAGGCGACCTGCTCCTGGCGAAGGTCGACTTCGCGATGGGCCACGACCTGACGATCCCGCCCGCCTCCAAGATCATGCGCGAGCAGATGGGCGCAACCCGGGTCTGGGACCCCGAGCGCCTGGCTGTCGTCCAGGACCATTTCCAGCCGGCCAAGGACACCGCCTCGGCGGCGCTCGGCAAGACGACCCGGGATTGGGCCCGGGCGATGGGCATCAAGTGGTACTTCGAGGTCGGCGACGGCGGCATCTGCCACACCGTCCTGCCCGAGCGGGGCCTGGTCCTGCCCGGTGAGCTGATCGTCGGCGCCGATTCGCACAGCTGCACCTACGGCGCGCTCAACAACTTCGCCACGGGCGTCGGATCGACCGACCTCGCCTGCGTGCTTTCGCTCGGCGAGCTCTGGTTCCGGGTCCCCGAGACGCTCAAGTTCGTCTACCACAACCGGCTCTCGGAGTGGGTCGAGGCGAAAGATCTGATCCTGGCCGTGATTGGCCACCTCACCGTCGACGGGGCGCGTTCAAAGGCGATGGAGCACACCGGGGAGGCGCTCAAGCACATCGACATGGAGGGCCGCCTGACGATGACCAACATGGCAATCGAAGCCGGCGCCAAGAACGGGATCATGGAGTACGACGAGGTCACCGAGGCCTTCCTCAAGGGAATCGCGAAGCGGCCCTATACCCCGGTCTCCTCCGACCCCGACGCCGCCTACGAGAAGGTGTTCGAGTTCGACGCGGAGAAGGTCGAGCTCTCCGTCGCCAAGCCGATGTCGCCCGACGCCTATGCGCCGCTCAGCGAGGTGATCGGGACCAAGCTCGACCAGGTCTTCATCGGCTCCTGCACCAACAGCCGGATCGGCGATCTCCGCCGCGCCGCGGCGGTTCTGAAGGGCCGCCGCGTGCACCCCCACACCCGGCTCCTGATCACGCCCAGCTCGACCGAGACCGCCCGTATGGCGGAGCGCGAGGGCCTGATCCGGATCTTCTACGACGCCGGGGCCTCCTGGACCGTGTCGACCTGCGGCGCCTGCCTCGGCGGCCACATGGGCGTGCTGGGCGAGGGCGAGACCTGCCTCAGCACCACCAACCGCAACTTCCCCGGCCGGATGGGGCATCCGAAGGCCCTCGTCTACCTCTCCAACCCGGTCGTGGCGGCCGCGTCCGCGGTGGCCGGGGAGATCATCCACCCGGCGGAGATCATGAAGCGCGCGCCGGTGGCGGTATGACCGCCGAGCGAGGGCTGGTGCTGCGCGGCAACAGCTGGAAGTTTGGCGACAACGTCGACACCGACCAGATCATCCCGGCCCGCTACGCCATCTACTCGATGGACGAGAAGGTCCTCGGCGAGCACGCAATGGAGGACGTGCCCGACAACGCCGGGTGGTCGAAGAAGGTGCTGGCGGGAGACATCCTGGTCGCCGGGTCCAACTTCGGCTGCGGATCCTCGCGGGAGATCGCTCCGGTCGCGATCCGGGCGGCCGGCATCAGCGCCGTGATCGCCGACTCCTTCGCCCGGATCTTCTTTCGGAACGCGATCAACATCGGCTACCCGATCCTCCAGTGCCCTCAGGCGGCGGAGGCTGTCCGGCAGGGCGACCAGCTCGAGATCGACCTCGAGGAAGGGATCATCAAGAACCTGACCCAGGGCGACGAGTACCGCGCCGACGCCTTCCCCGAGTTCATGACCGAACTCATCCACATGGGAGGCCTGGCGCCCTGGGTCCGCAAGCGGCTGGCTGAGAAGGAAGCAGCGCGCTCGCGGTGAGCGACGGGCCGGTTGAACTTCAGGAGCCGCTGGAAGAGCTGGCCCGTGACCCGCGCCGCTTCTCCCACGACCTCGTCTTCCCGCCCACCGCACGGATCCGCGTCTACGACGACACCCTGCGCGACGGCGAGCAGATGCCCGGAGTCGCCTTCAGCCCCCACGACAAATACGAGCTCGCCCGGGCGCTGAGCGACATCGGCGTCCACATCATGGACGTCGGTTTTCCGGCTGTGGGCGGCAGCGAGCGGGAGACCCTGAAGCTGGTGCTGGAGGGGAAGCGGCGGGGCGAGCTCCGGGAGGACCTCGAGGTCCTCTGCATGATGCGCTCGAACCCGTCCGACATCGACGCGACCTTCCGCGTCATGGACGAGCTCGGGCATCCACGCGATTCGGTCACCTATTTCATCTTCTCGAGCGCGTCCGACCTGCACGTGAAGTACAAGCTGGGACGGACCCTGCTCGCCCGGGAGGGGATCCCGGCGAGCGAATGGCTGGAGCTGCCGGTCAGCTTCTACCGGGACGCCAATCTCCGGATGATGTGCGAGGCGATCGCCTATGCGAAGGCCCAGGGGGCGATGGAGATCGAGTTCGGCGGTGAGGACGGGTCTCGCGCCGATGTTGGCTACATCGCCGAGATCCACCGCGAGGGACTCAAGGCCGGCGGCACCCGGCCGAGCACGCCCGACACCGTCGGCTGTTACTCACCCTTCGCCGTCCGCGAGTACATCCCGGCGATCAAGGCGGCGGCGCCCGACGCGCCGCTGGTGGTTCATTTCCACAACGACCTCGGTGTCGGCGCCTGGAACACCGTGATGGCGCTCGGGAGCGGGGCGGAGGTCTTCACGACTTCCGTCAATGGCATCGGTGAGCGCACCGGCAACGCGCCCATGCACGAGGTGTTGCTCCAGCTCCGCTACCTGTTCGGGATCGAGATCCCCGGCTTCAAGTACGAGAAGCTGCGCGAGCTCGGCCACACCCTGGAGCGGCTGAGTGGGATCCCGATCCCGCCGACGGCGCCGGGGATCGGCTCCAACGTCTTCAGCCACGAGTCCGGCATCCATACCGCGGGGATGCTGATCCACCCGGCGATCTACCAGTTCATCCCGCCCGCCGACCTTGGTCAGGAAATCCGCTACGTCTACGGCAAGCACTCCGGCGCGGTGGTGATCGAGCACGCTCTGAGGACGAACCACGTGCCCCATGACGCGGAGCTGGTGGCGCAGGTGATGACCGAGGTCAAGCGCCTCCGGGAGGAACGCGCCGCGCACGCCGATTTCGAGTCTTTCACCCGCGCCTACTACAACCACCTGGAGGGGATGGGCGTCAGCGAGGAGGAGGTGATCGAGATCGCCACCGCTCTCGCCAACACCCCGACCACCTGAATGGCCGGCTGTTAGTTGGCAACCGCCGAGCAGGACGCCGTCGGGACCAGAGAGGAGTACCTCCGGATCCACCGCCTGATGGCCCAGGCCAAGGCGCTCGACGACCGCATGCACATCCTCGTCAAGCAGGGTCGGGCGCCCTTCGTCGGTTCGGCGCGCGGCCACGAGGGCATCCAGGTCGGAGCCACCGCCGCCCTCGACGGTCCGGACGACTGGTTGGTGCCGCACTACCGGGGCCTCGGCAACGTGGTCGCCATGGGATTGACGGCGCGGGAGTGGATGCTGGCCGTCTTCGCCAAGGCGGATGATCCGCTGACGGCCGGCCGCAACATCCCCGGCGGCTGCTTCGGCTACCGCGCCCGTCGCGTCGTCACCGTCTCCCAGGTCGTGGCCAGCTGGCTGCCCAAGGCAGCCGGCATGGCCTATGCGGCCAAGCTGCTCGGCAAGGACTCGGTCTTCCTCTGCAACTTCGGCGACGGCGCCACCTCGACCGGCGACTTTCACGAGGCGCTCAACTTCGCCGGAATCCACCAGCTGGCCGTCGTCTTCGTCTGCGAGAACAACGGCTACGCGATCTCGGTGCCGCTCGCCCGCCAGGCCGGCAACCCCGACCTCTACCGCCGGGCCGAGGGCTACGGCATGCCGGGCGTGCAGATCGACGGCTCCGACGTGCCCGGTCGTCTACGCCACCGCCCGCGAGGCCGTCCTGCGAGCCCGGAGGGGCGAGGGGCCGACCCTGATCGAGGCCCGGATCCGCCGCATCAACCCTCATACCTCGGAGGACAACCAGGCCCGCTACCGGACGCCGGAGGACATTGCCGAGGCGCTTGAACACGATCCCGTCGCCAAGTTCGAGGCTTGGCTCGCCGGCCGCGGCTGGCTGGCGCCAGAGGAGGCCGAGGGCATCCGCCTCGAGTACGAACGGGAGTCGAGCGACGCTGCCGATTGGGCCGAAGCCCAGCCCGATCCCCGGCCGGAGGACGCCCTCCGCCACGTGTTCGCCGACTCAGCTGACACGCAGCCGGTGACGGACCAGCAGGAGCCCGCCGCCGAGGGCCAGGGCACTGCCTGAGAAGATCAGGTTGGGGACGGCGAAGCAGACGGTTCGGGTCGGCGTCGTGTCAGACACCCATTGCCCGGAGTTCCTGGACCGCTTGCCCGACCGGATCGGGGAGCTGCTCTCCGGGGTCGAGCTGATTCTCCACGCGGGCGACGTCGGTTCGGCCGAGACGCTCGCCGAACTGGGGCGGATTGCACCCGTCGCGGCCGTCCGCGGCGACCACGACCGCGGCCTCGACCTGCCCGAGCGGCGGGTCGTGGAGGTTGCAGGCAAGCAGATCGGCCTCGTCCACGGCAATCGGAGCCATCTGATCGAGGAGCCGGCCACCTTCGCGGGAACTCTCACGCTCGGCCACTGGTGGCCAAAGGTGGGCCTCTACCGATGGCTGCGAGGGAGCTTTCCGGACGCGGACGCGGTGGTCTACGGCCACACACACTTTGCTGACAGCCGGCGGCTCGACGGCACCCTCCTGCTCAACCCCGGTGCCGTCTACCAGGTCAGTCCCGCCGAGGCCCGCCGCCGGCTCGAGGGCAATCCCGGCTGGTTCGAGTGGAGCTGGCTTCAGGTGATCCGGCACCGCCGGGTGACGCCGCGGCCGTCGGTTGGCCTGTTGGAGATCGGCCCGTCCGGGATCACCGCCTCCATCCTGGCCCTCTGAGAGCAACCGGCAGATAGCGGCCGGATAGCCTTAGCGACCGTATGCCGGCTCGCAGCCTCCTGCTTCCCCTCGTCTTCCTGTCCGGCATGACCTCGCTCGGGGTTGAGTTCGGCGCCTCCCGGCTGATGGCGCCGTATTTCGGCACCAGCCTCTATGTCTGGGGCGTGCTGATCGGGCTGATCCTGGTCTACCTGAGCATCGGCTATGTCATCGGCGGCCGGCTGGCAGACCGCTACCCGCACGATGAGCTGCTGTTCCAGATCACCGCCGTCGCCGCCCTCTGGATCGGGCTCATCCCGGTTGTCTCCTACCCCATCCTGCTGCTCAGCCAGCAGGGCTTCGCAACGGTCAGCGCCGGCCTCGTCCTGGGCACCCTGCTGGCTGTGATCGCGCTCTTCGCGGTGCCCGTGATCCTGCTCGGCTGCGT
>DIZV01000141.1:31508-39257 GCA_002427995.1 Chloroflexi bacterium UBA6019
ACGGCCGGCGCCGTCTACGCCCTCAGCACCGCCGGCAGCATTCTGGGCACCTTTCTGCCCGTCTTCTGGTTCATCCCGACCTACGGCACCCGGCCGACCCTGATCGGTTTCGGCCTCGTCCTCCTCGCACTCTCGGTTGCCGGGCTGTGGCCTCGCCGGAAGGTGTACGCGGTGCTCGGCCTCCTGGTCCTGGCGAGCGGGATCTATGTCCAGTCGATCGGTATCAAGCCCCCAACCGTGGGCCGCCTGCTTTACGAGAAGGAGTCGCCCTACAGCTACATCCAGGTCGTCCAGGTGGGGGACCAGACGGAGCTGATCCTGAATGAAGGGCAGGCGATCCACTCGATCTACAACCCCGACCAGGTGACGACCGGCGGCCCCTGGGACTACATGCTCCTCGCCGATTACTTCCGGCCTGCCCAGCCGACCGAGCCGCGCCCGCTCGACATCGCGATCATCGGCCTGGCCGGCGGCACCTCGGCGCGCCAGTTCCATCTCGCCTACGGCGACAGCGTCCACCAGGTCGGCGTTGAGATCGACCCTGACGTCCTCGCGGTGGCCGACCGCTATTTCCACCTCCGCGAGGCCCACGTCGAGCCTGTCGTCCAGGACGGTCGCTACTGGCTGGCGACCGACCACCACAAGTACGACGTGGTCGTGATGGATGCCTACCGGCAGCCCTACATCCCCTTCCACCTGACAACCCGGGAGTTCTTCCAGCAGGCCCGGGACCACCTGAAGCCGGGCGGCGTCGCGGTCGTCAACGCGGGCCGGACGAAGTCCGACTACCGGCTCGTCGCAGCCGTGGCGAGCACGATGGCGGCGGTCTACCCGTCGGTCTACCTGGTCGACGTGCCCCAGTTCAGCAACACGCTGGTCTATGGGTCGACCGAGCCGATCACCGCCGCGGACGTGGAGCACAACCTCTCGCTCGCCCAGGAGCCGCTGGTCCAGGAGGTGGCGGCCAGCGCGCTCGAGGCCGGGAACCTGCGGCCATCCCCCTACCACGGCCAGGTCTTCACCGACGACCTGGCGCCGGTCGAGCGGCTGATCGACCAGATCATCCTGGGCTTCATCACCAGCCGCTGAGAGGTCGGGCGTGGGGCCAGTCAGGAATCACGAATCACGACTCGCAAAGGGGACATCCGCCGGCGAATGCGGCCCTCAGACGTGCCAAATGGGCGCATTCGCCGGCAAACGTGCCGCAAGGGGGCCAGAGGAGCCCTTAACCGCGGTGCTTGGCAAAACCGAGCTCCCGGCCCGATCCTGCCGGGACCAGAAAGAAAACCCCCAGTGGGTGGGTGCTCCTTTGGTCGGTGGGTCGCGCGGTCGGGGGGCTAGCCGCGCTCCATCCGGGGCTTCTCGCCGGCGATCTCCTCGCCCGGCTCGAAGCTGTGCAGGCGAACCCGGCCGGTGGCGACCAGCCGGCCCTCCACGTCGACGACGTCGCACTGCCAGAGGTGGCTGCGCCGGCCCCGGGTGAGCGGGGTTGCGGTCGCGGTCAGGCGGCCCTGGCGGATCGCCCGGATGAAGCTGGTGTGGTTCTCAAGGCCGGCGACGGCCCGGCCGCTCTGGGCGGCGAAGAGGTGGGCTCCGACCGAGCAAAGGGTTTCGATGACGCCGCTGTACACCCCGCCGTGAACGATCCCGTACCCCTGGTGGTGGCGCTCGGTGATCTCCACGGTGGCCACCACCCGATCCGGGGTCGCCTCCAGGAAATGAATGCCCATTTCCCTGACCCAGCCCGTGGGGGCGGAATTGATCATCGTCACAAAGTCGGTGGCCACGATTGCGAAGGGTAGAGAACCCTGAGCGGTGGCCGCGCGCTGCTGCTCCACTCAACGAAGAAGGGCCGGTCGGTTTCCCGACCGGCCCTCCCGCTTGCTCGCGGAGCTTTCCGCCTCCGACTCCGGGAAGTCAGATTTGGGAATGTCGGTCGCGTTCTAGAGGACAGTCCCCTCAAACGTTCCCGGCGGGCAAACGAGGCGGTTGGCTCCACGACTACTGTGATCCAACTACACCTCACCTCCTTTGCCTCTCAGGGCAATGAACTTCAGGCCCAGTATACACTCGCCCGGATGCCTTCCCGATCCCGCCGAAGCATGCTTTCGGAGATCGGAATTGGCCTTGGTTAGGCTCGTCCGGCGGTTGCTGAAGAAGCGCGACGGACGCCTGCTCTTCCTCTACGTCAGGCTGGCGTGAGGGCGCCGTGAGCGAGCTCCGCTGGCATCCCCTGCTCCGCGAATGGGTGACCGTCGCGCCGGCCCGCCAGGACCGTACCTACCACCCCGACGAGGCGCACTGCCCGCTCTGCCCGACCCGGCCGGGGATGCGGGAGACTGAGATCCCCGAGCCCGACTACTACATTGCGGTCTTCGAGAACAAGTTCCCCTCCTACAGCCGGGAGCAGGGTCGCTGCGAGGTCGTCTGCTACACGTCCAAGCACGACTCCAGCCTCGGCGAGCAGAGCGTCGCCCACATCCGCGACCTGATCGACGTCTGGCAGGAGCGCTACGCCGAGCTGAGCGCGCTCGACAACGTCAAGTACGTCTACATCTTCGAGAACCGCGGTGAGGAGATCGGTGTCACCCTCTCCCATCCCCACGGCCAGATCTACGCCTACCCCTTCGTGCCGCCCCACGTGGAGCGCGAGTTCGAGTCGAGCGCCCTCCATTACGAGGAGACCGGCGGCTGTCTCTACTGCCAGATCCTGGAGGGCGAGTGGCAGGGCGAGCGCACGGTCGCCGAGAACGATCGTTGGCTCGCTTTCGTCCCCGAGTTCGCCCGCTGGCCTTACGAGGTGCACCTGGCGCCTCGCGAGCATGTCGGGGATATCACCGAGCTCAGCAGCGGGCAGGCGGACGCGCTCGCCCACCTCCTCAAGGTGCTGCTCCAGAAGTACGACGGCCTCTTCGGCAAGCCGCTCGCCTACGTCATGGCGATGCACCAGCGGCCGCCCGGCGACGGAGGCGGTCATTACCACTTCCACATCGAGTTCTATCCGCCCAACCGGAGCGCCGACAAGCTGAAGATGCTCGCCGGCTCCGAGCTCGGAGCGGGCGCGTTCATCCTCGACGCGCGCGCCGAGGAAACCGCCAAGCGCCTGCGTGAAGTCGGACGCTGACGAGCTCTTCCGGGAGGCCTTCGGGGTGGAGCCCCGCTGGCGGAGCCGGGCGCCGGGTCGCGTCAACCTGATCGGCGAGCACGTCGACTACATGGGCGGCCTGGTCCTGCCGGCCGCGGTCGACCGCTACGTCTGGCTGGCCGGGGCTCCCGCCCACCGGTGGGAGGTGCGGAGCGAGGCGAGCGGCGGCGAGGATTACCTGCGCGCCCTCGCCGCCGAGCTCGGAGCCGGGCCGCAGAGGGTGGCAGCCGCGGCCAGCCTGCCGGCCGGTTTCGGGATGAGCTCCTCCGCCGCGCTGCTCGTCGCCGCCGCCGCCGGCCTCGAGCCCGAGCTGGATGGTCGGGAGGCGGCGCTCGTCTGCCAGCGGGCCGAGCAGAAGGCGACCGGCGTCATGGTCGGGGTGATGGACCAGTTCGCCTCCGCGATGGGCCGGCGCGGTCACGCCCTCCTCCTCGACTGCTCGACGCTCGACGTCCGCTACGTCCCCTTCCCGGCCGAGATGCTGATCGTCGTCGTCGACTCGGGTGTCCGGCGGGAGCTTGCCGACACGCCCTACAACCAGCGCCGCCGGGAGGCGGAGGCAGGGATGCCGAAGCGGGCCCGCCACGTGGAGACCGAGATCGAGCGGGTGAAGCGGTTCACCGCGGCCCTCGAGGGCGGCGACCGGCGCCGCTGCGGCGAGTTGCTGAAAGAGTCGCACCGCAGCCTGCGCGACGACTTCGAGGTCTCCACCCCGGCGGTTGACGCGATCGTCGAGCGCGCCTGGGCGATCCCCGGCTGCCTCGGCGCCAGGATCATGGGTGCCGGTTTCGGGGGCAGCATCCTGGCCCTCGTCGAGCGCGGCGCGGAGGCCGCCTTCGAGGTGGCGATTGGAGCGCCGACGGTCGTGTGCGCGACCGCCGACGGGGCGTTTGCAGCGTGAACGACTGCCTCTCGCTTCCGCTGCGCCAGGGTTCGGGCGGGATCCGCCGGCTGGAGGGATTCGAGTCACTCTGGATGCCGCTCGGCGAAGGCGAGTCGGTGGGTCTGCCGGCCGGCCGGGGCAAGGGCTGGGAGCCGGCCGAGGTGCCCGGCCAGCGGCTGGCCGTGGAGGGGCGCAGCTCGCTCTGGTACCGCTGCCACTTCGCCCGGCCCGACCATTCCGGTCGGGTGATGCTCCGCGTTGGCGGCGCCTTCCTCGCCGCCAACGTCTGGCTCAACGGGCGGCTGCTCGGCTCCCACTACGGGTACTTCGCTCCTTTCGGGTTCGACATCACGTCCTACCTCGCGGCCGACAACCTGCTCGTCATCTGCTGCGAGTCGCCGATCGAGACCGACCTCGCCCGCAAGAAGCACGTGATGGGGATCTTCAACGACGGGGACACCCGCCCCTACCCCGCCAGTGCCTACTTCAGCCTTCCCGAGCCTTACCGCTGGGAGGTGCCGGTCGGCCTCTGGCGTGGCGTCGAGCTGGAGTACCTGGGCCCGGTTGCGCTGGACTGGCTCCGTCTCCGCCCCCGGCTCGAGGCGGGCGACGTCGGCGTGCTCGACGCCGAGGCGCGGCTGCGCAACCTCGACGGCCGGGACATGGCGGGCGAAATCACCTTCGAAGTGCTCGTGGAGGCTGGCCGCCCGCTCCGGCTCACCCGCGAGTACGCCATCCCCGGCGGCCTCGAGCTGACGGTGCCCTTCAGCGTCACGATCCCCCAGCCGCGCCGCTGGTGCCCCTGGCGGCTCGGCGAAGCGGCCCTCTACCAGGCCGTCGCGACGCTGACCGTCAGTGGCCGGGAGTCGGTCCGGGTCACCGAGGACTTCGGGTTCCGGGACGTTCACATCCGCCCCCGTTCCGACGGCTGGGAGGTTCGCGCCAACGGCTCGCCCTTCTTCGTCCGGGGCGCCAACTACCAGCCCGAGCTGCGCCTCGACCGGCTCACCCCGGATCGCCTCCAGGCGGACCTCGAGCTCGCCCGGCAGACCAACCTGGATGCGCTCCGCGTCCACGGCCACGTGCTCCCGGAGGAGTTCTACCGGCTCGCCGACCGAGCCGGCATGCTGGTCTTCGCCGACTTTCCGCTCACCGGCGCCTACGCCTACCACGCCTCCCCGGAGGAGGGCCGCTTCTTCGAGGCCTCCGTCCGGGAGCAGGTCCCTGAGCTGGTCGAGCTTCTCCGCAACCGACCTTCGATCGCGCTCTGGACGGCCCACGACAACCCGCCCTGGATCGCCGCCAATGTTTCGCTGGCGGACGTCCATTCGGTGCGCCAGAACTACTCGATCGACCAGGAGGCGAGCGCGCTGTTCGAGAAGCTGGATCCCTCCCGGCCGGCCCTGGCGGGGTCGGGCGAGCTCGACACCCAGGTCCGCGCCGGCTGGGGAGGAGGGCCCTGGCCGGAGATCGCCGCCCTCGAGCCGCGCTTTGTCTCCGAGTACGGCGCGCAGGCGCTGCCCTCCTTCGGCTCGCCGGTCTGGGAGGACCTCGGCCCCGCCTGGCCCGTCGCCGACGACGACCCGGCCTGGCTCTACGCCGGGTTCCAACCCTTCGCCTGGTGCGAGGCTGGGGTCGGCCTGCCCTCGGACCACGAGTCGCTGGAGGCGTACATCGAGGCTGGCCAGGCCTACCAGGCCTGGCTCCTCCGCTACGCGACCGACCAGTTCCGGATGCGGAAGTTTGAACCCTGCTGGGGTGCCTTCGCCTACCAGCTGGTGGACCCCTTTCCGGCGATCGGCTTCGGCGTCGTCGACTACGCGCGGCAGCCGAAAGCCGGCCTCGAAGCACTGCGGGACGCGATGGCGCCGACCCGGCTGATCGTTGAGCCGCTCGGCTTCGAGGCCGTCGGGAGCTCGATCCGCTACGCGCCCGGCAAGCCGATCGAGGCCCGGCTGGTCGTCGTCAATGACGACTTCGACGTCAGCGGCCCGGCACGGGTCCGCTGGAGCCTGCACCGGGAGCGCGGCCCGGAGCGGAGCGGGATGGCGCTGCTGCGGGACGCGCTGGTGCGGAAGTCGTTCTCCGGTGCCGTCGAGTTCGAGCTGCCGGGAGCCACCGAGCCCGCGGTCCAGGTGGCTCGACTCAGCCTGCCGGTCGGATCTGAGGGCGAATACCGGCTCTCAGCCGAGCTGTTGGTCGGCTCCCGGCCCGCCGGCGCCACTGAGCTCGCCCTCGAGGTCTCGGCTGCGCCGGCGCCCCCACCCCGCCGGCGGCCCTTGCCGAACTACCTGGCCGAGCGCCTGGTCGACCGAAAGTCGCTCCGCACCGACCCCCGAGGCCTCAGCCTGGAGTTGCTGAACCAGACCCGGCCGGCGGCGCTCACCGCGGTGCACGGTCTCGCCCTCGACGGGCACCCGGTCGACACCCGGCACCTGCTGGTCGAGATCAGCGGGCGGCTGCTTCCGCTGCCGAAGCGAGTGGACCTGCCGGTCGGCCGGCGGGTGCGCCTCCTCGTCGACCTCGGAGCACCCCTTCGTCCCGGCCAGCACCTGGTCGAGCTGGATCTCACCGTCGCCGGCGTCGCCAGCGGCCGGCTCCGGGTCCAGGGCTTTGTCGCGCCTGAGGAGCTGCGGCCGGCCGACACCTCGCAAGGCCGCTGATCTTGACTCGACAATGACGGCTGCCATACTTCTGCACGCGGGACAGCAGAAAGTCCCCGATGGCGCGCGCACACCGAGAGCAAAGGGAGGCCCTCCGCGTAATGGATCCAGAAACCGCAAGAGTCGTAGCGGCCGTGCTGCTCTTCTTCGTCCTGGTCGTCGGCAGCATCCTGCTGCTCCGCCGGATGGGCCGGACCCGCACCACCAGGGCCGCCTCGATGCCTCCGGCCAGTGGCCCTCTGGCAGCCTCCGCGCCGATGGCCGGGGGCACCGCCCCGACCGGGTCCGGATCCGGGTCTGCCGGCCCGAGCGGCAACGTGCCGACCTGGGCGCCGCCGCCTACCCCCCCCCCCCCCGCGCCGGCCCCGGCCGCCGCTCCGGAGGCGCCCGCGGCAGGACTCTCCTCGCCCAGCTGGACGCCGCCCGCCCCGGCGAATCCGGCGCCGCCGGCGCCGCCCGCTCCCGCCTGGGAGGCGCCCTCCTTCCCCGACGATCCGTCGGCCTCCACCCCGGCTCCGGCCTGGGAGGCGCCCAAGCGTGCCGCCGAGGCCGCCGCTCCGGCACCCGCCTGGGAAGCTCCCGCCGCTCCGGAGCCGGCCGCTCCAGGGGCTCCGGCATGGCAGACACCCGAAGTACCGTCCGCTCCGCCGGCCTCAGTCGCGCCCGCCTGGGAGGCGCCCGCGAACCCGGTTGAGCCGCCCGCGGCGAACTGGGCCGCCCCCGCCGCCGAACCCGCAACGCCGGCCGCGCCTTCGACGCCGACCTGGCAGCCGCCCGCGAGCGAGGCCGCGACTCCGTCCGCCGCCCCGGCCTGGGAGGCGCCCACGGCCGAGCCGCCCGCAACCGCGGCCCCCGCCTGGCAGCCACCCACCGCCGATGCGGCCCCCGCCGCGGAAGCTCATGCCGCCGAAGCGCCCCCCGCCGAGACGCCTGCCGCCGAGATGCCTGCCGCCGAGATGCCTGCCGCCGAGATGCCTGCCGCCGAGATGCCTGCCACCCGAGATGCCTGCCACCGAGATGCCTGCCACCGAGATGCCTGCCACCGAGATGCCTGCCAC
>DIZV01000170.1:0-8947 GCA_002427995.1 Chloroflexi bacterium UBA6019
GCTCCGTTCGGACCGAGGAAGCCGTAGACCTCGCCCCGGCGCACGTTCAGGTCGAGGCTCTGGACGGCCACGATCGCCCCGTAGTGCTTGGTCAGACCCCGGGTTTCCACCACCATCTCCGTCTCCACCCAGGTCAGCCCGCCCGGCGCAGCACGAGCGCGTCGCCCTGGCCGCCGCCGCCGCAGAGTGCCGCCGCACCCAGCCGGGCGCCGCGCCGGCGCATCTCAGCGGCGAGGGTGAGGACCAGGCGCGCGCCGCTGGCACCGATCGGGTGGCCGAGGGCGACCGCGCCGCCGTTGACGTTCACCCGCTCCTCGTCGAGGCCGAGCATCCGGGTCGCGTTGAGGGCGACGGCCGCGAAGGCCTCGTTGATCTCCACCAGCTCGAGGTCGGCCGCCGTCAGCCCCGCCTTCTCGAGGGCGCGGCTGATCGCCAATGCCGGCACTGTGTGGAGCCAGCCGAAACGGTCGGCCGACATCCCGTGGGAGACGATCTCTGCCAGAGGCTCGCGCCCTTCCCGGGCCGCCCGGGCGCTGGACATGACCACCACCGCGGCGGCACCGTCGGAGATCTGGGAGGCGTTGCCGGCGGTGATCGTGCCGTCCTCCCGAAACGCCGGTAGGAGGGCCGCGAGGCTGGCCACGGTGGTCTCGGCCCGGAAGCCCTCATCTCGGTCGACGATCGTCGACTGGCCCTTCCGCCCGGGGACCTCCACCGCGATCGTCTCCTCGGCCAGCCGGCCCTCGGCCCAGGCGGCGGCGGCACGGGAATGGGAGCGCGCGGACCACTCGTCCTGCTCCTCGCGGCCGATCTCGAGCTCGCGGTTGATGTCGTCCGAGGTTTCACCCATGTGGGCCTCGAGGAAGGTCGACCAGAGCCCGTCGTGAACCATCGAGTCGACCATCTCGGCGTTGCCCATCCGCGCCCCGAACCGAGCCTTGGGGACCAGGTACGGTGCCTGCGACATGGACTCCATCCCGCCGGCGACCGCCACCTCGATCTCGCCCGCACGGATCAGCTGGTCAGCGAGCGCGATCGCGTTCAGGCCGGAGAGACAGACCTTGTTGATCGTCAGTGCCGGCACCTCGATCGGCACGCCGCCGAGGACGGCCGCCTGGCGCGCCGTCATCTGCCCGGCGCCCGCCTGGAGGACCTGGCCCATGATCACGTACTCGATCTCATCCGGCCTGATCCCGGCCCGCTCCACGGCGGAGCGGATCGCCGCGCCACCGAGCTCGACCGCCGGCAGCGTGCTGAGCCCGCCACCGAACCTGCCGATCGGCGTGCGCGCGCCGGCGACGATCACCGAACCCATGCCATCACCTCGCACTGCGAAATTATCGTCCCGGTACCGTCCCCGGCGGCCAGCCGGGCACTCCCGGCTCGGCCTCGACACCGGCTGAGTTGAGGAGGCCGGCGGTCATCCGGTAGAAGCCGGCCAGGGCGAGCAGCTCGAGCAGCTCGGGCTCTGACCAGCGGCTGGCCAGCGCGGCCCAGGTCGGGTCGGAAACGATGTCCGCCGAGTGGAGCTCGTCGACCATCCGCAGTAGCATGGCGTCCGGCTCCGCCCACCCATCGAGGGCCGCGCGCGCGGCGCGTGCGATCTCCTGCTCGCTGAGCCCGGCAGCACGGCCGAGCCGCGTGTGCTGGCCGAACTCATAGACCGAGCCCGCCCGCCAGGCCATGCGGAGGATGACGATCTCGCGCTCGCGAGGGGGCAGGAGGTTGAAGGTCAGGAAGACGCTGCCCAGCGCCAGGTAGCGGCGGAGGAGCAGAGGGTGGTGAGCGAGCGTGCCGAAGATGTTGAGCGGGCGGCCATCGAGGGAGGGCGCCTTCGCGAGGAGCTCCGCCACCTCGGACGATGGGGCGGTCGCGATGGGCGGGATGCGGAGCTTGGTCATCGGGAAGCTCGAACTCTATTCCGTAACCAAGGGCACCCGCGACACGATTGCAGCCCAGTGGGGCGTCGCCTCGGCCGGGTCGCGGCCGCGATCATCCTCGCCGGCCTGCTGGCAGGCGCGGTGGCCTGGTTCGGCACGCCGGCGGTGGACGACGTCCAGGTTCGCGTCGAGCGGCTGGCCGCCGTCCACGGCGAGCCGGTCCTGGTCCCGGCGGATGTCCCCAACCAGCTGGGGCTGGCGGTCGTGGCGACCGAGGACGAGCGCTTCTACGTTCACCACGGGGTCGACCTGATCGGACTCTTCCGCGCCGGGTTGGATGACCTCCGCCTCGGCTGCCTCTGTGAGGGCGGCTCGACTCTGACCCAGCAGCTGGTGAAGGAGGTCTACCTGGACGGTTCCGACCGGGGCGGCGCTAAGCTGGTCGATGTCGCGCTCGCCTTCAAGGTCGAGCTCGTCCTCGACAAACCGCGAATCCTGGCCGACTGGCTGACGCTGGCGCCGACCGGCCCCACCCTTTATGGCGTCGGTCCGGCGGCCTGCCACTACTTCGGGCGCCCGCTCCCCAACCTTGACCTGGCCCAGTACGCGCTGCTCGCGGGGCTACCGCAGGCGCCCTCCGCCGACGAGCCCCGCGCGCACCCGGTGGCGGCCCTTCGCCGGCGCCAGGAGGTGCTCACCGCGATGTTGGGGCACCGCTACATAACACCGGCCGAGGCCGCGGCCGCAAGCAACGAGCCCTTGCTGCTCGCAGGCCCTGGTTGCTAGCTGTAGAGGCGGGAGACCATCTCCGCGACGCAGACGGGCTTTGCCTCGCCTTCGACCGTCAGGATGACCTCGTTCACGACCTGGATGCCCCCCTGGACGTCCTCGACCGATAGGTTGCGCACCGAGGCGCGGACTTTCGACCCGACCTTCACCGGCGACGGAAAGCGGACCTTGTTGAGCCCGTAGTTGATGGCCATCCGGACCCCGTCGATCTTCAACAGGCCGCCTGTCAGGCAGGGAATCAGTGAGAGCGTCAGGAACCCGTGGGCGATGGTGGTCCCAAACGGGCCCTCCTTCGCCTTCTCGGTGTCGACGTGGATCCACTGGTGGTCGCCGGTCGCGTCGGCGAACCGGTTGATCCGGTCCTGGTCAACCTCCAGCCACACGCTCTCCCCGAGCGGCTGACCTGTCAATGCCTTGTAGCCTTCGATTCCCTCGATCGTCTTCATCACCGCCAATTGTCTCAAACGCATAAGTTTGGCGGCATGCAAGCTTTCCGACCTCTCCGCTTCGGCATTTGCACCGATCAGAACATGGGCTGGGAGAAGACCGTCGAGCGCTGGCGGCTCTTCGAGGAGTACGGATTCGACAGCATCTGGGACTGCGACCACTGGGTCCAGCCGAGCCGCCCGACCGGCCCCTACTTCGAGGCCTGGACTCTCCTCGCCGCGCTTGCCGCTCGGACCGAGCGGATCCGGGTCGGTGTCCTCGTCAGCTCGAACACGTTCCGCCACCCGGCGTGGCTGGCGAAGCAGGCGGCGACGGTCGACCACATCTCCCACGGGCGTCTCGAGCTCGGCTTCGGCGCCGGCTGGTACGTGCCGGAGCACGAGATGCTCGGCATCGACTTCCCCGAGCCGCGAGAGCTGGTCGACCGCTTCGAGGAGGCGGTCGAGGTGATCGACCGGCTGCTCCGGCAGGATGTCACCAGCTTCGAGGGCAAGCACTATCAGTTGCGCGAGGCCGCCTTCCGGCCGGGCCCGGTCCAGAAACCGCGGCCGCCGCTGACCCTGGGCGCGCATGGACCGCGGATGCTGGGGATCGTCGCCCGGAAGGCGGACGCCTGGAACTCCTTCGGGAAGCCGGAGGAGATTCGGGCTCGCAATGCCGTCCTCGATGAGCACTGCGGCCGGATCGGACGCGACCCGGCCGAGATCCTCCGCTCGCTCTACTACTGGATCGCCCGCGCTGACCAGGACCCCTGGTCTTCGCTCGAGGCCTTCCGCGACCTGGTCGGGCGCTACCGCGAGGTGGGCATCGAGGAGTTCATCGTCGACCAGCCCCGCGAGGACCAGGGCGCCGTCGTCGAGCGGGTGGCCACCGAACTTCCGGCGCTGCGCGCGTTAACCTCCTGAATCAATGAACCCGAAGCACACCTGGATGAACGGCCGCGTCACCCCCTGGGCGGAGAGCCAGGTCCATGTCGGCAGCGATGCCATGTTGCGCGGCGCCAGCGTTTTCGAGGGGATCCGCGCCTATCGCTCGGCCGACGGGGACGATCTGCTCATCTTCCGGCTGGCGGACCATTTCGAGCGCCTTTTCTCCAGCTCCATGCGGGTGCTCCGGATGCGGATCGGGTTCAGTCCGGCCGAGCTGGCGGCGGGGATCGTCGACCTCCTCCACGCCAATCAGGTGCGCGACGACGCGCACATCCGGGTGGTCGCCTACTTCGACGTGCTCGACGGAGCCGCGACGGGCGAGGGCGATCCGACCGGTGCCTATATCCTCGCCTTCCCCAAGGCGCCCAACCCGAAGCTGGCGACCGGTATCCGGTCCACTGTCAGCAGCTGGCGGCGGCCGACCGACACCTCCATCTCGCCCCGGATCAAGGCCAGCGCGAACTACCTGAACAGCCGGGTGGCGATGCTCGACGCCAACCTGAAAGGCTTCGACATCCCAGTCCTCCTCAATGAGCGGGGGAGGGTCTCGGAGGGCCCCGGGCAGAACATCTTCCTGGTCCGCAAGGGCCGCCTGGTGACACCGAAGATCACCGACGCGATCCTCGAGGGCATCACCCGGGAGACCGTTCTCGCCCTTGGCGCGGAGCTCGGCGTCGCGGTGGAGGAGAGGGAGGTCGACCCGACCGAGCTCTACGTCGCCGAGGAGCTCTTCTTCGCGGGCACCGCGATGGAGGTCCAGCCGATCTCGGAGATCGACGGCTACCGGGTCGGTGACGGCCGCATCGGGGCGGTCACCGAGCGCATTCAGAGCCGCTATTTCGAGCTCGTTCGCGGCGCCGCCCCAGCGACCTGGCTCACCTCCGTCTACGGGGCCCCGGTCACCGCCTGACCCGGCCGAGCGCGTAACCGGCGCTTTACCCAACCCTGACAATCCAGGTCGCGGCGCCGGTGGCGGCGCTCTCTGAGAACGTGAGGGTGGCGTTAGGGGCGTAGGCTTCGCCCGCGATGCGCTTCGTCGCCGCCCTCTGCACTCTCCTTCTGTGCGCTTGCACACCCGCGGCCGGACGGCCCTCCGCGCAGCCGTCGCCCTCCGCGACCGGGAGCGCCACCAGCACCAGCCTCCAGGCGTTCGTACCCGTGGCCGAGAAGTTCGTGGAGGAGCATCGCGGGCTGAAGTTCAAGACTCCCGTCCAGGTGACCTTCCTGGCGGACGCCGAATTCCAGCGCGAGCTGGCCAAGTCCGGCAGCGTCGACGCCACCGCGTACGCGACCGAGGCCAAGGAGCTCCGCGCGCTGGGGCTACTCGACGGCCGGCCCGACCTCGGCCGGGCGGAGCGGGAGCTCCAGGGCTCGAGTGTGATCGGCTTCTACGACCCCAAAGCCAAGCAGCTCTTCGTCCGGGGGGTGGAGGCCAAGCCGGCCGTGCGCCATGTGCTGATCCACGAGCTGACGCACGCGCTCCAGGACCAGTGGTTCTCGATCGACCGCACTCCCTCCACCGAAGACGAGAGCGACATCGCGTTCCGGACCCTGGTCGAGGGTGACGCCGTTCGGGTGGAGAACCAGTACATCGCCTCGCTGAGCGAGGCCGAGCAGCGCCAGGTCCGGCTCGGTGACGCCGGTGGACCGGTTCCGGCCGACGTCCCCGAGGTGCTGGTCGAGCTCGACTCCTTCCCCTACGTGGTCGGCCCTCAGTTCACCCAGGCGATCGTCGACCAGTCGGGCCAGGCGCGCCTCGACGCCGCCTTCAGGTCGCCGCCAACGACGACCGCCCAGGTCATCCATCCCGACCTCTTCCTGGCCGGGCGGGGTCCGGCTGCGGTCGATTTCCCAGCCGCGGACGGCAAGGAGATCGACAAGGGGGTACTCGGCGAGCTCGGACTGGATCTGCTTCTGCAGCGTCTGACGAGCCGCGGAAGGGTCAGCAGCTCGGACGCGCAGACGATCGCGGCCGGCTGGGGAGGCGACCGTTACATCGCCTGGGACCAGGGCTCCGAGTCGTGCGTCCGCACCCGCTTTGTGATGAGCTCCGACCGCGCGACGAGGGCCCTGCTGGCAGCGCTCAGGAGCTTCGCCCGCGACCATCCCGGCACCACGGTCGAAGGCCGGGGGCCAATCCTGTTCACAGCCTGCGCCTAGCGTCGCTCGGGACTGCGAACAGGAAAGGCCCGGCGCCATTGGCGCCGAGCCTTCTCCTGATGGTCGAGTGGCTAGTAGGTCGTCGAACGACGGCGGCCACGGAAGAGGCCGACCAGCCAGAGGATCGCGAGCACGACGATGCCGATCCAGAGCAGGTTGACCAGCGCGCCCGTCGCGTGGAACAACAGCCAGAGGACGAAAAGGACGACGGCGGCGACGATGAGCATGTGAATCACTTTAGGTTCACCTCCTAGTTTTATTGTAGCAGCTTATCTGATATGGCTGCTATCAAATAAAAGCCTAATCCATAAGACGTTGCCGAAGCAACTCCCGCTCCGCCGGGTTTTGTGTCAGGCGGAGCGCCGATTCGTCGGCGGAGCGCGCCTCGGCGGTCCGCCCAAGGTCGCGGAGGAGCTCGGCGCGGGTCGCGTGGAGGAGGTGATACGAGTCCAGCCCGGGTGCCAGAAGCTCGACCTCGAGCAGCGCCGCCGCCGGTCCGGCGAGGTGGCGGAGGGCGATCGCCCGGTTGAGTCGGACCACCGGGGACGGCTGGTGCGCGAGGAGGAGCGAGTAGAGCGCGACGATCTGCTCCCAGTCGGTCGCCTCCCAGCTGGAGGCCTCGCTGTGGAGGGCTGCGATCGCCGCTTGGATCTGGTACCGCCCGGGCCGGCCGAGGGTGGCGGCCCGCTCGATCAGGCGGCCCGCGGCGCTGATCGCATCCT
Source organism: Chloroflexi bacterium UBA6019 (assembly GCA_002427995.1). Classification (GTDB taxonomy): domain Bacteria; phylum Chloroflexota; class Dormibacteria; order Dormibacterales; family Dormibacteraceae; genus UBA6019. The sequence goes on from DIZV01000170.1 coordinate 6,928, forward strand.
TATCCCAGGCGGAACGGTCCTGATCGCGAAGCAACACCAGACGGCCGGCGGCATCGAAGCGAGCGCCGGCCCGGGCGCGGTGAAGCCGCATCAGGGCGAGCAGCCCGAGCGCTTCCGGCTCCTCCGGCAGAAGCCGCGCCAGCAGGCCGGCCAGCCACTCGGCGTCGGTGGTCAGGTCGCGCCGATCCGGCGCCGGTCCCCCGCTGGCGAGGTAGCCCTCGTTGAAGAGCAGGTAGAGGACGCCGAGGACTTCCTCCAGCCGTCCGGCGAGCTCCTCGCGCGACGGCACCCGGTAGGGGATGCCCGCCTCCACGATCTTGCGCTTGGCCCTGACGATCCGCTGGGCGATCCGCTGGTTCGGTCGCCAGGAAGGCGCGCGCTATCTCCGCTGTCGTGAGACCGCAGACCGCGCGCAGGGTCAGGGCCAATTGAGCTTCCCTCGGCAGCGCCGGGTGGCAGCAGGTGAAGATCAGCCGGAGCCGATCGTCCGGCTCCGTCGGGCTCGGGACGGGCGAGCCGGCGAGGAGCACCAGCTTCTCGCGGTACCGGGTTTGGCGCCGGATCCGGTCGATCGCCTTTCGCCGCGCCGTGGTCGTGAGCCAGGCGGCCGGGTTGACCGGGATGCCGCTCGTGGGCCAGGTCTCGATCGCGCTCAGGACGGCTTCCTGGACCAGCTCCTCCGCCAGGTCGAAGTCCCCCAGGAACCGGACCAGGCCCCCCACCAACCGGCCGGTCTCCTCCCGGAAGACGCGCGCCAGCGCCTCGTCGGTGGCCGACCGGGGGTCTGGCTCCGAGCTCACATGTGCTCGGCGACCAGGGGCCGGATCTCGACCGACCCCTTGGCCGGCCAGCTCTTCGCCATCTCGATCGCCTCGTCGAGGTCGGCGACCTCGATCAGCGCGAACCCACCGACCGTCTCCTTCGCCTCGATGAACGGCCCATCTGTCACCACCGTCCGGTCACCCTCGTGGCGGACCGTGGTGGCCGTCGTCACCGGCTGCAGCTCCTCGCCGCCGAAGATCTTGCCCGTCGCGCTGTTGGCACCCCACCACTCGCCGATCCGCGCGTACATGCCGTTGCGTTCGGCCTCCGGCATCGTCTCCCAACGTTCCTCGTTCCCGCAGAAGAGAAGGACGTACTTCATTTCGTTTTTACCTCCGGTTGGGCGGCCAGGGCGGACGCCTTCAAAACCTACGACGATGGGGCGGGGTCGAAATCGACAACCTCGGCATCCGTGTAGGCCGCGGCCTGCATCTGGAACAGGCGGGCGTAGCGGCCATTGAGCCGCATCAGCTCCTCGTGCGTTCCCTCCTCGACCAGCCGACCCTGCTCGAGGAAGAGGATCCGATCGGCTCTCCGCACGGTCGAGAAGCGGTGCGAGATGTAGACGGCCGTCTTGCCCGCGGTCAGCGACTTCAGCCGCTCGAAGAGGTCGTACTCGGCCTGCGCGTCGAGCGCCGCGGTCGGCTCATCGAGGAGCAGGATCGGGGCCTCGCGCATGAAGGCGCGGGCGAGCGCGACCTTCTGCCATTCGCCGCCGGAAAGGTTGACCCCCGCGTCGAACCACTTGCCGAGGGCCGTGTCGTAGCCGGCCGGCAGCTTGGCGATCAGCTCGTCGGCACCGCCCTGCTGCCCGGCGTGGACGATCGCCTCCCGGTCGTCGACCTGGGGCAGATCCCCGAGGCCGATGTTCTCGGCAGCGGTCGCCTGGTAGGTGACGTAGTCCTGGAACATGGCGCCGACCTGGCGCCGCAGCTCTTCGGGCTCATAGTCGCGGATGTCGTGGCCATCGATCAGGATCCGGCCCGCGGTGGGGTCGTAGAGGCGGCAGATCAGCTTGAAAAGGGTCGTCTTGCCGGCGCCATTGCGACCGACCACGGCCATCGTCTCGCCCGGCCTGACGGTGAAGCTGAGGTCGGTCAGCGCATTGGACGTGGCGCCCGAGTAAGAGAAGCTGACGTTCTCGAACAAAATCTCACCCCGTAGGGGCAGCGGGACCGGAATCGGCGCGACGGAGACC
>DIZV01000170.1:9156-11998 GCA_002427995.1 Chloroflexi bacterium UBA6019
GGTCTCGGTCAGCTCGAAGAGGTTGCTGAGGTAGAGGTTGTGCTCGTACATTCCGGTGAACCCGGCGAGGATCCCCTGGATGGAGCCCTGGACCGACTGCGCGGCGGTCGTATAGAGGGTGAGGTCGCCCAGGGTCAGCCTGCCCACCACCGCCTGCAGCGCGACGTAGAGGTAGGTGGCCGAGGTGACCAGGATGCTCAGGATGCCCCAGAGGTAGCCGACGCTGTAGCGGCGAACGACCTGGCGTTGCTGAGTTCCGTAGAAGGCGTCGGCGATCAGCCGGTAGCGCTTGATGAAGTAGTCGCCGAGTCCGAACAGCTTCACCTCCTTGGCGAAGCTGTCGGTCGTGACCAGCGTGACGAGGTAGTTCATCCGGCGGAGCAGACGAGAGCCCCAACGAGCGATGTTGTAGCCCCGCCAGCCGTAGCGCGTGTCGGCGATGAAGGCGGGAATCGGCGACAGCAGCGCGATCACGGCCAGCAGCGGGCTGACCGCCAGTAGGAGGGCGATCATGGTCGCGAACGTCAGCAGCGTCTGGAGCAGGCCGAAGGCGGTCGAGATCATCATCACCGGCCGGCTGACGGAGTCGTTCTGGGCCCGGCGGAGGAGGTCGTATGACGCGGGGTCCTCGTAGAAGGCGAGGTCGAGGTCGGCGGCCTTCTCCATCACCATCAGCTGGATCTGCATCGTCACCGAGTTCTGGAGCAGCTGCTGCGCGATGTTGCGGATCGTCCCCAGGAGCGAGCTGAGGGCGAAGAGGAGGAGCTGGACGACCGCCAGGAAGATGATCCCGCCGACCACCGTGAAGACCGGCGAGTGAAGTGGCCCGGCGCTGAAGCTGAGCCGGTCGGCGAGGTGCTTGTCGTGGACCCGGAGCCCCTCGACAACCGCGTTGATGAGGAGCTTCGAGGTGTAGGCGGAGGCCGCCGGCACGAGGCCGGCGAGAACGGTCGCGACGAACATCGCGAGGGTGATGCGCGGGCTCGCCTCCCAGACCAGCCGGACCACCCGGGGCAGGGCCGCCAGGGTGCCCGTGAAGGATTGCTTGAAGTTGTCCCAGCGACCGCGGAGGTCCTTCGGCCCTTCGGGCTCGGGCGGCTCCTCGAGCCCCGGATCTCCCGAGAGGCCGCTGATGGCAGGTCCGGTCTCGGTGCTCTGTCGCCGGCGCCCGCCGCCCCACATCCAGATCGGCGGAGGGCCCGATGCCCCATGCATGCCCACTACTCCTTCGCCTCCCGGCGCCGGAGGGACCACATCTGGATCGCGCGCTCCGCCTCGAGGGCGGCGGGCCAGGGCAGGGCCGGCGGTCCCAGCTCGAGGCGGAGGGACCGGGCAATTTGCCGCGCGAGCTCCGGGTCTGCCCCGACCTGTTGGGCAAGCTCGAGGGCGCGCGGCTCGACCTGCTCGGCGGGCAACGACTCCCAGGCGAGCCCGATCTCGGCCGCCCGCCGGCCGTCGATCTCGATTCCGAAGAGGCCCAGCGCGGCTGCCGACTCCCGCCCGACCAGCCGGCCGAGGAGCGCGAAGTGGCCTCCGCCGGGATGGATCCCGATCCTCGCGAAGCGGGTGATCAGGCGCGCGTCATGCGCCATGACGCGCAGGTCGGTGGCGAGCGCCAGGTTGACGCCGGCACCGACCGCGGCGCCCCGGATCGCAGCCAGCGACGGCGGTTTCAGCTCGCCCACCCGGGCGAAGGCGCGGTAGGTGTTTCCGAGCGCCTTGTAATTGTCGTCCCGCGCGGGATCCTGGCCGGCGAGCCGGAGCGAGTCGCGGTGGGCGCCGGCACAGAAGCTCTCGCCCTCCGCCTGCAGCACGACGGCGCCGATCCCAGGGTCGGCGTCAACCTCCTCACAGGCGGCGATCAGCTCTTCGACCATCGCCGGCAGGAACGCGTTGCGCCGCTCGGGCGCGGCCAGCGTGATCAGGGCGACCACTCCGTCGCGCTCGAGCCGAACCTCAGCCACCTACGTCAGCGTCTCCCACATACCCTCTCGCATCAACCCGCCCAGCACGGATGCCCATTCCTCCTCGGTTCCAAACTCGTCGCGCCACGACCAGAGCCGCAGCGTGAAGTGGTGAAGGACGTGCTCGTCGGTGAACCCGATCGCGCCATGGACCTGGTGGGCGATCGCCGCCGCCCGCCCCGCGGCTTCACCACAGCGGATCTTGGCGGCGGCGATCTTCCAGAGCTGCGGATCCTCTTCGACGGAGTCGGCGGCGGCATCGGCGACGGCGCGGGCCGCGGCCGTCTCGCGCGCCAGCTCGGCCAGCAGGTGAGCCACGGCCTGGAAGCGGTTGAGGGGCTGGCCGAACTGCCTGCGCTCGGCGGCGTGGCGCGTCGTGAGCTGCAGCACCCGCTCGAGTGCTCCGGCGATCTGGACCGAGCGGAGAAGAGCTCCCCACAGGCGCAAAGTTACCGCCGGCCCCACGGGGTCGAAGGGCGTCGCCTCGACCCGGTCGCGTGGCTCGCCGGCCAGGTTCGTTCCCTCGACGACCCGGTAGGAGGCGGGGTCGAGCAGCGCCACGCCGTCGACGTTGGCGGCCACGATCGCGGTCGCGCAGCGGGCGTAGGGGACGCCCTCGGCCCGGCCGTCGTGGAACTCGGCGACCGTCAACGGCCCGGGCGGCGCCGGCAGCTCGGCCCGGGCCAGGATGGCGCGCGCGAGGGCGTCCTCGCCGAGCGGGATCGGCGCGGCATACTGCGCCGCCACTCGGACCACCGCGGCCAGCTCGGGGATCGCCGCCCCCTCGACCAGGCCGGCCCGCTCGACGAGGTGCCAGAGCTGCGGCGACCAGCCGCCCGCGATGACCTCGGTGGGGGAATGGCGGCGGAAAAGATCGG
>DIZV01000061.1 GCA_002427995.1 Chloroflexi bacterium UBA6019
GCCTCGTAGAACTCGAGCATCGTGAACTCCGGGTTGTGACGCGGCGACAGTCCCTCATTGCGGAAGACCCGGCCGACCTCGTAGACCTTCTCGATCCCCCCCACGATCAGCCGCTTCAGGTGCAGCTCGAGGGCGATCCGCAGGTAGAAGTCCATGTCGAGCGCGTTGTGGTGGGTCCGGAAGGGCCTCGCCAGCCCGCCCCCGGGGATGTCCTGCAGAACCGGCGTCTCCACCTCGAGGAAGGCGCTGTCGTCGAGGTACCGCCGGAGCCCCGCGACAATTCGGGACCGGGTGACGAAGACCTCGCGGACCTCCGGGTTGGCGATCAGGTCGACGTGACGCTGCCGGTAGCGGAGCTCGACGTCCTTCAGCCCGTGCCACTTCTCCGGCAGCGGCCGGAGCGCCTTGCTGAGGAGCTTGAAGCTGCCGACCTCGACGCTTGGCTCGCCGGCCCGGGTCCGCACCATCGGGCCCTCGGCGCCGACGATGTCGCCCAGGTCGAGCTCCTTGAAAACTCCGTAGACGTCCTCGCCGAGCCCGTCGCGGGTGGCCATCAGCTGGATCGTTCCGGCACCGTCCTGGACGGTCGCGAAAGTCCGCCCCCCCATCACCCGCTTGGTCATGAGCCGCCCCGCCACGTTGACCGGGCCGGTCGGGCCGGCGCCCTCGCCGAGGTGCTCGCGGGCCTGGGCCGAGGTGTGGGTGCGGTGGTAGCTGCGGGCATACGCCGGCCGACCGTCAAGCGGGTTCAGAGAACTATTTCCTGGCCCTCGGCCGCAGGGAAGGCGAGCAGGCCGCGGTGCTTGCGGTGCGCGTCGGCACCAAGGGCCTCCTCGACCATCGCCTCGATCTGGTGGTCGGCGTGCATCGGTTCATGATGAAAGAACGCGAGCTGGCGCGCGGCCGCCTGGCGGGCGACGAGCAGCGCGTAGTCGAAGCTCGAGTGGCCCCAGCCGGCCCTGGTCTTGAACTCCTCGTGGCTGTACTGCGCGTCGTGGACCAGGAGATCGGCCCCACGGCACCACTCGATGTACTGCTGCGGCCAGAGCGCCTCGATCTCCGCCGCCGGCCTCCCCTCCGCCTGGTAGCCGGCGACCAGGTCGCTGAGCTCGTCGGGGTCGCTCCAGGGCTCCTGGTCGGTGGCATAGACGAAGGTCCGGCCATCCGCCTCGAGCCGGTAGCCGAAGGTGGCGATGGGGTGGTGCATGGTATGCGTTGTCACCTTCACCCCGGCAGCCTCGAAGCTCTCACCGGAGACCATCTCCCGAAACTCGAGGTCGATCGGCATCTGGTCCATGGTGAGCGGAAAGTAGACAGGGTCCATCTGGTCGGCGAAGGCACTCTGAAGGGACTTCATCGAACCCTTCGGGCCGACCACGGTGAGCTTGGAGCCGCGGACGAAGTTGGGCCCGAAGAAGGGAAAGCCCTGGATGTGGTCCCAATGGGTGTGACTGATGAGGAGGTGGGCCCGGACCGGCCCCTGGAGCGCGTTGCCGAGCTCGCAGATGCCCGACCCGCTGTCGATGATGATGAGGTCGTCGGCGGTGGTGCGGACCTCGACGCAGGCGGTGTTGCCGCCGTAGCGGAGGGTGCTCCGGCCGGGGGTCGGGCGGGTGCCCCGCGTTCCCCAGAACTTGACCCTCACCGCCCTCCGCGCGCCGGGGTCACCGGCGGTCGCCGAGCAGCAGCTCGTGGTCGGGCCGGTACCTCGCGGCCAGCTCATAGACCTTCTTGGCGACGAAAACCTCGAGGAGATCGGCGTCCAGCTTCCCCTCGAACTCACGGTGGAGGATGTCGAGAGCCCGGTCAACGGGCAGCGCCCGCTTGTAGGGGCGATCGGTCGCGGTCAGGGCGTCGAAGATGTCGGAGATCGTCATCATCCGCGCCTGGGGCGGGATCTCCGGTCCCTGCAGCCGGCGGGGGTAACCGCTGCCGTCGAGCAGCTCGTGGTGGCCATAGGCGTACTGGGGCACGTTCCGCATCTGCGGCGTCCAGGGGATCTTGATCAGGAACTTGAAGCTGTGGGTGACGTGCGACTCGATCTCGAGCCGCTCGACCTCGTCCAGCGTCCCCTTCCGGATCGAAAGAAAGTGGAACTCGTCCGGCAGCAGGAGCGGCGTCCGCCTGCGCTCGACGTCCTCGTACATGTACTCGGCGAGGAAGGCGAGGGTCGACGCATTGTCCTCCGGCAGGACGCTCGGCTCGTTGGCGGCGAGCACCGCCTCGAGCCACACCCGGAGGTTGGCGAGGTCCTCGCTCATCTTCTTGTCGAGGGCGTGGAAGTCGTGCTCGTGGAGTTCGCCGCCCCGCTCCATGGCCAGGCTCAGCTTTTTCTCCGTGTACTTCTGCTCGATCGAGCGGTGGACGAAGGCGAAGCGCGCCCGGAGCAGCTCCATGTTCGCCGGGTAGAGCTTCTTCTCCTTCACCAGCACGTGCTCGCGGACGCCGACCTTGCCGAAGTCGTGGAGCAGGCCGGCGTAGCGGAGCTCTTTCAGCTGTTCGGGGTCGAAATAGAGGCCGGCGTACTTGCCGGCTCGGATGGTGTTCAGCGCCTCGGCGAGGCCGACCGTGAGGGTCGCGACGCGGCCGCTGTGGCCGTAAGTCGTCGGGTCGCGCGACTCGATCGCGGTCACGCTGGCCTTGACGAAGCCCTCGAACAGGTTCTGGATGGCATCGATCAGGTTCTTGTTGTCAAGGGCGACCGCGGCCTGGGAGGCGATCGACTGGATCAGCTCCAGGTGGTCCTTCTCGAAGGGCACCACCTCCTGCTCGACGTTCTCCCGGGTGAGCCGGGTCTCGAACCGCCGCTTGGCGTTGATCAGCTGAATGGCCCCGACGATCGCGCCGTCGTGGTTACGCATCGGCACGCAGAGCATCGACCGGGTCCGGTAGCCCTGCTGCTCGTCGAAGCTGCTGTTGAAGCTGAAGGGGACGTCGGGTGGAAGGTTGTAAGCGTCCTCAACAACCTGGAAGCGGCCGCTGAGGACTGTGTGGCCCGCGATCGACTTCTCGATCAGCGGCATCTTGAAGGTGCTGAAGGGGACGTCCACCGAGTGGGTCTGGCTCCACGCGAAGCGGAGCATCCGGTGCCCGTCCTCGGACTCCTCGACCAGGTAGAGGGTGGCGGCGTCGGCGTTGGTCAGCTGCCGGCAGCTCTGCAGGATCAGGTCCTGGAGCTTGTCGATGTCCCGCTCGGAAGAGAGCGCGATGCCGATCCGGTTGATCTCCCGCATCCGCTCCCGGGCCCGCCGATCGTCACTCTCCAG
>DIZV01000019.1:0-129 GCA_002427995.1 Chloroflexi bacterium UBA6019
GGCCGGGACAACGTCGGACAGTGTGTCAGCGCGTTCGCCAAGCAGCACGGCGCCGCCGAGCGGGCCGCGCACTCCAAGGCCAGCGATGCCCGTACCAAGCACCACGAGGACAAGTCCGCCGACAAGGAC
>DIZV01000019.1:406-2808 GCA_002427995.1 Chloroflexi bacterium UBA6019
ACAAGTCCGCCGACAAGGACAAGGGCGACAAGGACAAGGGCGGCAAGGGCGACCACGGCAAGCCGGACACGAACGGCAAGCCCGACAACACCGGCAAGCCGGACGAGGGCCTCGAGGGTTCCCATCCGACCGGCCCGCCGACCGACACGCCGCACCACTGATCTCCGGCCGCTGAGAAAGGGCCCGGTCTTCGCCGGGCCCTTTCGTTTTTCTAAGGCGTTTTGGTTGAAGAGTCGATCAACCTGGCCTGGGCGTAGGCGGCCCGGGCCGCCGGCGCGTTTCCGAGCTTTTGCTCGGCGTCGCCCAGCTCGACCCAGGTGGCGGCGTCGTCGTCACCCAACCGGCCGGCCGTGCGCAGCTCCGCCGCCCCGGCGGCGACCTTTCCCTGGCCCACCAGCCGCTCGCCGAGCGCGCGGTGGTAGCGGGCCTGCAGCGGGTCGAGGAAGACCGCCTGCGCCGGGAGGTCGGCGTAGTACGCCATGTCCGCAGCGAGGGGGAGCACCCCAAAGACCATGGCGACGGCGAGCGCCACCCCGCTCGCAACCAGGGCGAGGAGTCGGGGTAACCCGCGCCGCCCTTCTGCCGCCTCAAGCGGGTCGGAGCCGGCCGACCAGCAGACACCGGCCAGCAGCCAGAACATCGCGGTCGCCGGCACCCAGTCGAAGTTCACGACCGCCCACGTCCAGTAGGCGAGAAGCGCGCCCAGCAGGGGGATGCGCTCCTCCACCCGCCACTGTCTTTCTCTGATCATCCGGAGCAGGAACGCCGCCCAGAACCAGGTGGCGGCCGCAATTCCGACCAAGCCCTGCGAGGCGGCCAGGTCGAGAGGCTGGGAGTGAGCCCGGTCGAAGCTGATGCCCGGCAGCAGGCCCCCCGCGTAGCGCCCGAAGACCAGGCCGAAGGTGTCCTCTCCCCAGCCGAAGAGCGGGCGCGCGAGGATCATCGGTAGCGTCCGTGCCCAGAGCGAGAGCCGCAGCGTGTAGGGATCCCCGTTCAGGCTCCGAAGGGGACCGGCGAGCACCACCAGACCGGCGATGGCAACCAGCACCGCGCCGGCGACCGCCGCGGCGATCAGCATTCGCCGCGGCAGCCTCAGCCCGATCACAAAAAGGCTCGCCAGGAGCGCACCGACCCAGGCGCTCCTGGAGCTCGACGCGGCGAGGCCGGCCAGGATCAGCGCCAGCGCCGGCGCCCAGCGCAGGCCGCCCCGCTGAAGCAGCCGCCCGAGCAGGAGCGGCACCGCCATCGCCGTCAACGCGCCGAGCAACCCGGCGTTGCCGAGGTTGCCATCGGGCCGCGCCAGAGCGCCGATCAGGTCGTAGCGGCTGGCAACCCACTCCCAGACGGCCTCGACCGAGGCGATCGAGGTGGCGACCAGGAACCAGGTGACGACGCGGCGGCGCGAGGCCTCCCGCGTCAGCAACCAGACGCAGAGGGAGAAGAGCAGGACGTAGCCGATCCGGACCACCGCCGATTCGTAGCGGAGGTACTCGCCGGCAAGGCTGGCCCAGAAAGAGACCGACGCGACCAGCGCCAACAGCGCCGCGAGGCAGACCGCGATTGCGGGCAGCCGAAGCGCTCCGAGCGTTCCCAGTTCTGGACCGCGACCAGCCAGGCAGATCGTCAAGCCAACCGCACCACCGACCAGGAGGAGGAGCACCCGGGGCAGGATGTAGGCGTCCACGGCGAGCGGGACGAACAGAACCGGAAAGAGCCCGGCCAGCAGGGCCGGCCAGGAGTCCGCCAGCCAGGTTCCTCGGTTGGCCGCTGAGCTCACCTGTTTCGCGCGCACCGCGCAACTGTATAAACAGCCGCGTTCCAGAACGCGAAAAGGGGCGCCCCACCGGGAGGCGCCCCTTTCGAATCGACGTTGTTTCTAGATCGGGCCTGGGTCAGGCGATCTCAGTGCGGGTGCTGCGGCTACCCATGTAGGCAAAGCCGGCGATGGCGGCGAGGACGGCGGTCGCGGCGTGAAGGGCGATGTCGTAGCCACCCAACGGCACCAGGCCCAGCAGCGGCTGGGGCAGGAAGCCGGCCAGGGCCAGCACGGCGAACAGAACGGCGGCGCCGCGGGCGTAAGCAACGCTGCGGCCAGTCATGAACGCGGCGATCCCGGCGAGACCGAACGCGAGGTGGACGAGGTTGTGCGGGAGATTGACCGGAAAGATGATCAGGTTCGCGGTGGCGAGCGTCGTCGAGACCGTGAAACCGAGTAGGCCGACGATGGTGTAGACGACACCGAAGACGATCGCGTATAGACGGGGAATGTTCATCGGTAGAGGACTCCTTTTGTGAATGAGTGGGTGGTGGCGGCGGCGGCCAGGAGGCCGATCGCGCCGAGTTCAACGAGCTTGGTGATGATGCCGATGGCGTCGAGGGTCTCGAGTCCGGCAACCAGGTAT
>DIZV01000019.1:2926-4345 GCA_002427995.1 Chloroflexi bacterium UBA6019
TGACCATCATCAGCAGAGCCGCGACCTTCAACGGCGCCGGGGCCTTCTCGAAATCGGCCACGAAGCGAATGGCCAACGCATCACCGCGGCCGGCGGCAACGCCCGCCCACATCAGGAAGGAGAGGACGACGACCGGCAGGTAGAGCAACGCCTCCACCGCTCCCGAGTGTTCGTGCAGAACTTTGTACCTCCTTGGATTTTTGTCGATCTCCGATGGCAGCGCGCACGCGATGCCAAGACCGCTTCTTTCCATAGATACGAGTTCTGTCCGTGGCTGGATCACCGGGCATCAGGAGGTCTGGCCCAGAAAGAAAACGGGGTCCGGCGATGGCCGGACCCCGTGCGTTGACCGTGGAGCCGCCGGCTAAGGGCCGGCAGCCAGCGCGGCGACGAAGGTGGAAACCACCGGACGGCCGAGCCCGGTCGTCATGTCATAGCCGGCCAGCACCGGGTTGCCCGGAATGCCATTCGGCGCGACGGTGCCATCGGCCTGGTAAGCCCAGAGGCCGTTGCCACTCATCGCACCAGTTGGATATACCGAGCTACCGCTGGCAGCTGTGCCATACGTCTGCGGAACGATGTCGCTGAAGGCGCTGGCCGAAAGGCCGTAGAGAAGGGGGCTCAGGAACCCGATTGGACCTTTGGCTGGGGTGGCCGTACCGCGCGCGCGATTGATTAGCGCGACCACGCCGGCCATCTGGGGAGAGCCGGCGCTGGTGCCCCCGTAGACATGCCAGCCGGCCCGCTGCGCCTTCGGGAAGGCGGTGATGTAGACAAGGACACCGCCGTTCACGGCTGCGTTCCAGGAGAGGTCCGGCACCAGGCGTTGACTGCCGCTGATGTTCGGCGCGGTCTGCCAGGCCGGACGGGGATAGAGCACGCTCGGGCCGCCGCCACTGGCGGCGGGCAGCCAGCTCTCGTTCCAGATCGCCTCGCTGGAGCCAACGCTGGTATAGGCGAAGTAGGTCGGATTGGGAATGCTCTTCAAAGGATTGGCGGGATTGGGAATGAAGGGGGTGTCGGTGGTCGGAGCCCACGTCCAGCCCTGCTGCAGCTGGGTGCCTCCGACAGCCGTGAGGTAGGGGCTGCTGGCAGGCCAGCCGACGGTCGGGAAGGAGTATGTCTTCGTCCCCAGCAGGTTCGAGATGCCCGTGGTGCCGTTGTCACCGGAGGAGGCCAGGACGGTGTCTCCCTTGTTGGCTGCGGCCTTGTAAACCTGGTCGAATCGCGAAGTGACCGTCGTGCCGGCAGCCTGGAACGTCTGCTCCGTCACGCCGAAGCTCTGCGAGAAGATGGTGCCCGCCGGATAGGTGTCGATCGCACCCTGGATGGCGTTGAAGAGGTTCGGCAGGCCCTGGACACCTTCGGTCTCGGCGGGCGGGACCGCCAGCAGGACGATGTCACCCTCGATCCATGAGG
>DIZV01000072.1:0-1360 GCA_002427995.1 Chloroflexi bacterium UBA6019
GCGGCCGATACCGGCCTCTACCTTTACGATCCGCCGCCCGCCGCCCCGACTCCTTCGGTCGCGTGGTGGGCGGTCGTGGTGGTCGGCGCCCTGCTGGCGAGCCTCGGCGCAACGCTCCTCGGCCTGCGCGAACGCGCGCCGGCGTTGGACGCCCGCCGCCAGGCCGCATGAGTCGTACGAGGCTGGACAGTGATTCGGCCCGGTCAGTTCTCCTGAGCGCCGAACCGAGCTTTGCGGAGTGCTCCGGTCACCGCCAGCAGAGCGCGGTAGAGATTGGGGCAGGTCAGGCAGCCGGCCACGTGCGCCTGGACGGCGGCGGTCTCCTCGAGTCCGAGCTCTCCGTCGATCAGCTCGCTGGCCAGGTCGCGTGCCTCGGCGCAGCTCAACACTCTCACTCCGCGACTCCCGCCAGCAGGCTCACCAGTGCCTGCCGGCCCCGCCGGAGATGCGACTTGACGGTCGGCAATGAGATACCGGTGTTCGCCGCTATCTCTCGGGCCTTGAACCCATTGAGGTCGTGCAGGACCACCGCTGTGCGCTGCTCGGCGCTGAGGTGGGCCATCGCGTCTCGGAGCCGGCGCTGATCCTCGAGTGCGAGTACGACGTGCTCGGGATCGACCGTATAGCCGGGATCGCGCCACAGTTGTTCCAGTCGGGCAGCCTGCTCGAGGCTGGCTGCCGACCTGCGCCGCCGCAGGGCCTGGTAACAGGCGTTGAGGCAGATCCGCTGGAACCAGGTGCAGACCATCGGCATCGCTCCGAAACCCGACACTGGCCCGGAGAGCGCTCACAGCCGCGTCCTGCACCACGTCCTCCGCCTCGGCTTCGTCGTCGAGCATCGAAATCGCCATCCGGGTGAGGCCCGAGCGTCGGGACTCGATGCAGGTTGCCAATTCACCGTAGGTCAGCAAGACAAGCCAACCGTAGGGACCGACGGCGTGGCCGGGCAGGCCCGTTCGGCCCGCCCGGTCTTAGCCATCAGACCTGCGGGCGCAACCTGGCGCCGCTGAATGGCGCTCCGAAGAGGGGTGCGAAGAGACAGACGTTGAAGATGCCCGCGAGCAGTGGCACCGCGCCAACCACCCCCAGGACCACTCCCCACGTGGTGCCGGCGTAGATCCCGATCCCGATCAGCACGATCCCCGCCACGATCCGGACCAGTCGCCCCAGCGGCGTGGCCATCAACTTTGTGAAGCCCATTTGACTCACCTCCCGACTATTGGATGGACGAACTGCTTATTGGATGCGAGCCCGGACCAAAAAGATGCGGTGGAGACGGCAACTGACAGTCCCGGCCAAAGCGGGACGTATGACTCCGGATCGGCCGAAAGGCGCCGATAGACTCGACGCGAAGTGAGCA
>DIZV01000072.1:1467-23007 GCA_002427995.1 Chloroflexi bacterium UBA6019
GGCCGATCGGGCCGGAGAAGGCGACGGTTCTTCTGCTGCACGGCTGGGCGGGCACCGCGGAGCTGAACTGGTCCCATGTTTACGCGCCGCTGGTGGCGGCGGGCTATCGAGTCCTGGCGCCCGACCTGGCCGGTCATGGCCAGGGAGCCCGAGACGTCCCCTTCACCGTCGACGGTGCCACGGCCATGGCTGCTCTTCTGGTGAGGAATTCCGGAGCTGCGAAGGTGGTGGTCGCCGGACATTCGATGGGCGGGTCAATCGCGCTTGCCTTTGCTCGGCGCCATCCCGAGCAGGTCCTCGGCCTGGTGCTGATGGCGACCCAAATGAGTTGGCCCGGGATCCCACCGAGGTGGGTGCTGCGGGCGGCGGGGTTGGTGGCGAGGGTGGTGTCGAAGCCAGTCCTGCGCTGGGGAGCCAGGTCCATCCTCGGAACGGACGAGATCCGCAATCGCTGGATCCACGAGGAGTTGAGCCACACTTCGATCACGCACCTCGCCCAGGCGCTCGCCGCGCTCCGTGATTTCAACGCGGAGCCGTGGCTGTCTCAGGTTATGGCCCCCGCTGTCGTCCTCGTCACGACGCGGGACAGCGTCGTCCCGCCAGAGCGGCAGCGCCTTCTCGCCGCGAGCATCCCCGGCGCAGCCGTGATCGAGGTCGACATCGATCATTCCGACCCGCCTTCGCGGCCAGGACGCTTTCCTGCCGGTCTGGTGTCAGCGATCAACCAGGTCATCGAGGCCGCCGCCGTGGCTTAGGCGAGCGGGAGCTCCGCGAGCAGCGCCCGGACCCGGCGCTCGATCTCGTCGCGGATCGGCCGCACCTCATCGATCCCCTTGCCGGCTGGGTCGGGAACCTCCCAGTCCTGATAGCGCTTACCGGGATAGATCGGGCAGGTGTCCCCGCAGCCCATGGTGATCACGAGGTCGGCGCGCTGCACCGCGGCGTCCTCGAGCAGCTTCGGCCGTTCGCCCGCAAGCTCGACGCCGACCTCGGCCATCGCCGTGGTCGCGACCGGGTTGACCGCCGCCGCGGGGGCGCTGCCGGCCGAGAGCACCTCGACCCGGTCCCCGGCCAGGCGGCGCAGGAAGGCGGCCGCCATCTGGCTCCGGCCCGCGTTGTGAACGCAGACGAAGAGAACCGCCGGCGGTCTTGGGGCTCGCGATCCGGCCACTGCCTGTCAGGCCGGCTTGCGGGCCCGCAGGTAGGCACTTCCGATCCGGCCGCCCTCGGGCACCTCGGTCACCGCGTGGACCTCGATCTCGGGATCCTCGAAGCCCGCCGCGAGAAGCAGCTGCCGGTAGTCCTCGACCGGGATGGTCCCGGCGATGCAGTCCGCCCAGGCGTCGGTCGCCTTCTTGACCTCGGGTGCGAGCGTGTCAAGCTCGACCATGTCGGCCACCGCGAAGCGTCCGCCGGGGCGGAGTACCCGGAACGCCTCGGCGATCACCGCCGCCTTGTCGGCCGCCAGGTTGATGACGCAGTTGGAGATGACGACATCAACCGCGCCTTCGGGCAGGGGCACGGCGTCGATGCCTCCCTTCAGAAAGGTCGCGTTGGCAAGCCCCGATTTCGCCTTGTTGCTTTCGGCCAGGGCGAGCATCTCGTCGGTCATGTCGACGCCGTAGGCATGGCCACGGGGCCCGACGCGGCGGGCAGAGAGAAGGACGTCGAGGCCGGCGCCGCTGCCGAGGTCGAGGACTGTCTCTCCGGGTCGCAGCTCGGCGAGCGCGGTCGGATTGCCGCAGCCGAGGCTGACCCCGGCGGAGATGCCGATCTGGATCAGGTCCTGGGGCGCGTAGCCGGGCGAGCAGCACCCGCTCGAGCTGCAGTCATCGCCGGCGGCGATCTGCCTCGCGGCGGCCGCGTAGTGGTCCCGCACCACCTCTTGAATGTCGCTCATGGCCTGCCTCCAATGAATCGATGGGCTTCGATGGCTGGACGATAGCACAACCCATCGACGTTCGTGAATGGGTCTGCTAGCCTGTGGTCGTGATGCTTCCAGTGACCCGTGAGCGCGGTGCATGCTCCCCTCTCCCGGTGACCCTCGACCAGACGTGGGCGGCGGACCAGGCCTCGCTCCTCCGGGCGATCGCCGACCCGACCCGGCTCGCCATGCTGGCGGCGCTTCAAAAGGCCGTGCAGCCGATCTGCATCTGCGACTTCACCGGCGCCTTCGGCCTGACCCAGCCGACGATCAGCCACCATATCGCCAAGCTCCGGGCGGCGGGCTTGGTCGAGTCCGAGAGATCAGGCATCTGGGTCTACTACCGACTTCGCCGCGATCTCCCGGGCAGGGTGAGTCGGGTCCTCGAAGCGCTGCTCGGGTAGCACCCCTGGGCAAAATCTGTGCAAATCCGGTTACTCCGCTCGAGGTGAGCGTTTCCCTGTCGCCAGAAGTCACGCTGGGCGGCCAGCGTGGGCGGGTTGCGATTCAGCTCGGTGAATAGGGGCCATGAGGTGACAGCTGAAGACTTCGTCCGCCGTGAGTTCGCCCTGGTGCGGCGCTGGGCGCTCCACCGGTTCGCCCACGCCGTATCGGTCCTCGTCGACTCGGTCGCGGCCGGTCAAGCGCCGGAGCCGGAGTTCGAACTGGAGAGCGAGGCGGCGGCCGGCTGAACGCTGAGCCAGCGCCGCGTTGATCTTTGACCGGGCGGCAGCCCAGCGCCGACAGCGGACTGACGCGCCACTGAAGCCGGCAGGACGGAGGGATGATCGCGCTCGCCTTCAGGGTTTTGAAGGGTGAGACCGATCAATATCCTCGTGGCAGAGGACAACCCTCTCAACTTCGAGCTCCTCCAGGACCTCCTCGAAAGCCTCGGTCACCGGATCTGCTGGGCGCGCGACGGGCAGGAGGCGCTCAGCCTGGCTCGCACCGGCGGGTTCGATCTTCTCTTTCTGGACCTCCACATGCCACGTCTCAACGGGCTCGAGGTGATGGTCGGCCTCCGCGGCGACCCGGTCCGGGCTCACCTCAAGGTCATCGCCTTGACGGCTGACGCGATGCCGGCCGTGCGTGCCGAGCTGCTCCGGGCCGGTGTCGACGGCTTCCTTCACAAGCCCCTGAACCTGGGCCTCCTGGTCGATCAGATGGAGGCGGCCATGAAAGACGATGCCGGGCCGACGGCGTCGTCGCTCGGCCCGGCGCTCGTTCGCCTTCCCGGCTCGACCGCCGCTTAGCTGACCTTCATTCCGGAGGGCCATGGACGCCGCCGAAAGGCTTCCGGGCTCCCCGATGTTTGAGCCATGCGAAATTAGGTAATTTTGTAATCATGGAAAACGCAGACGTTTCAACGATCGGTGGTTGGTTTGCCGGCAGGGTTCCGGACGACTGGTTCGCGGGAGCACCGGAGGTCACCCTCGAAGGTGAGCAGGCGGTTGTCGTGGGCACGTTGCCCGAGGTCGAGCTTGTTTCCGGAACCTCCGAGGCGGCCCGGACGGCGGCGGCACAGGGGAGGATCGCCCGCTTCCGTCAGGACACGCGCCGGGAGCGGATCTGGATCGCGAGAGAGGCCGAGGAGCTCTTCAAGAAGAACGTCACCTGGGGAGCCCGGAGCGGCGCGACCAAGCTGACCTTCACACCCGGCGGGTCGGGCCGGGAGGAAGGCGCCAAGCCTGCCGAGGGCGCGAGCGTCAAGATCGGCCGCCGGCTCGGCTGGGGTGGGCGGTCTCACGGACTCCGGGCCGGCGACGGTCCCCGCTTCTTCTGATCCAGGACGGGGAAATCAATCTCGATGGCCATCCTCGATCTCTTCGCGCAACCTGATGCCGGCGACCTCGACGAGCTGGACGCGTACTCGCGGACGGTGAGCGGGGTCGCCGAGCGCCTCATCCCCTCGGTCGCCAGCCTCCGGGTGGGGCGGTCGGAGAGCCGCAACGCGCAGGGCAGCGGCTCCGGCGTCGCGATCGCGGCGGACGGGCTCGTCGTCACCTCCGCCCACGTGGTGGCCGGGAGCAGCCGCGGTTTGGCCTCGTTTTCCGACGGCGGCGAGTACGAGTTCGAGCTGGTCGGGGCCGACCCGCTCTCCGACCTGGCCGTGATCCGCGCCAGGTCCGGGTCGGCCCTGGCCGCCGCGCCGATCGGCGACGCCGACAGCCTCCGGGTGGGGCAGCTGGTTGTCGCCATCGGCAATCCGATGGGCTACGCCGGGTCGGTCACGGCCGGCGTCGTCAGCGCCCTCGGGAGGAGCCTTCCGACAACTGACGGCACGACCCAGCGGATCGTCGACAACGTGATCCAGACCGACGCGGCACTCAACCCGGGCAACTCGGGGGGCGCGCTGGCCGACAACCGGGCCCGGCTGGTCGGCATCAACACGGCGATCGCCGGCTTCGGGCTCGGGCTCGCCGTGCCGATCAACGGCACCACCAAGCTGATCATTGGCGCCCTGGTCGCCGAGGGCAGGGTCCGCCGGGGCTACCTCGGCATCGCCGGCGGAACCCGGCCGCTGCCCCCAGCGGCGTCCGACCGCCTGGGCCGCAAGGCCGCGATCGAGGTTCTCGAGATTCTCGGCGACAGCCCCGCCGACTCGGCGGGGCTGCGCGCCGGCGACCTGATCGTCGAGGTCGACGGCGTCGCGGTGACGAAGTCCGGCGACCTGCAACGGTTGATGGTCGGCGCCGCGACCGGGAAGGCGCTCGCGGTCAGAGTCCTCCGGGGCCGGAGGGACGTCAACCTGAGGGTGGTGCTGGCCGAGCTGCGCTGAGGCTGTAGGCTCAGATCGGCATGGTCGATCCCGAGGACGTCTATCGCCAGACCACGCCCGGCTCCCGCGGCCTGCACGAGAAGGCGGTCCGGTTCATGCCCGGCGGGACCACCCGGTCCACCACTTACTTCGACCCCTACCCGCTCTTCATCGACCGCGGCGAGGGCTGCCGGATCTGGGATGCCGACGGCATCGAGCGGATCGACATGCTCGGTAACTACACCGCGATGATCCTCGGCCACGCCCATCCCAAGGTGGTGGAGGCGATCCGCCATCAGGCCGCGCGGGGGACCGCCTTCGCCGCGGCGAACGCCATCGAGGGCGAGCTGGCGGAGATCCTCTGCGAGCAGGTTCCGAGCGTCGACCAGGTTCGCTTCTGCAATTCTGGCACCGAGGCGACGATGTTCGCGATGCGCCTTGCCCGCGCCTTCACCGGCCGGGCGCGGATCGCCCGGATCGAGGGTGGCTACCACGGGACCCACGACCACGCCGAGGTGAGCACCCACCCGGATCCGGCCGAGGCCGGGCCGGCTGACCGGCCGCTCGCCCGCCCCGACTCGATCGCCACGCCGGCCTGGGCGCTGGAGCAGACGGTGGTGCTGCCCTTCAATGCTCCCGACGCGGCGGAGCGGATCCTTCGCGAGGAGGGCGCCGACGTCGCGGCTGTGATCCTCGAGCCCATCATCGGGGCGGGCGGGGTGATCGCCGCCACGACCGAGTTCCTGGAGCGGCTGCGCCGAGTCACCCGCGAGCTCGGGATGCTGCTGATCTTCGACGAGGTGATCTCGCTCCGCGTCGGGCCAGGCGGCGCCCAGAAGCTCTACGGCGTCACGCCCGACCTCACGACGATGGGCAAGATCATCGGCGGCGGGCTGCCGGTGGCCGCCTTCGGAGGCCGAGCCGACGTGATGGAGCTGCTCGACCCGCGCCGGCAGCCGAACCTGGCTCAGGGAGGCACCTACAACGGCAACCCTCTCGGCATGGCGGCCGGGGTCGCAGCCATGAGGGAGCTGACGCCCGACGTCTACGAGGACCTCAACCGGACAGGAGCGCGGGTCAAGGACCAGCTCTCCGAGGTCTTCGCCTCCCACGGCGTCGCCGCCCAGGTCAACGGCGTCGGATCGTTGCTCGCCATTCACTTCACACCGACTCCGGTCACCGACTACCGGAGCAAGGCGACCGCCGACGATCGGATCACGCGTGACTTCTTCCTCGGCCTGGTGAACCACGGGGTGCTGATGGCGCCGCGTGCGATGGGGGCCATCTCGACCCCGATGGGCGAGGACGAGATTCAGCGCTTCGTGGACGCTGTCGACACGGTGGTCACCGAGCAGCTGCCCCGCTGGCAGGCGGCGGGCTAAGCCCGGCCTCCTCCGCGGGCTCCAGCGTCGATGCCACGCCTCCACGCCGTCGTCCACGGCGAAGTCCAGGGAGTCGGCTTCCGTTTCTTCGTCCAGCGCCGGGCGGACGAGGTCGGGCTCGCCGGCTGGGTGCGGAACCGGCCCGAGGGAACCGTGGAGCTGGTGGCCGAAGGCGGCCGGCCGGCGCTGGAGCGGTTCCTCGAGCAGCTCGGCCGGGGTCCAGGCATGGCCACGGTGGTGCGCGTCGAGAGCGATTGGGAGGAGGCGGAGGGGCTGGAGGGGTTCGAGGTCAGGGACTAGCCGACAAGCACAAGTTCGGGCACGCCTTTTTATAATCTTCGCACGAGCGGAATGCCATCCTCGCCGCGTACGTTAGCCGGATGAGGGTCGTCCAGCGGCAGGATCTCCAGGACGCCATCCGGGAGCTCGACTTCCTGCAACGCCTCGCCCAGGAAGCGGCCACGGCGCAGAAGCCGGGCGAGCTGGTGGAGCTGATCATCCGCGAAACCACCTCCGCGATGGCGATCGACGTCTGCTCGCTCTACCTCGCCGGGCCGGACGGCGAGCAGCTGGCGCTGGCGGCGACCAACGGCCTCAACCCGTCGATGGTCGGCCGCGCCCACCTCCGGTTCGGAGCCGGCATCACCGGCTGGGTGGCGCAGCACCGTGAGCACCTCGCCGTCCGCGACGTCAGCGCCGACGGGCGCTTCAAATGGATCCCCGGGGTCGATCAGAAGCGGTTCAAGTCCATGCTCTCGGTGCCGATCGAGGCCGGTGACCGGTTGGTCGGGGTGCTCAACGTGCAGAGCGTCGAGGAGCGCGATTTCATCCCTGCCGACATCGACTTCCTGAAGGCGATCGCCGGCCAGGTCGCCGGCATCCTCGAGCGGATGAGAATTGCAGCGGCGGCTGGAGGCCCAGCTGGCCGAGATCCGGCTCTCCCACGAAATCCACGGCCGCTTCACCAAGCTCTCGCTCGACGGCGCCGGCATCCCGGCCATCCTCGACGCCGTCGGCAGTCTCGCCGGAGGCCGGGCGGGGCTCTACTCGATCGATGGCTTCCGGGTCCGGAGCGGGGCGGAAGACGGTGACGCGCTGCCCGCCCGCCTGCATCTCCCCGCCGAACTGCTCCGTGAGCACGGACCGCTCGAGGCCCGGCTGACCGCCGGTAGGCCGGCCCGCGAGCTCGACGTGGTCCCGGTCCGGGCGGGGACCGACCTGCTCGGCTTCCTCGTCGTCGCCGCTCCGGGAGCCGGCGCGGACGATGCCGACAGCCGCCTGCGTGCCCTCCAGCACGGGTCGACCGTGCTCGCACTCGAGATGTCGAAGGAGCGCGCCGCGGCGGAGGTCGAGCGCCGCCTGCGCGGCGACCTGGTCGAGGAGCTTCTCGCCGGCGGCCTCGACGGACCCGAGGCGGAGCGGCTCGCCCGCCAGGCCGAGCGACTCGGCCACCGGCTGCCGCACCGCGCCTGGGTGCTCGTCCTCGAGCCCGACGACCCCGCGTCGGAGGCCGAGATGGCCGCGCGCGGCCGGCAGGACCGGATCCACGGTGCGCTCACCGACCTGGCCCGCCGCCGGCTCGGCGCCGCGCTGACCCTGACGCGATCCTCGTCCGCGGTGGTGCTGCTGAGCGAGGAGGTGGCGCCCGATCTGGGCACCGCTGAGCGGCTTGCCGAGCAGCTCCACGCCGCGGCAGCGCCTCTGCTCCGCCCGGGTACGGCGTCGATGGGGATCGGCAACCTGGCCGAGTCGGTGGCAGAGCTGGCCCGCTCCCACCACGAGGCCCGCCAGGCGCTCCGGCTGGCCCGGCGCGGTGGGATGCGGGGCAAGATCACCTCCTACCGCTCGTTGGGCGCCTTCCGGCTCCTGCTCGAGGTCCAGAGCCCGGACGCCCTCCGCCGCTTCGTCGGTGAGGTGTTGGGGCCCCTGCTGAAGTACGCCGAGTCGCGCGAGACGCCGCTCCTGGAGACGCTCGAGGCGCTGGCGGCCGCCCGCTGGGTGCGCCGTGCCGCCGCTCGCGACCTCGGCATCCACGTCAACTCGATGTCCTACCGACTCGAGCGGATCGAGACGATCAGCGGGGTGAAGCTGGACGACCCGGAGATCCGGGTGGCGATCGCGATCGCCCTCCGAGCCCGGAGCATGCTCGGGATGTGACGCCAACCCCCCATAGCTCACTGTCAGGTCTTCGGCAGGACGCGGCACCGGAAGCCTAAACTGCGGCCCGCAGGAAGCAAGGGAAAGCAAGTGGTAGTCGCCTGGGTAGCGGTCGCTCTCGGCATGGCCGTCGTGGAGGTCGCGTCGGTGGCCTTCTATGCCGCCTTCCTGGCGGTAGGGGCGATCGCGGCGGCGGTGGCTGCACTGCTCGGAGCCGGCGTCATCGTCCAGGCCGTCGTCTTCCTCATTATCTCGATCGCGGGCGTCGCGCTGGTTCGGCCGGCAGTTGTCAGGCGGAGGAGGCCGCGGGTGGTCTCCGGCGCCCAGGGAATGATCGGCCAGACCGGGGTCATGGTCGAACCGATCGAGGGCCGGAACGACCGCGGCCACGTCCAGGTCGCCGGGGAGAGCTGGCCCGCCGTCAGCGCCGACGGCAAGCCGATCGCAGCCGAGTCGACCGTCACCGTCATCGAGATCCAGGGCGCCACCCTGGTCGTGCGGAAGTAGGGAGGGAAGCCAAGTGGGTCCTGTCATCGCTCTGAGTGTTTTCGTCCTGATCGTGATCCTCGCGATCGTGACCCTGGTCAGGACCGTGGTCGTGATCCAGCAGGGCACAATTGGAGTCGTCAAGCGGCTCGGCGAGTACCACTCGGTTCGCCCGGCCGGCATCACCTTCCTGATCCCGTACCTGGACGTGATCGTGCTGGTCGACGTGCGGGAGACGCCGAGGACCGGCGACCGGCAGGACGTGATCACCAAGGACAACGTCTCAGTCGCCGTCAACGCGACCATCTTCAGCCAGGTGGTCGATCCCCAGAAGGCCCTGTTCGAGGTCAGCAACTACTTCGTCGCCGTCGACCAGCTTTCGCGGACAACCCTCCGGGCGGTGTTCGGCTCGCTGAGCCTCGACGACGCACTGAGCCAGCGCGAGCAGATCAACGCCCAGCTCCAGGTCCAGATGGAGTCGGTCACCGACAAGTGGGGGATCCGGATCAACCGGATCGAGATCGTCGACATCCTGCCGCCGCAGCCGATCCTGAACGCGATGGCGCTCCAGAAGACCGCCGACCAGGAGAAGCGGGCCTCAATCCTCCAATCGGAAGGGGCGCAGCAGTCCGCCATCAACGTCGCCGAGGGACAGAAGCAAGCCGTCATCAAGTCGGCCGAGGGCGAGCGGCAGTCCCAGATCCTCCGCGCCGAGGGCCAGAGGCAGGCTGCCATCCTGGAGGCCGAGGGCCGCGGGCAGGCGATCGCGACCGTGTACCAGGCGATCCACGCCGGTAACCCTGACGCGCCTCTTCTGGCGATTCTCCAGCTGGAGACGCTGAGCAAGTTTGCCCAGAGCGATAACGCGACGGTGCTGGTTCCCTACGAGTCGGCGGCGTTGCTGGGCGCGGCCCAGGCGCTGCGCTCGATGATCGCCGCGGCACCCTCGGCCGACACCGGCAAGTAAGCCGGTTCCGGCTGGGGGCCCTAGGCGCTCGGCGCCAGGGTGTCCCCCGAGTGCCGGCGGGCGGGGCCCACCGGCCGATTGGCCGAGGAGCGCTGCCAGGCGTTCCAGCTCTTCCAGGCGTTCTGGACCAGGTCGTTCAGTTCAAGTATCAGGACGAGTACCACTTGTGTTTCACCTCGGTTGCTGTGACGTAGAGTCCGTGTGCTTATATCAACGACGAACAAGGGGTAACCCTGCGCCGGCGGTTCGCTAGGTGGCGATCCGGAGGCGCGCGCGGCCCCCACGCCGTTGCTCCATCAGGCTCTGGGTGTCGAGCCGGAAGAGCGTTATCAGGCAGTCGAAGCAGAGCCAGCGGCCCGCCGCCATGCGATCGCCCCACGGGACGTAGTGCAGCGAGCGTTCCGCTTCGCACTCCTGGCGGCAGGTGGCGCAGGTCTCGGGGAAGGTCTCATGGGCCTGGAGGGGAAGAGCGACCATGCTCGACAAACTTCCCGGGCCGCCCATTCTTGCGCCGCCGCCCTCCTCTGGCGGTGGGCTGGCGGCGGAATGACAGGGCTCAAAAGCAGAGGCCCCCGCGAGCGGCGCGGGGGCCTCTGACCCGTCGAGCCGGACTACGCGTCGTGGTAGAGGTAGAACTCCCAGGGATGCGGGCGCAGCGCCACCGGCTCGACCTCCCGCTTCATCTTGTAGTCGATCCAGGTCTCGATCAGATCCTTCGTGAAGACCCCACCCTCGAGCAGGTAGTCGTGGTCGGCTTTGAGCGCGGCCAGCGCCTCCTGGAGAGAACCGGGCACCGATTGGATGGCTGCCTTCTCGGCGCCCTCCAGCTCGTAGATGTCCTTGTCGAGCGGCTTCGGCGGCTCGATCTTGTTCTTGATCCCGTCGAGGCCGGCCATCAGCAGGGCGGCCATCGCCAGGTAGGGATTGGCGGTCGGGTCCGGCGACCGGAACTCGATCCGCTTCGCCTTCGGGTTGTTCGAGTACATCGGAATCCGCACGCAGGCGGACCGGTTGCGCTTCGAGTAGACCAGGTTGATCGGCGCCTCGTAGCCCGGCACCAGCCGGCGGTAGGAGTTGGTGGTCGGGGCGCAGAAGGCGAGCAGGGAGGGTGCGTGCTTGAGCAGGCCGCCGATGTAGTGGATGGCCATCCGGCTGAGTCCGGCGTAGCCGTCGGCATCGAACATCAGGTTGACCCCGTCCTTCCAGAGACTCTGGTGGACGTGCATCCCGGACCCGTTGTCCTGGAAGAGAGGCTTCGGCATGAACGTCGCCACGTACCCGTTCTGGGCGGCGATGTTCTTGATGATGTACTTGTACTTCATCACCTTGTCGCCCATCGAGACCAGGGTGTCGAAGCGCATGTCGATCTCGGCCTGGCCGGCGGTGCCGACCTCATGGTGCTGAACTTCGACCCGGCAGCCGGCCTCGTTCAGCTTCAGCATCATCTCCGAGCGAAGGTCCTGGAGCCGGTCCGTCGGGGGGACGGGAAAGTAGCCCTCCTTCGCCCGTGGCCGGTTGGCGAGGTTGGCGGTGCCGTTGCTGCCGCTGTTCCAGATCCCCTCTTCGGAGTCGATGTAGTAATAGCCGCTGAACATGTTCTGGTCGAAGCGGAGGCTGTTGAAGATGTAGAACTCCGCCTCGGGCCCGAAATAGCCGGTATCGGCGATGCCGCTCTTGGCAAGGTAGTCCTCCGCCTTGCGGGCCACGTACCGCGCGTCGCGGCTGTAGGGCTTGCGGGTGATCGGGTCGACGATGTCGCAGATCAGGAAGAGGGTCGGTATCCGCAGGCAGGGGTCAAGGGTCGCCGTCTCGGGGTCCGGCAGCAGGAGCATGTCGCTCTCGTTGATGGCCTGGAAGCCGCGGATGCTGGAACCGTCGAAGCCGAGCCCCTCGCTGAAGCTGGACTCGTCGAGCTCCTCGAGGGGCAGGCTGAAATGCTGCCAGGTGCCGGGGAGGTCCACGAAGCGGACGTCGACGACCTGGACGCCGGCCCGACGTGCCCGCTCGATCACCTCGGCCGGCTTGGTTGAGCTCACGCTCTCGGTTGCAAGACCCATGGATGCCCCTCCTCTGATTGGGAAGAAATCGGCGCAGTAGGTTCCAAGCTGAATTGTTCGCCACGGGGGCCCTTGCGGCCACGGTCAGACGACACGAAATCCACCCGGTCTGCTTCGTGTGGACAGCATCATCCGATGCAGGGTCCCGCGCCCCCGCACAGGGCCATGCTAGCGGCCGCGCACGGGCCGCTGGGGGTTGGGCGGCTGGGCTAGGCGGCCGCGGTCTTGGCCAGTGCCCGGTCGAGCCAGCTCTTGATCCCGATCGGTCCCGGGTAGCCGACCAGCCGGTCGACCATCGCGCCGCCGCTGAAGAGGCCCAGGGTGGGGATGCCCATGACCTGGTACCGCATCGCGACTTCGGGGTTGGCGTCGGTGTCGAGCTTGCCGACCTCGACCCGATCGCCGTACTCGCCGGCGATCTGCTCGATCACCGGGGCCATCATCTTGCAGGGGCCGCACCAGTCGGCGTAGAAGTCGACCAGGACCGGCTTCTGGCTGGTCAGTACGGTGGTTGAGAAGTCGCTGTCGTCGAAGTGCTTCATGTCGTTCACAGTTTTGGCGGATACCTCCTCAGGATCTGTCCACTAGAAGCCGGGGCCCTGCCCGTCTATTCCTGAAACAATCGGCAGCGGATGGCTGAGATGGTTGCCGCGCCGCGGAGCCCGGTCCGGCAGGGGCTCTACCGGCTGTTCGAGGCGACGCCCGGCCTGATCACCTGGGTGATGCTGCTGAGCCCCGCCTGGATCCCGATTCTCTTCGGCGTCAACGGGGCTTTCTTCGTTGCGATCGGCGTGCTGGTGTTCGACTGCTACTGGTTCATGCGCTCCTTCCTCGTCATCGGTGGCATTCTCACCACCTACCGGCGGATGCGGCGCGACATGGCGATCGACTGGTGGGAGCGCTGCCGGGGGGCCGACCTGGCGCCGGGGGGCGAGAGGCCGCTCGACTACTACCACCTCTGCATCATCCCGACCTATACCGAGCCCTATCACGTCCTCGAGGCGACCTGCCAGGCGATCGTGGACTCCAACTACCCGCCCGAGCGGAAGCTGATCGGGATCATCACCCGGGAGACGGACAAGCCGGGCTGGGAGAACGTCGCCAAACTCAAGGCCAAGTTCGGGGACCGAGTGGCCGGCTTCCACCACATCAAGGACCCCCTCGAGCCTGGCATCGTGGTCGGCAAGTCGGCGGCGATGAACTGGGGTGGCCGCTGGATGGTCCGCCAGCTGACCGAGGAGGGGTACGACCTGAGCAAGGTCCTCTGCACCGACCTTGACTCGGACTATCGGGTCCACCCCCAGTACTTCGCCTGGATCAGCTACCACCACGCCCTCGAGCCGGGACGCGACACGACGATCTGGCAGCCGGTGCCGCTCTTCCACAACAACATCTGGAAGGTGCCGACCGCGGTCCGAGTGGTGTCCGGCAGCACCTCGCAGTGGCAGATGTTCCTCCACACCCGCAAGCACCGTCTGGTCGCCTTCTCCTCCTACACCTGCAGCCTGGAGTTCGTGCACGAGGTCGGCTACTGGGACAAGGACGTGATCCCGGAGGACTCCCGCTTCTACTGGAAGGCGTTTTTCCGCTTCGGGGAGCGGTTCCAGATGAGGTCGGTCTGGTTGCCGATCTACGGCGACTCGCCGATCGGCCGGGACTACGCCGCCAGCCACGCCAGTCAGTACAACCAGATCAAGCGGTGGGCCTGGGGGATCACCGATGTGCCCTACGTGCTGGAGCGGATCCCCAAGCACCCCGAGATCCCGCTCCGGCTCCGGGTGATCCGCTTCCTGAACCTCTTCCTGAACCACCTGAACTGGATCTTTCTGCCCGTGTTCCTGCTCTTCGGGGCCTCGATCCCGATCTGGGTCAGCACCGACTTCTCGATCACCGACCTGGGCCAGAACCTCTGGCTCTACTCGAGCCTGATCCTGACGGTGACGACCTCCACGGTGATCGGGCTGATCTGGCTCGAGTACAAGCTGCTGCCGCCGCCGCCGGCCGAGTGGCATCCCGCCCGGCGCTTCCTGGTCTTCCTTCAGTACTTCAGCTACCCGGTGGTCGGCCTCGTCCTCTCGGTGCTCCCCGCCCTCGAGGCGCACACGCGCCTACTGCTCGGCAAATACCTGGAATACCGCGTGACCGAGAAGGGCTGACGGTGGGAGCGAGCGAGGGCCCGGGCGGGGTCACTGGAGGGCGGAGCCGCGTAGCCTTCAACAACGTCCGCCGCGAACTCGAACGCACGGCCCTGGCGGCGTCGCTGGCCGAGAACCTGGCGACCGCCGCCGAGGCCCTGCTGAACTCCCACCCCGAAGACGCCGCCCTGACGCCACTTCGCGACGCGCTGACCACCTACCGAAAAGCGATCACGGGCGACGCCTTGGGGAAGAAAGGCCTAGACGACGCGTCGCGCCTAGCCGCCCATGCTCATGGCGCCGGGCGTGGTGCATAGGCCGGGTTCATCCCGGCCGTTTGGGTTGTTCTGGAATCGAAACCTGGCGCCGCGCCAGATGTTCTTACCGGCAGTGATACTCGACTCGGCATGCCGTTCGCACCCCGGCATGGGGGAGTTCCGGAAGAGGGGGCCCGCCCCCTCTTGCCTTAGGCCCCGCAGAGGGTCCCGATGCCGAAGAACGGCCACGGGATGCAGAAGTTCGGCCCGCCGAGCGCGAAGAAGGTGAGGCCGAGGATCCAGGCGATGAAGAGGCAGAAGGCGGTCCCGGTGATCCAGTTATGGCCGGGCACCACCCAGCGCGGCCAGCCCATCCTGCGCGCGATGACAGGCCCGATGCCCTGGTCGATGAAGGGAAAGACGAGCAGCCAGATCAGGATCAGCGGCGGGATGACGAGGGCGGTGATGATCTCCGGTCCCGTCTTCAGGAACTCGAAGAGGAAGAGGAAGTACCAGTCCGGCCGCGGGATGACGATCTGGCGCGGGTCGGCCGAGGCCTCGAGCAGCAGGTTCTGCTGGACGAAGGCTGCCATCAGGCCGGCGGTGGCCAGGATCACGACGGCGATGATCGGATAGGGCCAGAAGTGGTCCGGGTAGAAGGGGTGGGTCTCGTCGTCCGGCATGTCCTCGGCCAGGTGGTAGCCCGAGGCGCCCATCAGGATGGGGAAGAGGGCCAGGCCGACGAGCACGGGATAGGCCGGGTGGTCGATCCCGACCGGCAGCTCTGTCCGCCGCGGCGGCAGATCGACCTCGGGCTGGTAGGGGAGCTCGACCGCGGCCTCCGCGCCGGGTCCCTTGAAGGGAGGGGTCTGCTTCTTCATTCTCAAAGGGGCTCCGAGATGCCGTGCTGGCGGATGAGGCGGAAGTGGACGTACATCAGGAGGAGGATCGCCGCTGGGAGGAGGAAGACGTGGATCGAGAAGAACCGCTGGAGGGTTCCGGGCCCGACCACGGTGCCGCCCTGGAGCAGCGTCTTGATCCAGCCGCCGATGTCGAGCGGGCCGATCGGCGGCGGGCTGCCGGCGACCTGGAGGGTGACGGCGGTCGCCCAGTAGGCCTTGGTGTCCCAGGGCAGGAGGTAACCGGTCAGGGAGAAGACGAGGACGATGAACATCATCGCGATGCCGACCATCCAGTTGAGCTCGCGGGGGGCGCGGTAGGAGCCGGTCCAGTAGACCCGGGCCATGTGGAGGACCACCATCACGATCAGCAGGTTGGCGCCCCAGAAATGGATGCCGCGGATCAGCCAGCCCAGGTAGACGTGGTTGGTGATGAAGTTCACCGACGTATACGCGGGTGCCGGGATCCCGGCCGCGTCAGGCACGTAGTAGAACGACAGGAAGATGCCCGTCAGGATCTGCAGCACGATGAGGATGAAGACCATCCCACCGAAGCAGTAGTAGAAGGCGTTGGCGTAGTTCGGGACCCGCTGGGTCAGCGCCTCATCGACGGTCTCGGTGAAGGGGAAGCGGGAGTCGAGCCAGTCGACCACTGCGAGCTGGACGTCGCGCGGAGTCGGGATCGCCATTTAGGTGCCTACGCCCCGCCCGTCATGATCCCGGCCACCAGCAGTGTTTCGCCCTGCTCGGTCACCTTGAGGTGCGACAGCGGGGACAGGGCCGGGCCGTGGGTAACGTTTCCGTCGATCGAGAAGCGCGACCCATGGCAAGGGCACTCAAAGCGCTTGGCGTCCTGGTTGAAGTTGACCGAACAGCCCAGATGGCTGCAGGTAACGGCGAGGAAGATCGTCCGGCCTCCCTGCTTCACCGCGTAACCGGCGTAGGTGAGGTTCCCCCTGGCGTTGGCCCCGCCGCCGTCCTGCTCGATGAACGCGGTGTTCTGGGGAGCATCGAATCGCACCGCATCGCCGTCGGCGAGCTTGCTGACCGGAGTGTCGAGTTTGACACCAACGTTCGCCTTCTTCTCGCCCGCCGGGGAGGGCGGCCAGATGAAAACCAGGATCGGGGCCAGTCCGGCCACCACGGTGGCGGTCATCAGCCCCGCCATGTACCAGGTGAGGAAGGTGCGGCGGGATACGTTGGGGTTGACCCCCATCCGAGGCACTTCGTCGACGTGGCTGGTGCTGATTCCCGCGGGCCTCCTCTCAGGCGTATTGAAACAATCCGAAAAATATCACAGGCCGGGGAGTAGGCCGACCGCCGACCGCGCCTCGGCCACCGTGGCGCGAGCCACGTCCCGGGCTCGCCTCGAACCCTCGGCGAGGTGGCGCTTGACCGCTTCGTCGGAAAGTTCGGCCCGCGCCTGTCGGAAGGGGGCGAAGGTCTCGATGATCCGCTCCCCCAAAATCCTCTTCTTCTCGTGGCAGCCGATCTCCGCCTTGCGGCAGAGGTCCCAGTAGTGCTGCCAGTCGTCCGGGAAGAAGATCTTGTAGAGCGAGTCCACGTTGCAGCTCTTGGGATGCCCGGGCTGCGAGAGGTATGCCCGCCGCGTGTCGGTGACCATCGAGAGCACCTGCTTGCGGATCACCTCCGGCTCGGCGGTGACCCCGACGATATTGCCGAGGGACTTCGACATCTTGGCCCTGCCGTCGGTGCCGAGGATCTTGGGCGTCTCGGTCCGGAGGGTGGCAGGCTCGGGGAAGACGTTGCCGTAGAGACGGTTGAAGCGGCGCGCGGTCTCCCGCGCCATCTCGATGTGGGCGTCCTGGTCCTGGCCGACCGGCACCGCGTCCCCCTTGACGAGGAGGATGTCGGCGGCCTGCAGGACCGGGTAGCTGAAGAGCCCCATGTTCACGTTGTCGGGCTGCTGGCGCGCCATCTCCTTGAAGGTGGGCACGCGCTGGACCCAGCCGTAGGGGGTGACCATCGTGAAGAGGAGGAAGAGCTCGGCGACCTCGGGGACGGACGACTGGAGGTAGATCGACTCGGGCCGGACGCCCACAGCCATCATGTCCGCGGCGAGGTCGATCAGGTCACGCTCGAACGCCGTGGCGTGGGGCTGGCTGGTCAGGCCGTGGTAGTCGGCGACCATGTAAAAGCAGTCGTACTCGTCCTGCAGGCGGACCCAGTTCCGGGCGGCGCCGTAGTAGTTGCCGAGATGGAAGCGCCCCGTCGGCCGCATGCCGCTCAGAATCCGCTTGCGGGGGGCCATGGGGCACTTGATCTTAGTTGAGGGGGACGACATCCCTACGATGAGACGTGCCCGAACCGTCTGAGCGACCTCTGCGGCTCAAGCCCCGGGGGGCGGCCCAGCCGGTGGATTGGGCGGCGGTGGGCGGGGAGGAGGAGCTGGCCGCGGTCGGCCCCGACACGCCCCTGACGGAGGCGGAGTTCGTCGCCGTCGACATCGAGACCACCGGCAACCGGCCCTTTCTGGTGCTCGAGATCGGCGCCGAGCGCTTCCGCCTGAGCGGATCGCTGAGCCTCTTCGACACCCTGGTCCACAGCCGGGCGCCGATCAACCCTTACGCCAAGCGGAGGCACCTCATCGGGCGTGAGATGCTGGTCGACGCTCCCCAGTTCGCCGACGCCCGCCGCGCCTTCCTCCACTTCGCCCGGGGTACGGTGCTGGTCGAGCACAGCCATGACGCTTTCGACACCTGGATCCTCGGCCGCGGCCTATCGCGGCCGCTCGAGCACCCGGTCGTCGACACCACGGCGCTCGCCCGCCTGGTCCTGGAGTGGCCGCCCGGTCAGACCCCGGGACTGGCCCGCCTGGTCGAGGCGCTGGAGATCAAGATCGAGCCCGTCCACGCGGCACTGGGCGACGCCCAGGCGACCGCCGCCGTTCTCCGGGAGCTGGTGAAGCGAGGCGCGGAGCGCTTCGGCTGGAAAACGGTCGGCGACGTCGTCAGCGCCTTGCCGCCCCGCCCGCAGATCGACCGCTCCTCGATGGAGGCCGGCGGCCTCAATCAAACAGCGACATCTGGAGCTCGGGGTGCGGATGCTCGAGGCCGGACAGCCCGACCCCGATCAGCCGCACCGGCCGCGACTCCAGGTGCGACTTCTCCAGCGCCGAGCGCGCCGCGCGGAAGATCACGTCGCCGTCGTCGGTCGCGCTCGTCCGGCTCACCTGGCGGCTCACCAGGCGAAAGTCCGGCAGCTTCACCTTGACGTAGACGGTCTTCGCCTTCACGCCGGCCTCGCGGAGGCGCACGGCCAGGCGCTCGGTCAGCTCCTTGACGGCGGCCTCGATCCGGTCGCGGTCGGAGACGTCCTCCTCGAAGGTGATCTCCGCGCTGATGGTCTTGGGTGGCTTGGTCCCGTCCACCGGCGAGCGGTCCTTGCCCTGGGCGAGCTTTTGGAGCACCGCGCCGCCGCTGCCGAGCGCTTGGACCAGCCGCTGGGTGTCGTAATCGGCGAGGTCGCCGACTCGGCGGATACCCATCATGCGGAGCCGCTCCTCGGTCTTCGGGCCGACCCCCGTCAGCGCGCCGACCGGCATCGGGGCCATGAACTCGGCCTCGGTCTCGGGAGGCACCACGACCAGCCCATCGGGCTTGCGCGACTCCGAGGCGATCTTGGCGACGACCTTCCCGACGGCGACCCCGACGCTGGCGGTCAGGTGGACCTCGTTGCGGATCATGAACTTGATCTGGCGCGCGATGTCCTCCGGCGTCGTGGTGCCGTGGCGGCTCCGGGCGGTGACGTCGATGTACGCCTCGTCGAGCGAGACGCCCTCGATCTTCTCCGGCGCGGCGAAGCGGCGGAAGACGGCGTGAATGGCCCGGCTGGCCTCGCGGTAGCGGCTCGAGGCGGGTCGGACGACGACCAGCGCGGGGCAGAGCGCGACCGCCTCGAAGAGCGGCATCGCCGAGTGGACGCCGAAGGCGCGCGCCTCGTAGGAGGCGCCCATCACGACCGCGCGCCGGGAGGCGCCCGCCACCACCACCGGCTTGCCGCGCAGCGACTCGTCATCGCGCTGGTGGACCGAGGTGTAGAAGGCGTCGAGATCAACGTGGAGGATCGCCCGGGGCCAGGCGGTCGGCATTGCAGCCGCAGTTTGCCACAAGATCAAGGGGTCCACCCCAAATCGCACCGCACTTGGTTGGGGTGCCCGCGCCGTTCCGGGTTGTGTTTGCAGCGGCTCTGCGAGAATCTGGGTGACTTGAAAGGAGTGATCCTGGCCGGGGGAACCGGCAGCCGCCTGCACCCGCTGACGCGGATAACCAACAAGCACCTGCTGCCGATCTATGACCGCCCGATGATCAGCTACGCGATCGAGGCACTGGTCAAGGGCGGGGTCACCGATCTGATGCTGGTGACCGGGGGCACCCACGCGGGCGAGTTCCTCCGGCTCCTCGGCAATGGCCACGAATACGGGATCGACCGCCTCTTCTACGCCTACCAGGAGAAGCCAGGTGGCATCGCCGAAGCCCTTGGGCTGGCCGAGCGTTTCGTCGGTTCTGACCGGATGGTCGTGATGCTCGCCGACAACGTGGTCGAGTTCACGTTCCGCTCCGCGGTCGAGCGGTTCGAGAAGCAGGAGTCGGGCGCGCGGATTCTCCTGAGCCGAGTCGCCGATCCCCAGCACCTCAAACATCTCGGCGTCCCCGAGCTGGACCCCCGGGGACGGGTCGTCCGGATCGTCGAAAAGCCCGAGGACCCACCCAGCTCATACGGGGTGACCGGCATCTACTTCTACCCCGCTGACGTCTTCAAGGTGATACCCACCCTCGAACCTTCGAAGCGCGGCGAGTTGGAGATCACCGACGTGAACAACCATTACGTCGACCTGAAGCAGATGGAGTACGACGTTCTGGAAGGATTCTGGGGCGATGGCGGCGAGTCGATCGAGGCCTATTACGAGGTCAACGACTTCGTCCGCGGCCATGGCGCCAACAAGGAGCGAGACGAGTCGAGATGATCGAGGGGGTCGAGATCAAGGAGCTGGCGACGCATGCGGACGAGCGGGGCTTCTTCCGCGAGATCATCCGGGAGACCGACGGCTTCTTCGGCCATTTCGGGCAATGGAGCCATGCCCTGATGTATCCGGGGTCGGCGAAGGCCTGGCACCACCACCGCGAGCAGACCGACTGGTGGTATGCGATCGGCTCGCTCAAGGTGGCCCTCTATGACCTCCGCCCCGACTCGCCAACCAAGGGTGAGCTGGTGGAGCTGTTTCTCGGGGACCGTTTCGCCCGCTGCCTCAAGATCCCGCCGGGGGTGGCTCACGGGTGTCGCGCCCTGGAGCTCAGCCACCTCCTCTATGTGACTTCGAACGTCTACAACCCGGAGGACGAGGGGCGCCTGGCGCATGACGACGAGTCCATCGGCTACGACTGGACGGCCTGGCCGAAGATCACGTGAAAGAGCGCCGGCTCAAGCGGTTGCTCGTCTGCGGGGCGGCCGGCTTCATCGGCAGCCACTTCGTCAAGCTTCTGCGCCGGACCCGACCCGAGATCGAGATCACCGTTCTCGACAAGCTCACCTACGCCGGCAACCCAGCCAACCTCGCTGAGCTCGAAAAGACCGCCGGCTACCGCTTCGTCCGGGGCGACATCGCCGACGGCGAGATGGTCGACCACCTCGCCGGCCAGGTCGACGCGATCGTGAACTTCGCCGCCGAAACCCACGTCGACCGGAGCCTGCTCGACCCCTTCGCCTTCGTCGTCACCGATGTCCTCGGGACCGGGGTCCTGGCGGAGGCAGCGCGCAAGCACGGCCACGAGGTCTTCCTCCTGGTCTCAACCGACGAGGTCTATGGC
Organism: Chloroflexi bacterium UBA6019; assembly: GCA_002427995.1. Classification (GTDB taxonomy): domain Bacteria; phylum Chloroflexota; class Dormibacteria; order Dormibacterales; family Dormibacteraceae; genus UBA6019. The sequence goes on from DIZV01000072.1 coordinate 22,318, forward strand.
GATGTCGCCGAGGGGCGCTCCCAGGAGACGGACGCCTTCCGGCCACGCAGCCCCTACAGTGCCAGCAAAGCGGGTGGCGAGCTCCTCGCCTGGTCGTACCAGGTCAGCCACGGCCTGCCGCTCATCGTCACCCGGGGCAGCAACAACTACGGTCCCAATCAATTCCCAGAGAAGATCGTGCCGCTCTTTATCACCAATGCGCTCGACGGGATGGAACTGCCCATCTACGGCGATGGGAGCGCGGTGCGGGACTACATCTACGTTGAGGACCATTGCCGCGGCATCGACGCCGCGCTCCACCGCGGCGCCCCCGGCGAGGCTTACAACCTCGGCACCGGCACTGAGACCAGCGGCAACGAGGTGGCTGCCGCGGTGGTGGAGCTCACGGGCCTGGATGGAGCAAAGGTCGGCCGGGTCATGGACCGCGCCGGCCACGACTATCGCTACGCCCTGGACGTGCGCAAGGCAGCGGAGGAGCTCGGCTGGTCAGCTGAGGTCGGCTTCCGAGAAGGGATGGAGCGCACGGTCCGCTGGTACCGCGAGAACGAGAGTTGGTGGCGACCGCTGCGCAACGGTGAATACTGGGACTTCTACAAGCTGAACTACCGGCCCGCCGAGGTGCAATAGCCGGAGGCCCTCCAGCGGCCCGAAGACCTGTCAATTAGACTGCGAACGTGGATCGACGTGCGC
>DIZV01000091.1:0-2784 GCA_002427995.1 Chloroflexi bacterium UBA6019
CCGCTCTCCGAGGACGAATACGAGCAGATGAAGAAGCACCCCGCGATCGGGGCCCGGATCCTTGCCAGCTACTCCCAGTTCCGGGAGGGGGCGGACATCGTTCTCGCCCACCAGGAACGGTACGACGGGAGCGGCTACCCGAACGGCATGCGGGGGGACGAGATCCCGATCGGCGCCCGGATCATCTCGGTCGTCGACGCCTATGTGGCGATGACCACCAATCGGCCCTACCGCCGGGCCCTCTCCACCGCCCAGGCCGTCGACGAGCTGCGGCAGGGCATCGGCACCCACTTCGACCCGGTGGTCTGCGCGGTCTTTCTGAAGCTGCTCTTCGAGCGGCACCTCGGCGACCGCGACCAGGTCGACGAGATGGAACGGCTCCGAGCGGTCCGCCGGCCGGGCGTGGTCGAGGTGCCGGCGGGCTAGCGGTTCAGAGCTCGCCGGTTCGGCGGCCCTCGCGAAGCCACTCGGCGAGGTCGATCTGGGTCCGTCGGCGGGGAGCCTTGCGGCGCTCGATCGGCACCTTGATCAGGAAGTCCGCCTGCCGATCAAGGACCCGTTCGATCAGCTGGGTGGTGGTCTCGGTCGGCGTCGGGTCGATCCCGGCTGCCCAGAGGCCCTCGAGGACCGGCCGCGGCGGCCGCGAGATGTCGTTCTCGTTGCAGGTCTCCAGGGCCTCGAGAAGGTCGTCGAGACGCCGAAGGCGCAGCCGGCGATTGTCCTCTACGATCGGGGGGACCTCGGGTTCACTCATGGCGTGGCCGAGGTTACGACGCCGAGAGGCAAAACGGTAGAGCCAAGATGCAGCTGAACGGCAGATCGGTCCTCCTGACGGGGGCTTCCAGTGGGCTCGGGCCCCACATCGCGCGCCGTCTCCGCGCGGAGGGGGCTCGCCTTGTGCTCTCGGCGAGGAACGGTGCGGCGCTCGAATCCCTCGCCGCGGAGCTCGGCGACGCCCGGGCGATCCCGGCCGACCTGAGCCGCCGGGGTGAGGCCGAGCGCCTGGCCAGAGAGGCCGGTCCGGTCGATGTGCTCGTGTCCAACGCCGGCATCCCCGGGAGCGGACGGCTCGACGACTTCGCGGTCGAGGAGATCGACCGAGCGCTCGACGTCAACCTCCGGGCGGGGATTATTCTGGCCCGGCTGGTGCTGCCCGGGATGCTCGCCCGGCGCTCGGGACAGCTCGTCTTCATGGCCTCCATGGCCGGCCACGTCGCGAGCCCCCGGACGTCGCTCTACAACGCGACCAAGTTCGGGCTCCGCGGCTTCGCTCTCGCCCTCCGGCTGGAGCTCGCCGGGAGCGGCGTCGGCGTCTCGCTGGTCAGTCCGACCTACGTTTCCGAGGCGGGGATGTGGGCGGAGACGGGCCAGAAGGCAGGTGCCATCGCCGGCGAGGTCACTCCCGCCGAGGTGGCCGAGGCGGTCCTGAAAGCGATCGACCGCAACCGGCGCGAGATCCAGGTGGCCCCGCCGACCTCCGTTGTGGGCGCCCGCCTCGGCAACCTCTTTCCAGGCCTCCTGGAGCGGGCGACCAGAGGCGCGGCGGAGCACCCCGCGGAGGCGGTGAACAAGCAGCGCCACAAACGCTGACCGCGAGGCCGGGTTAGGGCAGGGCTTCCAGGGCTCGGTCCACGTCGGACTCGTTGTTGAAGACGTGGAAGGCGAAGCGGACCCCGTTGGCGCGGTGAGCCGCCACCACGCCGGCCGCGGCCAGGCGGGTCACCGTCTCCGCCGGGTTGGCCACCGCCACCGCCACCACCGGCGACCGTTCGGCCTCCGGGAAGGCGTCAGTTTCGACCCCCAACTCGTTCAGTCCGGTACGAAAGCGAGCCGCCAGGTGGAGGTCGTGCGCCTCGATGGTCTCGATCCCGACCCCGGTCAGGAGCCGCAGCGCCTCGCGATCGGCGGCGACGGAGATCCAGCTCGGCGAAGCGTCGAAGCGGGAGGCGGTGTCGGAGAGGTTCATCTCCACGCCGTAGTACGACCCCAGTGGGCGCCGCCCGGCGTGGGGGCCGACCGAGAGCGGGCGGAATCGTGCCCGGGCCTCGGGGGAGAGGTACATGTAGCCGGCGCCACGGGGTCCCATCAGCCACTTGTAGGAATCGGTGGCCAGCAGGTCGAAGCCGTCAATCGCGGGGTCGAGCCGGATGGCACCAGCGCCCTGGCAGGCGTCGACGAAGAGCATTCCGCCGGCGCTGTGGGCGAGGTCGGCCAGCTGCCGGAGCGGCGCCCGCCAGCCGTTCGAGCTCTGGAAGGCGCTCACCGCGATGATGGCGACCCGGTCGCCGGCGGCGGCCGCGTAGTCGGCGACCTCGGAGCGGCCGGCCCGGACCGGCACGACGGCGACCTCGACGCCACGCTCGCGCTGGTGGAGCCAGGGCCACAGGTTGCTCGCGAACTCGCGCTCGTTGACGACGACCCGGTCGCCCGGCTGGAGCTGGGCCGCGATGGTGCCTGCGGCCGTGCTCACAAAGGGTTGCGCCGCGATGTCGTCGGGCGAGACGTTGAGGAGTGCCGCGAAAAGGCCGCGACAATCCTCGCCGACCGACTCCCAGACCTCGAAGCGGGTCGTGCCCCGGGACCAGGAGTCGATGAAGTCCCGGATCACCGCGACGACCGGCTCGGCGGCGGGACCATAGGTCGCGGTGTCGAGGTAGGCTGACTCGCGCACGGCGGGCACCAGGGCGCGCAGCTCGGCGGGGGTCACCGCTGAAATGCTAGCGGTACAATTCGGGCGCCATGAACCGACTGGTGGTACGCCGAGTATCCGTACCCCAGGCGGCT
>DIZV01000091.1:3037-3372 GCA_002427995.1 Chloroflexi bacterium UBA6019
AAGGCCATCGAGGCCGGCTGGTCCGCGCGCTGGCAGGAGGCACGGCTGTTCGTCGCCGACGCGGCGAGCCCGAAACCCAGGTACACGATCGCCGTGCCGCCGCCGAACGTCACCGGCGTGCTCCACATGGGCCACGCGGTCAACGGCACCCTGCAGGACGTCTGGGCGCGTTACCGCCGGATGACCGGCTACGAGGTGCTCTGGCTGCCGGGCACCGACCACGCCGCGATCTCCACCCAGAACGTGATCGAAAAGCAGCTGGCGAAGGACGGGACGACCAAGGAGGAGATCGGGCGCGACGCCTTCGACGAGATCGTCGAGGAGTGGTACCGCAC
>DIZV01000026.1 GCA_002427995.1 Chloroflexi bacterium UBA6019
GTGCAGGAGCGTCGTCTTCCCCGACCCGGACGGTCCGGTCACCGCATGCAGGTGGCCGGCGTGGAACGACGCGTCCGTAGCTCGCAGCGCGACCGTCTCGCCGTAGCGTCGTTCGACGCTGCGCGCTTCCGCGACGAGCGCACCGCGCTTCGAAGGTGTGTCTGACACAGGAACAGTGTCAGACACCTGTTGTGGCGCCCCGGCGGGTGTCACGACGACGCCGCCCGCTTCGAAGCGGGCCGTGGCCTTCGCGCCGATGCCGGCGCGCAGCAGGAGCTCCTCGGGCAGTCGCAGCCAGCCGCCGCGGCCGACGACGATCGCGTCGCTCTCCTCGTCGCCGCGGCCCCACTCCTCGGAGACCCGGCCGTCGCGGATGCGCACGATGCGGTCGGCGATGCGCGTCGACTCGGGATCGTGGCTGACGATCACCGTCGTGCACCGGTGCTCACGTACGAGCTCGTTCAGCATTGCGTAGACCTGGTCGGCGGTCGCGGCATCCAGCTCGCCCGTCGGCTCGTCCGCGAGGAAGATCCGGGGCCGGTGCGCGAGCGCGGCGCAGAGGGCGACCCGCTGCTGCTCACCGCCCGACAGCTCGCCTGGGTAGCTCGCGGCCTTGTCGGCCAGTCCCACGCCCTCGAGGTGGGCCCCAGCTCGGCTGATGGCTTCGGTCCGGTGCATTCCCAGTTCAACGGCCCGGATCGCGAAGACGATGTTCTCCAGCGCCGTCAGCCGCGGAAGGAGGCGGTAGTCCTGGTAGATCATGCCAACCGCTCTGCGGAGAAGGGGGAGGTCGAGGCGGCGGCGGTCGTGGAGCGCCCATCCTCCCACGAAGCCCTGGCCTTCAGCTAGTTCCAGGTCGCCGTGGATGAGGCCCAGGAGCGTAGATTTCCCGGCACCGCTCGGACCTGTGACGAACGCGACTTCACCAGCGGCCACCTCGAGCGAGACATGCTCCAGGGCGTTCGATCGCCCCCTCCGGCAAGCGACCCCACGCAGGTCGATTACCAGCTTTGGATCAACCACGTTCCCCCGCCCTCACAACCTCCCGGCCCAAAGTCACCTGAGGCCGTAGTAAAGGCCAATGGCCGCTTCAATTGCATGGGCAAGCCAGCCTGGATCGGGACGCCGGTCCCGCCGTTGTTCAGTTGCCTGGGACACGTCTTCTCTGCCCACCTCAAGACCAGATATCGGTTCCTCTGGTTGGTGGCCGCCGGGTGCCGGCGGGAGAAGGAACCTTGGGTGTTAAAGGGTGGGGATTACCTGTCCGGAAGATCGACCCGCGGACTATCTCCCACCAGACCGGTGACTAGCGCTTTTTATCGGTCGACGGCGGCGTTCGCGCGAGTGATCCATTTCATGTCCAAATGCTCCTGCGCGCTAATACCGACGAATAGTGTCCCTCTCGGGTTCTAGGCTAGGGGCTGTGCGCTACACGAGAGCTGACGTCCTGGAACGGGAAGCACGGGAGCACGAAGCGCTCGAACGGCTCCTCGCCAATCTTCGCGCCGGCGACTGGGCCCGGCTCGTGCCGCGCCCCGAGACGCGCGACCCCTGGACCGTCAAAGACGCGGTCGCGCACATCCTGCACTGGAAGCAGCACACCGTCCGCCGCATACGGGGTTTCAAGGCGCCGGCCGAGGAGCGAGGACTCACGATCACCGAGAGCAACCGGCGCGTCTACGAGCGCTGGCACGAACGGCCGGTCAAGGAGATGCTGGCCTGGCACCACCAGGTCCACGCGGAGGCACTCGCCGCGCTCAATGAGCTGCCCGAGGACTGGTTCACCCGGCGCGAAAGAGGACCCGATTGGCTGGGTGACCTGCACTCGCACGTCGCCGCCCACCGGCGGCGGGACCTCGAGCCCGCTCTCAGCGGGGAGTCATGAGTGGCCGCCGGGCGGCGGGCTGGTTACCGGGGCCGGCGTCGAGCCCGACTCGAAAGCCTGAGAGGCTGTAACCGAGCAGCCGGACTCGTCGTTGGCCTCGGCCTCGTCCGCGAAGTCGTCCGCCATCACCCACACGCCTTCGCGCTGGCCAAGCCCAGGAGTTGTTAAACACAGCCGTTCCCGCCTGTGGGAGGTGTGGGGATACTTCTATAAGCTGTTAACCCCAAGCCGCAGCAGCTTGAAGATCCTGCGCGCGAGGTGACGCTTCAAGCAGCGACGGATGGCCCGGCCGCGGACCTCGAAGTCCCTGTAATCGACGCGCTCATTGGAGCCCATAAGCATACGACAAGTTTACGAACTGATGTTCGCTCTGCCAATACAAAACATGCCTCTTTTTCGCACGGAGGAGACCACCCGGCTCCTTGCCGTCGACCTCCGGATCGCGCTCCTGCCCCTGCTCAGCCGCCGCTTCTTCGCCGCGTAGCCTCTCGGCTCCGCGTCAGCCGCCTGCCCGCGGCGAGGTGGGGTCGATCGTGAGCTCATCCCAGCTCTGCCAGGGCGCACCCCAGTGCCACCAGCCGTGCACCCACCGCTGGTGGAAGGTGACCACTCCGCCGTAAGCGACCGGGATCACGCAGGCCTCCCGGATCGCGAGGCGGTCCGCCTGGTGGAAGAGGGCCAGCCGTTCGGCGCCGGACGCCGCGGCGAGCGCACGGTCGAGCAGGTCGTCGAGCTCGGGGAGGTGCCAGCCCGCCGCCCGGGTGGGCATGCCGCCGTGCAGCAGGTTGCGCAGGAAATACTCGGGATCGGGGGCGTGGGCCACCCAGTGCCAGAGGCTGACCTGGGCGATCCCCCTCCAGGTGTGGTTGGTGGCCAGGGGCAGCTCCGCCAATTCGATCTCGAGGCCCAGGTCGCGCCGCCAGCCCTCGACCAGGACCTCCTGATAGGGAGCGCGCTGCTCCACAGCGCAGACGACCTTCAGGAGGCGCCGGTACGTGGAGAGGGCCAGCTCGGCGCGGGCGGCTTCGAGGTCGTACCCCAGCGCGATACCCGGCGAGTGACCGGGCAGGTCGGGTGGAACCAGGCCGCCGGTCGCGACCGACTGCCCGTACCTCAGGAGGGGAAGGACCTGGCCACGGTCGATGCTGAGAGCCAGCGCCCTACGGAGGTGAACGTCGACCTCGAGGGCTCCTTCCCCGGGGAAGGCGACGAAGAGAGACAGGGTCTGCGGCCCCGCCGCGGGCCGGAGACCGTGCTCCGGGGCGGCCAGCCGGTCAACCAGCGTGGGGGCGCTGAAGACGTCGAACTCGGATGCCCGGGCGGGATCCAGCAGCGCCTCCTCGCTGACCCTCTCCCACTCGACCCTCTTCACGTTCCCGCCCCGGCCCCGCTCGTAACCCGCGACTCGCTCCAGGATGATCGCGTCCGCGTCCATCCGCTCGATCTGGAAGGGTCCGTTGGTGGCATCGTCCCGAAGCGCCAGGAACTCGGGGTAGACGAAGAGGAAGATGAAGTACGGCGACGGGCGGCGCAGCCTGATCTCGACGGTGTGATCGTCCAGCGCGTGGACCCCGACCGACTCCCGGGAGTGCCCAGCCGGACCCGCTCCTCGGCGCCCTCCACGATGTAGACGAGGGAGGAACTGGGGGAGCCGCCGGGCTCCAGGGAGAGCAGGTAGGTGTCGACCATGTCCCTGGCCAGCAGAGGGGCGCCGTCGCTCCAGGTGCTCTCCCGGAGCCTGATGATGTAGCGCAGGCCGTCGTCACTGACCTCCCAGGAGCGGGCGAGGTGGGGGACCAGGTAGGGATGCCGCCTGGCCACCGCCAGCGAGTCGTTGAGCTGTTGCACGAGCTGCTGGTTGATCGCGTAATAACCCATGGAGCGGGCCCTGCTCCAGGGCAGCGTGAGGGACCCGATGCGCAGGGTCGCGGTCGCCTCGACCTGCGTTGCGGGACGCGTCTCCCAGCTCCGGAACGCCTCCGCCCAGACCTCGTTGGCCTCCCGAAAGCGCATCGCGAGGTGGAGCGTGGTGGCGAGGCGGAAGAGGAGTTCCGCGGTCTCGCCCTCCCGCACCGTGCCCTTCACCAGCAGCAGCAGCTGGCGGTAGTGCTCGATGGCCGCGTCGAGCGCCCAGTCGTTCAGGGCCCGGTCACCCGCCAGCTCCGCGTACTCGGCGGCCTTCTCGACGTCCTCCGCGCGCTCCCAGTGGTGCGCGATAAGGCCGTAGACGCGCTCCAGCCGGCCGGCGTAGAACGTCTCGAACCATTCGGCGGCACGGCGGTGGATGGCGGCCCGCCGGGCTTTGACCAGCGTCTTGTAGGCCGCCTCCTGGATCAGGGCGTGCTTGAAGCGATAGCTGAGCGCCTGGCCACTCCGATCGGCCATCAGCAGGTCCAGGCGGAGCAGGTGATGAACGGCCTCGCGGAGCGGTCCGGCGTCGACCTCGGTGGCGGCGCGGAGGAGGTCGAAGCCGAAGCTGCGTCCGAGGACCGAGGCGCTGGTGACCACCTCGCTCCAGGCGGGTTGGAGGCGGTCGATGCGCGCCAGGATGACCCCCTCCAGCGTCTTCGGCAGGAGCGACGTATCGGCGGGATCCGCCTCGCCCGGACGCCCACGCTCAGCGAGCGAGCGGACCAGCTCCTCGATGTAGAAGGGATTCCCGCCGGCCGCCTCGAGAACGGTGGCCTGGGCACCCTCGCCTAGCCCGTTGCTCCCGGCCAGTGCCGTCACCAGGTCTCTTTCGGCCGTCTCGCCGAGCGCCCCCAGAGCCAGCTCCCGGTGCAGGTGCCGGTAGTCGCGGGCGCTCTTCTCCTTGAGCGCCCAGGCCTCGTGCTCGGTTTCCGGGCGGAGGCTGAACACCAGCAGGACGGGCGCCGTCTCGACCAGCGTCAGCAACTGCTCGGTCAGCTGCAGCGAGGTGCGGTCCGCCCAGTGGAGGTCGTCGATGTGGAGGGTGACCGGCCGCGACGCCGCCAGGCGCCCGACCAGGTCGGTGAAGATTTCGAAGGTCCGGTACTGGATTGCCTCCGGCGACACCGCCGCCAGCTTGGAGCCCGGTCCCGTCTCACCCTCGAGGCCCATGACGCTGGCCAGGTAGGGATAGAGGCCGGCGGTCTCGGCGCCGAACACCTCCTCCAGGCGCCTCATCAGGAGGACGCGCATCCGCACCTCCGGCTCCTGCATCCCGAGCCCCAGCCAGGCCCGGAGGAGGTCTCGGTAGGGCCAATAGGGAAGGCCCTCCCCGTAGGACACGCAGCGGCCCTCGAGCCAGGTGCAGCCCGACTCGGTCGCGAACTGATGCAGCTCCGCGGCGAGGCGGCTCTTCCCGATGCCTGGGTCGCCGACGATGTACAGGACGCCGCCCCGCCCGCCGGCGAGCCGCTTCACCAGTTCGAGCGCCGACGACAGCTCGGCATCTCGGCCCACCATCGGCGAGGAGGGCTCGGTGCCGACGGTTTGCGCGGCGGTTTCGGTGAGCTGCGCGACCGGATAGGCCGTCATGGCTTCCGCCTTCCCCTTCAGCTGGAGTGATCGGGGATCACCCCAGTGAAACCGGCCTCGGACCTGCCGCTGAGTTCGCTCGGAAACCAGTACTCCGTTGCTGTCCGCCGCGCCCTGCAGTCGGGCGGTCGTGTTGACAGTGTCGCCGACGACGCCGTACTCGACGCGGCCGCCGGCGCCGACCTGGCCGACCACGACCTCGCCCGTATGGATGCCGACCCGCATCGCGAAGCCGTCGACACCCCAGCCACGGCGCACCTCCTCGCCGTACTGGAGCATCGCGGCGACGATATCGAGCCCGGCGCGCACCGCTCGCTCGGGGTCGTCCTCATGCGCAACCGGGGCGCCGAAGAGCGCCAGCAGGCCGTCGCCGAGGAGGTTGTTGATGCTGCCGCCGTAGGCTTCGACCGCCTGAATGGCACGGCTGACGGCCTCGCCGATGACGAGCTTGGCTTCCTCGGGGTCGAGCCGCTCGGACAGGGCGGTAGACCCGGCGACGTCGGCAAAAAGGGCAGTCACGATACGCCGTTCATCGTGCGCTCTCAGCCATGGGCTGATTCAAACACAGCGGGGATCAGCCGTCGGTCGGCAACCAACTACCGCGGAGATGGCGTTGATGCGACAGCAGGAGCAGGTTGCCGAAATGCGCCGCAACCTTCCGTCGTTACGGCGTACTTGCGGTGGCTGAGGCCCAGAGGTTGATCTGGCTCTCGGTCGCGTAGCGGTCGATCTCGGCCAGTTCGTCGGGCGAGAACGCCAGGTTGTCCAGCGCGGCGATGTTCTGCTCGAGCTGCGCCACGCTGCTCGCCCCGACCAGGGTCGACGTCACCCGGGGATCGCGCAGCGTCCAGGCGAGGGCCATCTGCGCCAGCGTTTGACCGCGCCGCCTGGCGATGGCGTTCAGCGCGCGAACCTTGGGTGAGTGTGTCGTCATTGAGCTGGTCGCGCGACAGGGATCCGGCGCGGCTGGCGCGTGAGCCTTCCGGAATGCCCGACAGATATTTGTCGGTCAACAGGCCCTGCGCCAGCGGCGTGAACACGATGGAGCCGATGCCCTCCTTGCCGAGCACATCGAGCAGGTCCTCCTCGATCCACCGATTGAGCAGCGAGTACGAGGGCTGGTGGATCAGCAACGGCGTGCCCATCCGCCGCAGGATGGCGGCCGCCTCGCGGGTCCTGGTGGTCGAGTAGGAGGAGATGCCTGCGTAGAGCGCCTTGCCCTGGCGGACGGCGGTGTCGAGGGCGCCCATCGTCTCCTCCAGCGG
>DIZV01000104.1:0-140 GCA_002427995.1 Chloroflexi bacterium UBA6019
CCTTGCGGACGACCCCGAGGACCAGCGCGTCGTCGATCGCACCCTTGAACCCGGACTCCTTGGAAACGTTGACCACCTCGCTCTTGAGCAGTCCCAGGCTGCCCAGGGCGACCGCGTCGGAGCGCCGGCGGGCCGCCGCG
>DIZV01000104.1:441-2639 GCA_002427995.1 Chloroflexi bacterium UBA6019
CGTCTTCGATCTTCTGGAAGAGGCTCATCTACCGACCTATAATCGCAGCCTCAAGTGAGTCCCCTCGCCCTCGGCCCGATCCTGGCCCTGCTCGGGCTGGTCGCGGCCTTCTACATCCTTCGTCGCAAGGCGAAGACCCGCAAGTCGATGTACCGCACCCTCCGTGAGCAGCGCGAGCACGACCTCCGGAAGGCGCGGGCGCGGGCAACCGCGGCCAAGGCCGCCTCCGAAACGGCCGCCATCCAGAAGGAGCAGGACGAGCGNNGAAGCGGCGGCAGTGTAGCATCGGCGCCATGAAGCGCCTGCTCGCTCTCGTGGCCGGTGGCCTGGGGCTGAGAGCGCTTTTGAGGCGGCGTTTCGCGTCCTGCGCTCTCGCCTTCGCCGGCCGAAGATCTGCGCGCCAAGCTAGCGCAGACGAAGGCGTCCGAGCCCGAACCGGAGCCAGAGGCCGAGGCAGCGCCCGCGGCACCCGGCAAGCCCTCCTGGGAGATCGTCGAGCCCGCCGGTCACGGCGAGGGCGTCAAGCGGGCTGCGGAAGTCGCCGGCGGAAGGGCGACGTGGGAGCTCGACTCCTCGGAGCAGGAGCGGATCGGCGACCGGCTGAAGCGGGGCAGTGACCGAGACGGCCGCGAGGAATCGAGGGGAGCGGACGAGGAGGAGCTCGGCGGCGAGACGCTCGGCCAGACCCTCCTCAGCTATGCCGGGCTGGTCGCGGCTCTCCTGGTGATCCTCCTCGGCATCCTCTTCATGGTCGGGGCCAGAACCGGCTGACGAGGGCCCTGCCGCTCCTCCGCCGGCACCTCGGGGTGGGCGGCATCCTCCTCGCCTTCGTCGCGGTGGACGCGATCGGGGTGGCGATCGTCTTCGACCTCCTCCACCTCCGCCTGCTGGGGCTTGTCGTGGCGGGCGCCGCGATCGTTCTCGCCCTGGCCGGTTACCGGGATTCGAACTCGGAGCGGGTCCGCACCGTCACGGTGGCGGCGCTCTTCCTGCTCCTCCTCTTCCTGCCCCAGGCGCTTTTGATCGCCGAGCAGCCGCCCAACGCCCCGATCATCGACGGGGTGCTCGTCAACGACGTCGCGGCCGATCGGCTGCTGAGCGGCCACGACCCCTACGTCGGCGACTACCTGAACACGGTCATGCGGACCTTCTACCTGTCCGACGTGCCGGTCAACTTCGGCCTCTCGCGGCTTGTCTACCCCCCCGGGATGATGCTCCTCGACGTGCCCTTGCGGGCCCTCCACAACAACCGCGCGAACCTCAGCTGGCTCTACCTGCCGGCCCTCCTTGCGCTCGCCGCCGGCGCCTGGTCGGTCGGCCGGACGACAGCGGAAAAGCAGGCGGCCCTGATCGTCGTCGCCCTCGACCCGCTCTTCCAGCTCGACTACCTCTACCTCCTCAACGACGTCTTCTTCCTCGCGCCCGCCTTGGGAGGGGTCGGAATGCTCCGCCGGGGGCGGCCGATCGCCGCTGGCGTCCTCTTCGGCCTCGCGCTGGCGATGAAGCAGCAGGCGCTCCTCTTCCTGCCGCTGCTCGTCCTCTACGCCTATCAGTACCTCGCGCGACGCGAGGCTCTCGGGCTGCTGCTCGCCGGCGCGGCCGTGGCCGGCGCCATCATCCTGCCCTTCTTCATCTGGGACCCGCGCGCCTTCCTGGCCGGGACGGCCGGCTTCTTCTACGGCTCGGGCGTGGCCAGCTACCCGATCCGGGGCATCGGCCTCCAGGGCGTCCTGCTCAGCCGGGGGCTCATCGGCAGTCGCTGGGATTCTTTCCCGAGCGCCCAGCTGCAGGTTCCACTGCTGGCGATCGCCCTCGTCGCCGCGGTCCGCGACCTGCGGCGGCGTTGGTCGTGGACGCGCTACTGGGCCTGGCTCGGCGTCGAGGCGATGATCGTCTTCGGCTTCGGGCGCGGCCTCTCGCCCAACTACCTCGACCTGACGATCGCCTTCTTCCTGCTCGCGTTGGGCTCAGCCCTGGTAGGCGAGCCGCCAGTGGGTGCCGTCGCCGGAGACGTAGAAGGGTCCCCGAGCGGCGGCCGCGAAGTAATTGTCCCCGCTGAGAACCAGCCGGGTCACCTCCCGGCCGTGTAGCGGGCCACCCCGGTCGGGGTAGACCCCGCCGGTGGTGGCGACGACCGAGCCCTCGACCGCCTCCACCCCGCCCGGGTAGCTGGACCGGCCGGCCACCTCTCCGCGGAG
>DIZV01000024.1:0-19552 GCA_002427995.1 Chloroflexi bacterium UBA6019
GCGTAGTGGTGGCCCCGGGCCGGGATCGTCGCGGCAGGATGTCTGCGGGGCGCGGCCCCCCGGACCCGAGGGGCGCCGGCGCTCGCCGGCGGGCCGGCCTGGCGGTCGGCGGTGGCGATCGGGACGGCGTGGGTTCTAGGGCAGCTGCTCCAGCTGCGCCAGGTGGGACTCGAGGTGGCCCACCAGGTAGTACTCCAGGGCGTGGCGGGCCGTGATCGGGCCCTGGCCGTAGCTGTCGATCTCGCGGTCGAGGTCCTCCGGGCGCAGGTCCGCGAGCAGCGTCAGCACCCCGTCGGTTGCGATGGCGATCCGCTCGCGCAGGGCCTCCTCGCCCAGTCGCCGCCCGCTCTCGATGCCCTCCAGGCGAGCGGCGCTTCCCGGCTCCCGGCCCATCTTGGTGCCGGTGTCGAGCGCCCGCCGGATCTGACCCGGCCAGAAGGCGAGCATCTCCGCCGTATGGCCGAGGACGTTGAACCGGTTCCAGCGCTCGCCGCTCTTCGGGTCAGGGGGGCCGAGGTCTTGCGAGTCGCTCACGGGCAGACCGCGCAACCGTTCGCGAGCTGCTTTCAGCCGCCCTGCCAGGTCGTCGAGCTCTGCCGTTTTCCTAACCTCCGGTGCCGAAGAGCCGGTCGCCGAAATCACCCAGCCCAGGCACGATGTAGGCGTGCTCGTTGAGGCCCGTGTCAAGCGCCGCCGTGAAGATCTGAACCTCCGGATGCCGGTCCTCGACCATCCGCACGCCCTCCGGTGCCGCCACGACGCAGACGAACCGGCAATGCTCGCCACCCGCCTCCTTGATCAGGTCGAGAGCACGCGTGCCCGAGCCGCCGGTCGCCAGCATCGGGTCGAGGAGGAGGGGCACCTTTCCCGCCAGGGGGGGCAGCTTGTTGTAGTAGATCCGAGCCACCGCCGTGTCCTCGTCGCGCTCCAGCCCGATGTAGCCGACGCTCACTTTGGGCAGCAGCTCGAGCACCGGCCCGAGCAGGCCGAGCCCGGCGCGGAGCACCGGCACGGCGACGATCTCCTGCTCCATCCAGCCCGCCTCGGCCGGCCCGAGCGGCGTCATGACCGTGCCCCGGCGCACCGGTAGGTCGGCGGTCGCCTCGTAGAGGAGGAGGCTGATCACCTTGCGGGCAAGGGAGCGGAACTCGTCCGGGCCGGTTCCCTTGTCGCGAAGGCGCGCCATGCAATCGCCGATCAGCGGGTGGCTACTGACGTGCAACATCGCTCTTGATCAGGCGCCCGACGGCGCCGATGGCGACCTTCAGCATCCGCTCCATGTAGGAGGGGTCGAGGTGGTGGATCTCGCCCGCTCCGACCTCGTCGACGCAGAGCAGCAGCGAGCCCGCCCGAACTCGGCGAACCGAGCCGACGACGAAAAGCGTGGAGGATTCCATGTCGTTGGCGATGACACCAGCACGCGCCCACATCGACAGCTCCTGGCGGAGGCGGGGGCCGTCCGGCATGGTGTCCGGGAGCAGGTCCGAGTAGAGGGCGTCGACCGCCCGGATGATCCCCAGGTGGTGGCGCGCACCGGCTTCCCGCGCCGACTCGAGGAGGGCTGTGACAACCTCGTAGTTGGCGACCGCCGGGAACTCCTTCGGAACATAGGCATCGGAGGTGCCCTCCGTCCTCACGGCACCGGAGGCGATCACGAGGTCGCCCAGCTTGACCTCCGGCTGGGTGGCGCCGCAGGTGCCGACTCGGAGAAAGGTGTGGACGCCGAGCTCGCGCAGCTCCTCCATCCCGATCGCCGCCGACGGTCCGCCCATTCCGCTCGAGACGGCGGAGACGGGGACGCCGTCGACCCTCCCCGTGAAGGTCCGGTACTCGCGGCTGAAGGCGATTTCTTGGGCGTCCTCGAGCAGGTTCGCGATGACGGCGGTGCGGGCGGGATCGCCCGGGTAGAGGACGTACTTGCCGACCTCCTCGGCAGTCAGGCCGACGTGGTACTTCCGCTCGCTCACTGGCGGGTTAGTGTACGGCGGAGCCGGGCCCATGACCCTCCACCCGGCGCAGGATGTGCGGCGGACGCGCGACCTCGTGGTCGACGATCCGCCAGGCCGAGAGCAGCCGCCGCGCGACCGGGCCGGCGAGGGCCTCCGAGCTGGTGTGGAGCACGGCCAGCGGGCGTCCCGCTTCGACCCGGTCGCCGACCTGGGCCTCGATCACGATCCCGGCGGAATGATCGATTGGGTCTTCCTTGCGCATCCGGCCGGCGCCCAGCTCGAGCGATGCGTAGCCGACCTCGAGCGCGTCGATCGCCTCGACCCAGCCGGACCGCGGTGACGCCAGCGGGAGTCGGACCGGAGCCTCCGGCAGGCCGTCGGCAAGCCGGCCGCCCTGGGCGGCGATCATCTGCTCGAACCGCTGCCGGGCGGATCCGTCGGCGATCGTCGCCGCCGGGTCGCGGTCGATTCCCGCCAGACTGCACATCTCGACCGCCACCTGCACCGAGACCTCCCGCAGGTCGCGGTCGCCCCCGCCGGCGAGCACCTCCAGCGCCTCTTTGACCTCCAGCGCATTGCCGACCGAGCGGCCGAGGGGGTTGTCCATCGCGGTCACCAGGGCGACTGTCCGGCGGCCCGCACCCTCGCCGATCTCGACCATCTCGCGAGCCAGCTCGACCGCGCTCAGCACGTCCGGCATGAACGCGCCGCGTCCGGCCTTGACGTCGAGGACGATTCCGTCAGCCCCGGCGGCTAGTTTCTTGCTCATCACGCTGGAGGCGATCAGAGGCACCGAGGGGACGGTCGCTGTCACGTCCCGGAGCGCGTAGAGCGCCTTGTCAGCGGGCACCATTCGCGGCGATTGCGCGGCGACGGCGAGGCCGATCTCGCGCACCTGCGCCACGAACTCGGCGGGGCTGAGCTCGACCCGCAGGCCGGGCACCGACTCGAGCTTGTCGAGCGTTCCGCCGGTGTGGGCGAGCCCGCGCCCGCTGAGCTTGGGCACCGGGACGCCACAGGCGGCCGCGAGCGGCCCGGCGATCAGGGTCACCTTGTCCCCGACGCCGCCGGTCGAGTGCTTGTCGACCTTGAAGCCGGGGATGGCGGACAGGTCCATCACTTCCCCGCTTGCCACCATGGCGCGCGTCAGAGCCAGCGTCTCCGACCGCGTCATCCCGCGGGTGACAACCGCCATCAGCCAGGCGGCGATCTGGTAATCGGGGATCTCCCCGGCGAGGTAGCCGTCGAGGAGGAAGCCGATCTCCTCCGGGCTGTGCTCGAGCCCGTCACGCTTGCGGGCGATCACCTCGAGGATGTTCATGCCGAGCGGCTAGGCTAGCAGCCCGAGATGGAAGGTCAGATCGAGCTCGCCGACTTCCAGAAGGTCGATCTCCGGGTCGGCGCGGTCCTCGTGGCGGAGGAATTCCCCAAGGCACGCAAGCCCTCCTACCTGCTCACGATCGACTTCGGACCGCTCGGCACCCGCCGCTCGGTGGCAGCGCTGAAGACCGACTACTCGCCGGCGCAGTTGGCGGGCCGCCAGGTCGTCTGCGTTTTCAACTTCCCGCCGCGGCGGATCGCGGGCTTCGACTCCGAGGTGCTGGTGCTGGCGGCGACGGAGGCGAACGGAGCGCTGCGGCTGCTGGCGCCCGATCCCGAGGCTACCCCGGGAAGCTTCATCAGCTAGAGGTCTGGATTCCCCGCAGGTAGGTCGCGCTGCGGACGGCGCCGGTACGGCCGTCGACCCAAACGTCGGCGTTGGCGCCGGAATGCTTGGCATTGGTCCGGAAGTGGTACGAGAACCACGACTCGGTGCACTCGATCGGTTCGGTCCAGGGCCAGCTCTGGCGGCCACACTCAGCTCTCGCCACCGCCTTGGCAGGCGCCATCCCGAAGCTCAGCTTTGGCCACATGCCGACGCGCCGGAGGAGCTGGATCATTTCAACCCAGTGTCTCACTTTCGAGGCGGGCGGCAAGATCGAGCCAGGTGACATGGCGACGGGGATCGGCCCGGCCGCCGGCGAAGCGAATTCCCTCCGCCTCCAGCCGCCGCCGGCACTGATCGGCGCGGTCCCCCTCACCGCCGGGCGAGATGATTCCACCCGCGAGGAGGACGCGGTGGGCGTTGGCGAGCGCGCCCCGGGCGGCGACGCCGCCCACGACCCGCGCGCCCGCGCCTCCGAGGGCGACTCGGGCGACCTCCCCGTAAGTGGTCCACTCGCCGGGGCCGACCAGCGCGGCGACGGCGGCGATCCGTCCCGGCCTTTCGACTACTCGGGCAGTACCCAAACCTTGCCCGCGGTCTCGCGGCTCAGGGTGACCTCGCGATCGACCGCGCTGATGCGCATCGTGTTGCCGATCCGGTCGACCTCGACCAGGGTCAGCCGGGTACCGGGCACCAGGTTTCGTTCGTGCAGGTAGTGGAGCAGCGAAGGAGCCTCCCGTTCCGCCACCTCCGAGATCCTGGTCACGGTGGCCCGGCCGCGCGTCAGGCCGGCCAGCCGGACCTCGCCCGCGACAGCTTCCGAGTGGCCCGGGATCGGGTTCCCGTGAGGGCAGGATTCCGGCCGCCCGAGGACTTCATAGAGGCGGTTCTCGACCACCTCCGAGATGGCATGCTCGAGCCTGGCGGCCTCCTCGTCGGCGACGACCCAGTCGAGGCCCAGAGCGTCGGTCAGCCAGCGCTCCATGATCCGGTGCCGGCGGACGATCGCCGCCGCCTTGCCCTCCCCCTCGGCCGTCAGCAGCACCTCCTTGCCGGCGTCAGAGCGAAGGAGCCCGTCGCGCGCCATCCGGCGCAGCCCGGCGGTCACGGTGGGGCGGCTCACGCTCAGCCACTCGGCCAGGCGGGCGTTGGTCACCGTCTCCCCCTCCGCCCGCATGTAGTAGATCGCCTCCAGGTAACGGGAGATGACTTCTGACGGCACCCCGCTACCATTAGCGTGACCTAACTGATGGCTTTGCACGTACTAATCCTCAGGACATGAGCCCACTGACCGCGGCGCTGATCGGCGGAGTTGCCGGGTTCTCCATTTTCGTCGGATTGCCCGTGGCGCGGCTCCGGGGACTCTCGGTCGGCATCCAGGGCTTCCTCAACGCGCTGGCGCTGGGCGTCCTCATCTTCCTGCTCTGGGACATCCTGAGCCATGCGTCCTCCCCCGTCGAGGCTGCGCTGGGCGGGGTCCGGCAGGGACGGCCGGGCTCGTTCTTGGCCCTCCTCGGCATCTTCGCCGGCGGGATGGCGGTCGGATTGCTGACGCTGATCTACTTCAATCGCCTGCTGATGGGCCACGCTCGGGGCGACGGCGGCCAGGCCACCCCCCGCGGGCTGGCGATGGCGATCGCCACCGGCCTCGGCTTCCACAATCTCTCCGAGGGCCTCGCGATCGGACAGTCGGCCGCGAGCGGCGCGCTCGCCTTCGCCGGGGTGCTGGTGATCGGGTTCGCCCTCCACAACATCACCGAGGGCTTCGGCATCGCCGCCCCGATGGCCGCTTCGGACACCCAACCCTCCTGGGCCTTCCTGGGCGTCGCCGGCCTGATCGGCGGTGGACCGACCCTGGTCGGGACGATGATCGGCCTTTTCGCGACCTCGATCTTCCTCTCGGTCCTTTTCCTCGCCCTGGCCGCCGGCGCGCTGATCTGGGTGATCAATGAGATGTTCGGGGTTGCGAAGCGGCTCAACTCGCCGCCGTCGCTCGGCTGGGGTCTGCTGACCGGCTTCCTGGTCGCCTACTCGACCGACCTGCTGCTGACCTACCTGACCGTCTAGCTCAAGGCCCGGCAGGCCGCCGGATCAGTCGGGCTCGAGCTCCTCGGACTCGCCGTAGTCGAATTCGGGGTGGCGGGCCTTGAACAGGGCCTGCTGCATCTCGAAGAGGCTGTCGAGCGCGGACTGGACCGACCCGTCCGCGCAGTACAGGCGGCGGAGCGACTCGGGCATCGCGGCGAGCCTGTCAACGATCGCCGCCTGGCGCCGGTCGGAAACGTGGGCGACCCCGTCGCGGTTCATCTCCTCGAGCTGCCAGAGGACGACGTCGGTCAGCCGCAGCAGGCGGTCGAACTTCTGCTCTCGGGCCCGGCGGCGGCGGAGCTCGTCGGTGGCCAGGCCGATCCTCACGTTAGTCTGGTCGATCATCTTGGAGCGACCTATTTTCCATGCTTTGCCGTCCGTGCTCAAGCCCCTTGATGATTGGGGGACTTTTCGGGCCGGCTCCCGGGCGGCCGCCGTCGTGGCGCTGCTCTACGAGCGTGGCGGCGAGCTCTGGGTCCCTTTTGTGCAGCGCCGTCCAGACCTGCCCGACCACCCGGGCCAGGTGGCGCTGCCCGGCGGTACCGTCAAGCCAGGCGAAGAGGCCTGGCCGGCGGCCGCCCGGGAGGTGGAGGAGGAGATCGGCGTCCACGTCTCTGACCTGGAGCCGATCGGAGCCGGCGCGCCGGTCTACACCGCCGTCACCAACTTCTGCGTCGTCCCCTTCGTCGCGCGCCTGAGAGCCCCTCAGGCCATCTTCAACCACGACCCGGGCGAGCTGGTCGGGATCCTCGAGGTCCCGCTCGGGCGGCTCCTCGACCCGGGTGGATGGACCGCCGGGCAGCAGGAATGGATGGGCGAGCTCTTCGAGTGGCAGGGCTCAACGATCTGGGGCCTGACCGGGCGCATCCTGGCCGACCTGCTGCCCCGCTTCCGCCAGGCCCTGGCCGCCGCAGCCGCTTAGCCCGCCGCCGGGCCCCCTTCCTCGACCTCGTCCATCCGCGCCGCGACCGAACGAGCCTGGCGGACCAGGTAAATCACGTAGCCGGCGAGCAGGACGATCGCGAAGCCGTAGGCGCCGATCAGGTAGCTCACCGGTCGAGAGCCGCCGCCAAACGTTCGCGCAGGGCTTCCAGCCGATACCGGTAGCCGATCAGCACGGCCGCCAACAGCAGTACAGCCAGCGAGCTGATCGCAAACGTGAGGAGCATCGCCGGCGGTAGAGCGCCGGGGGCCGCCGTCTCGATCGGCGGGTGGAT
The DNA here is from genome assembly GCA_002427995.1 of Chloroflexi bacterium UBA6019. Lineage (GTDB taxonomy): Bacteria > Chloroflexota > Dormibacteria > Dormibacterales > Dormibacteraceae > UBA6019. Next base: position 6,960 of record DIZV01000024.1, read on the forward strand.
GGTCCGCCACCAGGTGACCGAGAAGTGGACGATCGGGACGTCGATGAAGCCGACGATCCCGACCACGGCCCCGAACCGCGCGGCCTGCCGCCCGGGTGTCGCGATTCGACGCATCAGCAGGTAGCCGGCGTAGATGAGCCAGAGGACCAGGGTCGAGACCAGGCGGGCGTCCCAGGGCACCCAATAGGTCCCCCAGATCGGCTTCGCCCAGATCGAGCCCATGACCAGCGTCACCGTCGTCAGGACCAGGCCCACCTCGGCCGCGGCGCGCGCCAGGCGGTCGGCGGCCGGCGACTCGTTCCAGAGATAGACCAGACCCCCGACGAGGACGACCGCGAATGCCATGTAGGCAGCGATCGCCGCCGGCACATGGAGGTAGAAGATCTTCTGCACGACGCCCTGCACCGCGTCGGCGGGCGCGTAGAAGACGACCAGCCCGGTGGCCAGCAGGAGAAGCAGCGCGTCGGCGACCGCCGCCAGCCGGAGGAGGTCGGCGCGAGGTGCCACGGTACGGGTGAGGCGGGCTTGGCTGGTGCTCAGTTCTCAGTCATCCGGATCAGTCATCAAGGACGAACTTGGCCGCCAGTGAGGCCACGACGACGAACAGTATGTCGAAGTCGAGGAGCAGCGCCAGCGCGCCGTTCAGCTCGCCCCCTCCCCCGAGCGCGACCTGGACCGCCCGCCCCCCGACCACGACGAACGGCACCCAGAGCGGCAGCGAGAGCACGGGCAGCAGCAGGTCGCGCGCCCGGGTCTGGGCCGCGATGGCGGCGAAAAGGCAGCCCAGGCCCGCCATCCCGATCGTCACCATGACCAGGGCGGCGGCCAGCGGCAGAGACAGCACGGGGGTGCCGAAGAAGACGCCCAGGGCGGGCACCAGGACCACCTCGCAGGCGGCGAGCACGGCCGCCGCCGCAAGCGCCTTGCCGGCGAAGATCGCGGCCCGGCTGGCCGGCGTCAGCAGGAGCGCTTCGAGCGAGGCCTGGTCACGCTCGGCGGCGAAGGTGCGGCCGAACGCAAGCAGCCCGGCGAAGGTGATCGTCAGCCAGAGCACGCCGGGAGCGATCCGGGAGCCTCCGGTCCCGACGTCGAAGCCGAAGTTGGCGATCAGGAGGGCGAGGACGACGAACTGGCCGAGTGCCGGCAGCATCTCGCGGGAGCGCAGCTCGGTCCGGAGGTCCTTCCGGGCCACCGCGCCCGCGACTCGCAGGTAGGCCCTCACCGGTACACCTCGAGGCCGCGGCGGGAGAGGTCGAGGGACTTCTGGCAGAGGCGGGAGGCGAGCTCGCGATCGTGGGTGGCCAGCACCAGCGTACGGCCGGCGACGACCGCCGCCAGCACCTCGCGCCCCTCCTCGTCGAGGCCGGCGTCGGGCTCGTCGAGGACCAGCAGCTGCGGGGCGTGGAGCGTCGCCCGCGCCAGCCCGAGACGCTGGGCCATGCCCCGGGAGAGCTCGGCGGCGGGTCGGTGGGCCGCCGCGGCCAAGCCGACGAGCTCCAGTGTCGCGCGGGCCCGCGGCCGCTCCACGCCCTGCAGGTCGCAGAAGAACTCGAGGTTCTCGAGCGCGGTCAACGCCGGATAGTGACCGGCGACGTCGCCCAGGTAGCCGATCCGGCCCCTCAGCTCGGTCCGCTCGGTGGAAGCGTCGAGTCCGAGGAGGCGCAGCTCCCCACCGGCCGGGCGCGCCGCGGTCGCGAGAAGCCGGAGCAGGGTCGTCTTGCCGGAACCGTTCTCCCCCAGCACGGCCAGCCGCTCGCCTTCCTCGAGGACCAGGTCGAGGGGGCCGAGCACGGTCCGCGTTCCGTAGCGCTGGCGGAGACCGACCGCCTCGATCGCCCTCATCCCCCCTGCCCGCGCAGCTCGGCCAGCCGGAGCTCGGCCTCGGGTCGGTCGAGCCGTCCGGAGGCGAAGTCGAGCTCCACCTCCTCGACCTGGTGGAGAAGGTCCTCGCGGTCCACCGCCGGCTCAGCCGGCTCCGCCTCGACCGGCGGTGGCGGGCGCAGCAGTGGCCAGAGCAGGAAGGGAACCGCGAGCAGGAGGACCACGCTGGCCACCTCGATCAACGAGGTGACCTCGAGGCCACCGGGTCCGGCTCAAACCCGGCAGCAGCGCCGGCCGGCGCCCTCGGGAGGGCGCGACCCCGGCGGCGCACCGCGAGCGCTCCCAGCGCCAGCAGGCCGAGGGCCAGCGCCGCCCACGGCAGGAGGGCGGCGGGACCGGCCGGCTGGTCGGCGGAGAGGATCGTGGGGCCGTAGGCCTGCCGATACGACGCCACGATCGTGTCGGGGGACTCGCCCGCCGCCAACCGGTGGGCGATGTCCGCTTTCATGTCGGTGCAGATCGGCCGGTCGCAGACGTCGAGCCGCACCTCCTGGCACTGGGGGCACAGCAGGCGCCGCTCGACCGCCAGCTGGGGCGGCGGCGCGGCCGGCGGCTGGTAGAGGCGGGCAAAGGCGAACCCGCCCGCCGCCGCGGCGAGGACGACCAGCAGCGGCGCCGCCCACGCCCTCATTCGGCGGAAACCACCAGCGCCGCCCGGCGAGCAACCACCGCGACGCGCTCGGGCGAGCGGCCGCCGCCCGGCCAGCTGCCGGCGACGGTGCCCAGCACCAGCAGCGCGGCGCCCGCCCAGATCCAGCCGACCAGCGGGTTGACGAACACGGTCAGATTGGCCGCGGCGGGGTCGGTCGAGTCGCCGAGGACGACGTAGAGATCCTCGAGGGGGGTGCTGCGGATGGCGACCTGGGTCGAGGACTGGCCGCCGAAGTCGGAGTACACGGTCCGGCCAGGGTCGAGCCGGGTACCGTCGGGAAGTTCGAGGACGGCGTGGTGGGCCGTCTGTGAACCCGCCGAAGCCACCGTCGTGCCCTCCAGCAGCAGGCGGTAGCCGGCGACGGTCACCGATTGGCCGGGCCGGAGGATCACCTGGCGCTCCTGCTGCCAGAAGTGGGAGCCGGCGAAACCCGCCGCCGCGACCACGATCCCGAGATGAGCCAGGTAGGCGCCATAGCGGCGCCGGTTGCGGATCGCCAGCCGGGCGGCCGCGCCGGCCCAGGAACCGGGTAGGCGGGCGGCGAAGCGGGCTCCCCGGGCGTACTCGAGAACGGAGGTTGTCGCGGCGGCCGCGAGGACCGGACCCGCCAGGAGCGGCGGCGCGTCGTGGACACCCCCTGCCAGGAGCGAAGCAAGAGCGGCGGCCGCAGCGGTCAACGGCCATTTCAGCGTTCGCAGCCAGGCCGTGCCCGCGCGCCGCCAGGGCACCAGCGGACCGACCGCCAAGAGGGCGAGCAGAAGCAGGAAGAGGGGCCCCGTGACGCGCTCATAGAAGGGCGCGCCGACGACCGCCGTGCGACCGTCGTAGAGCTGCGAGACCAGGGGCAGGACCGTCCCCCAGAAGACGGCGAAGGCGAGCGCCGCGAAGAGCAGGTTCTGGAGGAGGAAGGCGCCCTCGCGGGAGACGCTGCTCTCGAGCGGGCGCTCTGACCGGAGCAGCGGCGCTCGGAACGCGAGCAGCCCGCCGGAAGCGAGCACGGCGAGCGCGAGAAAGGCAAGGAACCAGGGCCCGATGGCGCTGATCGCGAAGCTGTGGACGGACTGGATGATGCCGCTGCGGACCACGAAGGTGCCGAAGATGGCGAGCAGGAAAGCAGCGATCACCAGCCCGTGGTTCCACGCCTTGAGCATGCCCCGACGCTCCTGGATCTGGGAGGAGTGGATGAATGCCGTCGTCACCAGCCAAGGGAGTAGCGCCACGTTCTCGACCGGGTCCCAGCCCCAGTAGCCGCCCCAGCCGAGGACGTGGTACGCCCACCACATGCCGAGCGTCAGGCCGGTGGCCTGGAGGCCCCACGCCAGCAGCGCCAACCGGCGGGTATGGGCGATCCAGGCCGCATCCGAGCGCCCCGCGAGCAGCGCCGCCATGGCAAAGGCGAAGGGCACCCCGAAGGAGGCGAAGCCCGCCAGCAGGAAGGGTGGATGGATCAGCATCCCGCCGTCTCGGAGCAGCGGATTCAATCCCGTGCCGTCGGCGGGAACGAAGTTGAGCAGCGCGAAAGGCGGGGCGACGAAGTCGAGGACCAGGAGGAAGAAGGTCAGGATGGCCGCCAGCACGCCGGTCGCATAGGCGGGCAGCGGCCCCGCGCCGGTCCGGGCGACCGAGAGGCTGCCGATGACGGCGAGGATCAGCGTCCAGTAGAGGAGCGAACCCTCCTGACCGCCGTAGAAGGCCGCCGCCAGCAGGGGTACCGGCGTAGCCAGGTCGGAGTGCTCGGCGACATAGGCGATGACGAGGTCGTGGCTCAGGAAGGCGACCTCGAGAACCGCTGCTCCGAGCACGACGGCGGCGGCCGAGGCCCAAAGGGCGCGCCGCGCGACCAGGGCCTGGACGGCGAGCCCGCGGGCGCCGGCGAGAAAGCCGAGGAGCGCGGCGAAGCCGGCCAGCGCGAGCGCCGCCAGCAGCGCCCCGGATCCGACTTGGGCGAGCAGCACTACCTGGTCGGCGCGGTGGTGAAGCGCGAAGGACACTTCGCGAGCAGGGTGCGGGCGTGGAAGACCCCGTCCTGCTCGAGGCGCCCTTCGACGACGACCTGGATCCCGGGCTTGAAGATGTCCGGCAGGTTGCCGCGGTAGTCGACCGGCATGGTGGCGCCGTCCTGGGCGGCGGTGAAGCGGACCTCGAGTCCGCCGTCGAGCCGCTGGACGTCGTCCTGGACAGTTCCGAGGACCCGCGACTCAGCCGAGCCGGGGTTGGTCCGGAGCTCGGCAACGGTGCGGTAGTACTGGGCGTCGCTCGCGGTGGCGCTGAAGATGAGGTAGCCGACGCAGGCAGCCAGCACGACGGCCAGCGCGCCCCAGCGGAGGATCACCGGGGGGCGAGCGCCTGGAGCGCGGCCAGCGTCTCCCGCGGGTCGTTGCCGGGGACGCTGAGCGCGACCGAGACCTCGGTCACGCCGACCCGCGAGAGCTCCTGCAGGCGCTCCCGGCACTCCTCGGCGGGACCGATGATCGTCGTCAGGTCGACCATCTCGTCGCTGATCGCCGCCATCGCCTCGTCCCGGCGCCGGTCCAGATAGAGGTCCTGGATTCGCTTCGCCTCCTCCTGGTAGCCGTAGGAGCACCAGAGCTGGTTGTAGTAGTTCTTCTCCCTCGAGCCCATTCCTCCGATGTAGAGGGCGAGGTGGGCGCGGCTGCTCTCCCGGCCGGCCCTCCGGTCGGCGGTCACGACGACCGGGGTGATCGGGCAGACGGAGAGTCCGGTGAGCTGGCGGCCGGCCTTCTGGGCGCCCGTCTCGAGGCCGGGGAGGATCACCTCCTGATAATGGGCGGGCGAGAAGAAGACGGGGAGCCAGCCATCGGCCAGCTCTCCGGCGAGGGCGACGCCGCTCGGGGTCAGGGTGGCGAGGTAGATCGGGATCGAGTCCCGGAGCGGGTGGGTGATCAGCTTCAGCCCCATGCCGAGGTGAAAGATCTCGCCCTCGTAGTTGATTCGTTCGCGGCGGAGGACCATCCGGACGATCTCGATCGTCTCCCGCATCCGCCGGACGCCCCGCTCGAACTTGACGCCGTGCCAGCCCTCGATCACCTGGTGGCCCGAGGTGCCGAGTCCGAGCACGAAGCGGCCGTTCGAGATCAGGTCCAGCGAGGCGGCGGTCTGGGCGATCAGCGCGGGGCTGCGGCTGAAAACGTTGATGATGCCGGTGCCGATCCGGATCCGCTGCGTGGCGCAGGCGAGCTGGGTGCAGATCGAGATCGCGTCCCACCCGTAGGCCTCGGCGACCCAGACGGTGTCGTAGCCCAGCCGGTCGGCCTCCTGGACGTAGGCGACGACCATCTCGCGCGGCAGGTAATCGGCATACGGGACGTTGATCCCGAGCTTCACGTTGGCAGTTTAGGCGAGACCCTTCGATTCAATCGACGACAGCGTTGGCCTGGGCGATGCGGGCAAAGAGACCCGCGCTCGGCTTCGGCGTCCGCTCCAGAGTCCTGCGGTCGACCGAGATCAGACCGAACTTCATCTCGTAGCCGTGGGCCCACTCGAAGTTGTCCAGCGAGGTCCAATGGAAGAAGCCCCGAACGTCGGCCCCCTCCTCGATCGCTCGGCGAACCTCCGGGAGGACGTCCTTCAGGAAGCGCTGCCGGTCGGAATCGTCCGCGGCCGCGATTCCGCTCTCAGTGACGTAGAGCGGCTTGCCGTAAGGCTTCAACTCCAGGAGTGCCTCCCGCATCCAGTCCGGCTTGACGGCGTCGCCGAAGTCGCTCACCGGGTAGCCGGGCGGGTTGAGCTGACGGGCGAATTGTGAGGTCGGACTGAGCGGGTCGAAGCGGACCAGGCGGCCGCTGTAATGGTTGAGGCCGATGAAGTCAGAGGTGGCGGTCACCGTCCGCTGCATCCGCCCCTGCCCCACCGGCCAGTGATCCATCATCCGGCGGCCGGCCTGGACGGCGGCCAGGTCGAGCGGGTTGCCGGGCCGGGCCGGCACCAGCCAGAACTTGTTGTGGGCGAGGCCGACCGGTGCGTCCGGCCAGCGCCCTTTAATGATCCGGTAGGCGGCCTCGTGCGCCGACCGGAGGTTGCCGAGGACACGCCAGACCCCGACCACGTCGTTGCGCCGGCCGGGCGGCCAGGAGCCGAAGATCCAGCCCTGGGTCGCGTAGATGTTCGGCTCGTTGATCGTGCACCAGAGGGCGACCAGATCACCTAGCTCATCGACAACCCGGCGCACAAAGGGCAGGAAGGCCTCGTGCGCACCTGCCACCGCCCAGCCGCCGCGAGCGGCGAACCAGAGCGGATTGCTGAAGTGGTGGAGGGTGACCATCGGGGCCATCCCCTGCTCGCGCAGCTCGCCCAGCACGTCCCGGTAGTGGCGAAGCTGGTGGGTGTCGAACTGGCCTTCGGAGGGTTCGACCCGCGACCATTCGATCGAGAGGCGATGGGCATTGTTGCGCAACCTGCGGAGGAGAGCGAAGTCCTCGCGGTAGCGGTTGTAGTGGTCGTCGGCGATGCCGGAGACGGCGCCGCCGGCGATCCGGCCCGGCTGCTGCTCGAACTCCCACCAGTCGTTGTTGGTGTTACCGCCCTCGACCTGGTGGGCGGCCGTGGCCGTTGCCCAGAGGAAGCCAGGCGGAAAGCTGCGGCCGTCGGTCACCTCGGGGATGATAAGCGGCCGTGTTGAGCCGACGTGAGTTCCTCGGGGCGGCCGCCGCGGGGGCGACGCTGGCGGCGTTCCCGGCGATCCGGATCGGTCGCGCGGCTGAGACGCCGCTCAGGAACATCGTCCTCCTGATGCAGGAGAACCGGTCCTTCGACCATTACTTCGGCCTCTTTCCCGGTGCCGACGGCTTCCCTCCCTGCGCGCCCGTGACGCACGCCACGAGTCTGTGCCTGGGCGCGCCGCCGCACGACCTGGAGGCGGCCGGCGCCGAGGCCGCCGGCGATCCCGCAGAGCGGTTCGCGCGGATCGGCGGCAGTGCCGCGCTCACCTATTACACGGGGCGGGACCTGCCCTACTACTGGGCCCTGGCCGACCGCTTCACGCTCTGCGACCACTACTTCTGCTCGGCCCTCGGCGGCACCGCGCTCAATCGCGTTTTCAGCATTGCCGCCACCGCCGGCGGCGTCCGCGACAACGGCTCCCTCGCCGGCGCGGCGCTGCCCGGCTCGACCATCGCCGACCGGCTGGACGAGGCCCGGATCGACTGGCGCTGCTACGTCGCGAACCCGCCTGACAGCGGCGCCTACAACCCTTTCGGCTACTTCCCGACCCGGCGCGCCGACGCCCGCTCGGGCCGGGATTACTCGGAATTCCTCGCCGATGCGGCCGCCGGTCGGCTCCCGGCGGTCAGCTGGGTGGTCGCCCAGGACCCGCTCACCGAGCATGGGCCGGACGACATCAGCTGGGGGGAGCGCTTCGCCGCACTGACCATCAACAGCCTGGCCGCGGGACCGCAGTGGGCACGGAGCGCGCTCGTCCTCAGCTACGACGAGAACGGCGGCTTCTACGACCACCTGCCGCCCCCCCGCCTCGACGACCTCGGCCTCGGCTTCCGGGTGCCCGCGATCGTGGTCTCACCCTACGCCAAGGCGGGCCACGTCAGCTCCCCCGTCTACGAGCACTGCTCGTCGCTGGCGCTGATCGAACGGACCTTCGGGCTCCGCCCGCTGGCCGGCCGCGATGCCGGCGCCGATCCCTTCGAGGACGCGTTCGACTTCGTCCACGCCGAACCGGGCTTCGTCGACTACCCGGAGCGGCGCCTCGACCGTTGCGGCGCGGCGCCCGTGGGCTGGGCCCGCGATCTTCTCTCGCTGCCCGTGCCGCGGTCGGGAAGCGCGGGGCGGGTTCCCGCGGCCCGTGCCCTCTGCGGTTCCCTACCCGCTCCCGACCTGGGCGCCGGTCTGGCCGCCGCGGTAGCGGTGGCAGCGGTGGCCGCCGCGGCGTCGAGGGCTAGGAGACCTTCGGAACCGGGTCCACCCGAGGCGGCGGCTGGTACTCCCAGGCGACCGGCTCGCCGTTCTCAAAGTCGACCTTGAGCACGCCGGCCCGGTCCACCGCTCGCCGGTACATCTCGACCTCGTTGTGGGGCCGCCCTTCGAGCAGGATCCACGCCGCCTGGAGGGGGTCGGCATGGCTGACCAGGGCTGAGGTCCGATCGGGAGTCTCAGCAGCCACGCGGCGCGCGACCTCGAGGACTCTACCCCCAAGGTCGGCGATCGCCTCATCGCCGGGCATCATGCCGCGCCGCATCTTGTGCAGGTACCAGCGGGGTCGGAGGAGGGGAATCATCCAGAAGCGGACGCCCTGCAGGTAGCGGCTGAACTCGGCTTCGCGCAGCGCCGGGTCGATCTCCACCTCGACCGGCTCGGGGAGCCCGCCGGCGATGATCCCCGCCGTCTCCCGCGCTCGCTCCAGCGGGCTCGAAACCAGCCGCCGGATGCCGCTGCCGGCCAGCCGCTCCGCCAGCGCCTCGGCGCGGCGTCGACCGAGCTCGCTGAGGGGGAATCCATCGAGGTGGCCGTAGAGCACGTTCTGCGGGTTCTCGACGTCCGAGTGGCGGACCAGGTACACGGTCGTCACGGGTTCAAAGATCAATTCTGCCCGGAGCGGGGGACCGGTCGGCCGCGGACCTGCTCGGTGCTCAGGCCCCGTGGTTGACGTGGACGCGGTTGGAGCCGTCCGAGCGGCCCGCGAAAAGGGCTGTCGACGCCAGGTCGATCAGATCCTGGCGGCCCATCCGGTCGGAATTGACGGTGGCCATGCCGAGGGAGATCGTGAGCCGCTCCCATTGCCCTGCGCCGGAGGTGAACTGGTGGGCGGCGACCGAGTGCATGATCTTGTCGGCCGCAACCATGGCCCCCGCCTGGTCGGTCTCCGGCAGCACGACGCAGTAGAGGTCGCCGAGGTAACCGACGGTGTCGATGTCGCGGACCGCGTCGGCCAGGACTTCGCCCAACTCCCGAAGAAGGGAGGGCCCGTTGGTGGGGCCGAGATCGTTGGCGATGAACTCGGAGTGGTCGATCAGTGCGACCAGGATCGTCAGCGGGCGCTGGTAGCGGACCGCGCGGCTCGTTTCGTGGTCAACCAGCGCCGCGGTGAAGGCGCCGTTGAAGAGCCCGGTGGTGCCGTCGACGACGAAGAGAGCCCGGGTCGTGGGATCCTCTCGGCCGGTCGCGCAGTTGGAGCAGTAGTTCGCTTCGGGCGTCATGAGGGCGCCGCACGCTGCGCAGGAAGTGCCGGTCGAAATCATGTGGGCGCATTTAAGCACCTCGCGCCGGGGCCGGCCCGGCGCCGGGCAGCTGGACTGTCCCCGGCGGCAGGCCAAGGACCACTCGGAAGGGCAGGCTCTTGGCGTGCTGGCCGTCGAGCAGGATCTCAAAGCTGTAAAGGCCGGCCCGCGGCAACGTCATTCCGTTGAGGACCGCGACCAAGTTGGCGCTGATATCCCAGCCGACCGGCAGGTCGGGCGGTGCCTGGACGTTGCCGAGCTGGAGGACGATCGGCTGGGCGAGGGTGGGGTTGCCGTCCTCATCGTTGCACTGGATCTCGACCGCGTGCGGCCGGTTCGCCTCCGAGCGGTTGATCGCGATCCGGATCACCACCGCTCCCGCGAACTGGGCCGGCAGCTGGGGTCGCCAGAAGGTGTCCAGGCCGGCCCCGAGGATGTAGATGAGCCCGTTGGGGGGACCTTCGGCGGCATTGGCAAGGAGGGCCCATTCGACTCGCACGCTCTAGCGCACCTCCATCGCAGACATCACGAACCCTAATCTTGGGGCCGTGACGGAGCAGACCGACCTTTTCGGCGAAGCGGCCGGGGAAGAGCTCGGCCTCCCGCTTGCCGCTCGGCTCCGGCCGCGCAGCTTCGACGACCTCGTCGGACATGGGCGTGCTGTCTCCGTGCTGCGGGGGCTGGCAGAGGCGGGCAACCTGCCGAGCCTGGTGCTGTGGGGCCCGCCGGGAAGCGGCAAGACGACCCTCGCCCACCTGATGAGCGCTTCAGCCGGGGCGCGCCAGGTCTCGCTGAGCGCGGTCACCTCCGGCGTCGCCGACATCCGGAGAGTCATTGCCGAGGCCCGCCAGGCCCGCAAGATGGGGCACCGGACGGTGCTCTTCATCGACGAGCTGCACCGCTGGAACAAGGCCCAGCAGGACGCGGTGCTGCCCCATGTCGAGGACGGCACCGTGACGCTGATCGGCGCCACCACCGAGAACCCCTCATTCGAGGTGATCTCCCCGCTCCTGTCGCGCACGCGCGTCTTCCGGCTCGAAGCGCTGACCGAGGAGGACCTCCGCCAGATCGTCGAGCGCGGCATCCTCGAGCTGACCGCGCAGGTCGAGCCGGAGGCGGTGGAGGCGCTCGTCAACGGAGCGCGGGGTGACGCCCGGATCGCACTCAACGGTCTGGAGACGGCGGCCAGCCTGGCGGGCGCCGGAAACCCGGTCGGACTGGCGCAGGTCGAGCAGGCGCTGCAGGCGAAGCACCTCCTCTATGACAAGTCGGGCGACCAGCATTACGACATCGTCTCAGCGCTGATCAAGAGCATCCGGGGCAGCGATCCCGACGCCGCCGTCTACTGGATGGCGCGGATGATCGAGGCCGGCGAGGACCTGATGTTCGTCGCCCGCCGGCTGGTGATCTCCGCCGCCGAGGACATCGGACTCGCCGACCCCCAGGCACTGAGCGTCGCGGTGGCAGCCCAGCAGGCGGCCCACTTCGTCGGCCTGCCGGAGGCGGTGATCCCCCTCAGCGAGGCGGCTGTCTACCTGGCCCGGGCGCCGAAGTCGAACACCGCCTACCGGGCTTACGGGGCGGCGGCGGACGCGGTCCGGGAGACCGGCAACCTGCCCGTCCCCGCCCACCTCCGCAACGCCCCCACCCGACTGGCGCGAGCGATGGGCCACGGCCAGGGGTACCGGTACCCGCACGACTCCGAGACCGGCAAGGTGGAGCAGCAGTACCTGCCTGACGCGCTCGCCGGTCGCCGCTTCTACCGCCCGAGCGAACGGGACGCGGTGCCGGATACATTGGAGCCCGAGTGACCACCCCGGCCCTGCTGATCTTCAAGCCCGACGTGGCCTATCGGCGGGCGGTTCGGGCCGAGATCTGGCGCTGGCTGCAGAGCCGCGACGACCTGAAGCTCACCGGCCTGCGCTGGTTCCACGCTCCCAGGGAGCTGATCGAGCAGCACTACGACTTCCTCCAGGGAAAGCCGTTCTTCCCCTGGCTGGTGGACTTCATGAGCGCCCTGCCAGTCGTCGTCGCTGAACTCGAGGCGGCGCCGGCCGACCTCGAGCGGATCCGACACGACCTGGGTGAGACCCAGATCCAGAAGGCGAGGCCGGGCTCGGTCCGCGAGCGCTACGGCATCTATGGCGGCGTCAATTGCCTGCACCTGTCCGACTCGGCCGAGAGCGGACGCAAGGAGACCGAGCTCTGGTCGCGCTACATCACGTTCGACGGGGTCCAGCCCGACCACCTGGCCGAGAGCGCTCATGCTCCCGACCACACCTACCGACTCCGTTCGCTGGCCGCGCAATACAGCGCCGGGATCCATCGCGACCTCGCGGCGGACGCGATCCTGAGCCTGCTCCAGGAGGAGACCGACCTCGGCGGTCTCGAGTTCCAGGCCTACTCCCGGATCATGCTCGGCGCTTTCGACTAGGCACAGCGGCCGGCTCGTCGAGGACGCGGTTCGCGCGGACCGTGACGGTGCTGTTGAACAGCTCCGAGTTGGGCACGATGATCAGCTCGCCACCGGGACCGCGCAGGTACGTCACCCGGAAGCGGATCTCGGTGATCGTCCCGACGTGGGCCCCGAACTCGATCTCGTCGCCGATGTTGAAGCGCCGCTCGGTCAGCAGGTAGACGCCCGAGACGTAGTTGCGGAGGATGTCCTGGACGCCGAGTGCCGCGAGCACCGTCGCGGCGAGCACGCCGCTCGCGCCGAGCTGGCCGCCGCCGAGGACGTAGAGGGCGACCAGGACGACGCCGAGGACGATCACCGCCCGGAAGGTGGCTTTCGAGATCAGCTGGACGACCTCGGGGTTGATCCGGCGCCGGGACAGCTCGCCCTGAACCCAGCTTCGGAGGTAGCGGGCCGC
>DIZV01000024.1:19752-25446 GCA_002427995.1 Chloroflexi bacterium UBA6019
CCGGGCCAGCCCCTGACCCCGAAGATGTCGAGCCGGGCTAGGATTCGGCGGCTTCCTCGGTGCCGGTCTCGGCCTCGCCCTCGGCCGGCGCCTCGGCCTCGCCGGCAGCCGCCTCGGCAACGGGCTCCTCGGCGACCCGGTGGGCCTGGACCTTGACGATCATGTCCTCACCGCCGGTCAGGACGGTGACCCCCTCGGCGAAGTGGAGGTCGTGGACGCGGACCGCGTCATCGACGTTCTCCAAACCCGAGACATCGACGTCGACCGACTCCGGGATGTCGCTCGGCAGGCACTCAACCCGAAGGGTGTGGGTGCTGATCAGGAGGTCGCCGTCACCGCGCTTCACGGCCGGCGACTCGCCGACGATGGTGACCGGGACGTCGATCTGGAGCTTCTCCTTGAGGTCGATCCGGAACAGGTCGACATGGACCGCTCCGTCGAAGCGGGGGTGCTTCTGGATCTCCTTGATCAGCACCTTCTGAGCGCGCCCGCCGTCGAGCACGAAGTCGACGAGGTGGGTGTGGCCCGCCCGGGCGTAGACCCGGCGGAACTCGCCCGCGTCGAGCGAAACCGGCTCGGCCTGGGATCGGTGCCCGTAGACGACCCCGGGCACGGAGCCCTCGGCACGGAGCCGGCCGACGTGCCGCCCGATCACGGTTCGCTTGGTCGCCTGGAGTTTCAGATCCATTGTCAAGAGCCGGCCCGAGAAGCTCGAACCGGCCGCTAAGCATATCGAAGTGGCGGCTCGGTCCGAAGCGGGCGACAGAACGCTTTACCGTTCTGCGCGTTGTAGTCGATAGTGATCACGATGGGCGGCCCCCCGCGAGTCCTGGCGATGGTGGCTGCCACGCTCGTCGCCCTGTCGGCCGCCTTCTTCGCCCAGGCCAGCGCCGAGGCCAGCTCCTCCCTCAGCCAGGCCCAGTCGGCCCGCCAGCGCCTTGACCTCGACCTCCTCGCCGCTGCCGCGGCCGGCTACAGCGAGCAGGACGTCGGGCCCATCCTCGACCGCCAGCAGGAGCTGCTCTCGGCGGCCGCCCCGGTCGGTCCCGGCGACCGGGCCGCCTTCTATCGCGAGCAGGCCCAGCAGCTGAGCGGCCTCCATGTCGAGCTCTCGGCGCTCGAGGTGCATCAGCTCGACCTCCTCCGAAGGGCAACTCAAACTCGCCTCGGCGACTTCCTGAACGAGCTCGCCCAGGACGAGAAGGTGGGCGTCGACCCGGTCGACCTTGCCCTCCTGCGCTCGAAAGCGGGCGCTGTCCAGGCGACGATCGACTATGCCCGCAGCCCCGCCGACTTCCGCCACGCCTTCGCCGGACTGGGCGCGCCGATCGACCAGGCCCAGCAGCTGCGGGCGGCACTGGCAGCGGACATGGCGGCGGCCCAATCGGAGGCGGACCGGATCCTCGCCGCATCGGGCGGCAGCCTCGACGCCATCCGGCAGGTCGGCTTCCAGGCGCTCGGCGCCGGCCGCAACTATGCGACCGCCAAGGCCTACCTCCGGGTCAGCCCCGGGCGCCACTACGACCTCCTCGAGAGCAACGGCAGCAGGCTCGGCGGCAGCGATCCGGGCGACCTCTCTCTCGCCGCCGCGCTGGCCGAGCGCTATCGCGACCAGCTCCACAGCGAGCTGCTCGCAGCCTTCCCGCGCAAGGCGATCTTCGTGTCGATCCTGGCCGAGGAGCTCTGGGCCTACCAGGACGGCTCCCTCTTCGTCGACACCCTGGTCACCACCGGGCTGCCCCAGCTGCCGACCGACAGGGGCCTCATGCGGATCGCCCGCAAGGAATCCCCGGTGCACTTCATATCGCCCTTCCCGAAGGGCTCGCCCTACGACTACGGGACCATCGATGCGAAGTACGCCCTCTGGTTCCAGCCCTCGGGCGAGGCGATCCACGACTCCTGGTGGCGAAGCTGGTACGGACCGGGATCCAATCTCCGGGGGCGGGGCTCGCACGGGTGCATCGGCGTCCCCTACGGCCCGATCGACGCCCTCTATCCGTGGGGCGACATCGGCACGCCGGTGCTGGTGATCCCGGGAGACGGCTCCTCCGTCGCCGACCAGCTGGCCCAGAAGACTTACGACGATCCCTACTGGGGTTCGGGTCCGATCTCGTGATTTGCTCGACAGGCCGTGTCCGAGGACGGGCAGGATCTATCATGTCGCCGCGATGAGCACGGATCCCCTGCCGCCGCCGCTTCCGTCAAGCCACGACCGCTGGCCACGACGGTCGAGCGGGTTCTGGGTGGGTGGGTTGCTGATCCTGCTCGGGCTCTACTTCCTGCTCCGCAACCTCGGCCTGCTCGAGTGGCTCAACTCGGCAATCGTGTGGCCGCTCGTGCTGATCGGGGTCGGCCTCTACCTGGTGGTCCGCCGGCTGCGCTGAGCGGCTAGGCCGGTGCGGCGGCCTCCTCGGGGAAGCGCTCGCGCAGGAAGTCGACGATCTGCTGGAGACCCGAGCCGGGCGGAAAGATCTCGGCAACGCCGAGGCGTTTCAGCTCGACGATGTCCTCCTCCGGGATGATCCCGCCCCCGAAGACCATGATGTCCTCGGCTCCCTTGCGCTTCAGCTCGTCCACCACCGCCGGGATCAGCGTCATGTGAGCGCCACTGTGAAGCGAGAGGCCGATGACCTGGGCGTCCTCCTGGATGGCGGCGTCGACGACCATCTCGGGCGTCTGCCGCAGCCCGGTGTAGATGACCTCGAACCCCGCGTCACGAAGCGCCCGGGCGACGACCTTGACGCCGCGGTCGTGGCCATCCAGGCCGACCTTGGCCATCACTATCCGCAGTGGCATTTCAGTGGGACCTCACTAGATGACCGCCTCTTCGGTGTAGAGCCCCCAGGCTTCGACCAGCTTGCCCATGATCTCCCCTTCGGTGGCGTACGCGCGCACGGCGTCGAGGATGTACGGCATCAGGTTGTCGGTCGAATTCGCCGCCTTGCCGAGCTGCGTCATCGTCTTCGACCACCGGGCCGAATCTCGCCTGGCGCGCACCTCGCGTACCCGCTCGACCTGGCCCTGCTCCTTGGAGCGGTCGATCCGGAGGATCTCGAGCTCGTCCTCGTCCTCGACCTCGAACTCATTGACACCGACCATGATCCGGCGCTTCGACTCGAGCTCCGACTGGTAGCGGTAGGCGGCGTCCGCGATCTCCTTCTGGAAGAAACCGCGCTCGATCGCCGGGATGACGCCGCCGATCGCGTCGATCTTCTTGAAGTAGGCCTCGGCCTGGTCCTCCATCTCCTGCGTCAGCGCTTCCACGAAGTAGCTGCCGCCGAGGGGGTCGATGGTGCTCGCGGCGCCCGTCTCGTAAGCGATCAGCTGCTGGGTCCGAAGCGCGATCCGGGCCGTCTTGTCAGTTGGCAGCGCGAGCACCTCGTCCATGGCGTTGGTGTGCAGCGAGTTGGTGCCCCCGAGGACGGCGGAGAGCGCCTCGAGCGCAGTGCGGGCGATGTTCAGCTCCGGCTGCTGCGCCGTGAGGGAGACACCCGCGGTCTGAGTGTGGAACCGCAGCTTCCAGGAGCGCGGGTCCTGGGCGCCGTAGCGCTCGCGCAGGTGGCGCGCCCAGATCCGGCGCGCGGCACGGAACTTGGCGATCTCCTCGAAGAAGTCGATGTGGGCGTCGAAGAAAAAGCTCAGCCGGGGGGCGAAATCATCGATCTTCATCCCCCGCTCGAGACAGGCATCGACGTAGGCGAAGCCGTCGGCGAGGGTGAAGGCGAGCTCCTGGGCAGCGGTCGATCCCGCCTCCCGGATGTGGTAGCCGGAGATCGAGACCGTGTTCCACTTCGGTACCTCGGCCGCGCAGTACTGGATCGAGTCGACAACCAGCCGCATCGACGGCTCGGGCGGAAAGATGTACTCCTTCTGGGCGATGTACTCCTTCAGGATGTCGTTCTGGAGGGTGCCGCCGACCTGGTTGAAAGCCACGCCCTGCTTCTCGGCCACCGCCAGGTACATGGCGAGCAGGATTGCGGCCGGCGAGTTGATCGTCATCGAGGTCGTGATCTCCCCGACCGGGATGCCCTCGAAGAGCGTCTCCATGTCGGCCAGCGAGTCGACCGCGACGCCGCAGTGGCCGACCTCGCCGCGCGAGGTCGGCGCGTCCGAGTCCTGGCCCATCAGGGTCGGCATGTCGAAGGCGACCGAGAGCCCGGTCTGCCCGTTCTTCAGCAGGTAGTGGTAGCGACGATTGGTCTCGACCGCGGTCGAGAAGCCGCTGAACTGACGCATCGTCCAGAGCCGGCCGCGATAGCCGGTCGGGTGGACGCCGCGGGTATAGGGGAACTCGCCCGGGAGCTCCTCCTCGCCGTCGTCGAGGTCTTCGGAGGTGTAGAGCGGCTTGACCGGGATGCCCGAGATGGTGGACGTCTCGATGCCGTCGTCACGCTTGGCGCTGGTCGCGAAGGCTTCCTGCCATTCCGCCTTCGACCCGGCTTTGTACCTGACCTTCATTTCGGCTTCTCTTTTGAGCTCACGCCCGGCACCAGCCGGGCGCCCTGTTCCTTGAGGATAGCCTCGGCGACGCCATACGGCGCCTGCTCATTCTCGAGCCGGCGGCGCAGCTTCGGGTCTTCCTGGACGAGCTTGCGAGCGGCGACCCGCGACCACTCGGCCACCAGGTCGGCCGCCTCTTCCTCCAGGCGGCGCCGCCGGCGCTCCTTTCCCTCCCCACTCGCGGCGAGGTGGGCCTGGTGCCGCTCGACGGCCTGCTTGAGCTCCGCGACGCCTTCGCCGCGGGCCGCGACGGTCGCCACGATCGGCGGTTTCCAGGCCAGCTTGGGCCCCATGTTCTGCATCGAGCGGATTTCCTGCATCGTGCGCTCGTAGCCGGGCAGGTCGGCCTTGTTGACGACAAAGATGTCGGCGATCTCCATGATCCCGGCCTTGATCATCTGCACGCCGTCGCCAAGACCGGGGGCCATGACCACCACCGTCGTGTCGGCGATCCCCGCAACCTCGAGCTCTGACTGGCCGACGCCGACCGTCTCCAGGATGATCAGGTCGAAGCCGTAGGCGGCCAGCAGCCGGACCGCCTCGCGGCTGGCGACGGAGAGGCCGCCGAGGTGCCCCCGGGCGCCCATGCTCCGGATGTAGACGCCGGGGTCCAGCGCATGGCGCTGCATCCGGATCCGGTCGCCGAAGACGGCGCCGCCAGTGAAGGGTGAATTGGGGTCGACGGCGAGCACGGCGACCGAAAGGCCGGCCTTCCGGCTGAGGGCGACGATCGCGTCCCCCAGCGTCGACTTTCCGGTACCGGGGGACCCGGTCAGCCCGATCACGAGGGGTGACTTCGCGGGTGGGCCGAGGGCCTCGAAGAGCTGGCGAGTCAGCGGGTCACGGCGCTCGACGAGGGTGATGGCTCGGGCGAGGCCACGGACCTTTCCCGCCCGGAAGTCCGCCAGGACGCGGGCGAGGTGGCCGTCAGCCGTGGGCAAGGTTGTACCAGCGAACCCCGTAATCGTGGCCCAGGTAGACGACGAAGCCCTGGTTGGCAGGGATGAAGGTCGGGGCGGGAGTCGCCGGCGTCGGGGTGACGACGCTCGCGTTGAAGAACCGGGCCAGCCACGCCGAGGTGTCCGGGTACTGTCCTCCGGAGAAGTCGTAGATCACCGTCGTCGGGCTCGACTGACGCGTCCGGACCGGCGCCGCAACCTGGAATCCATAGGGCTTGAGCAGGTCGGTGACGCC
>DIZV01000024.1:25600-26510 GCA_002427995.1 Chloroflexi bacterium UBA6019
CCTCCCCAGGCGACCTGGACCGGCGCGTGGGCGGCCAGCACCGGCTGCGGCGGGAAGCTCTGGGCGACCCAGTCGTGGATGACCTGGTAGCTGGGGTCGTTGGGGCAGAGGATGTAACCCGCGCTCCCGGGACCGCAGCCGCCGGTCGTCAGCAGGTTGGTGTTGGTCAGCGCGTAGTGCAGCGTGGCGGAGTCATCGACAGTCCGGCTCCAGCTGTAGATCGCGGAGATGTCGTCCACGGTCAGGTCGGTCCGGAAGTTGTCGTTGAGCGCGGACATCAGCTGCAGCCCCTTGCTCAGTCCGTTGACGGTCAGCGCCTGCTTCTTGACCGCGTTGATGATCTGCTGCTGCCGGCGGGCGCGGCCGAAGTCACTCGCCTGCGCGAGCTCGACGGCGTCCCGGCTGCGGGACAGCTCCAGGGCCTGCTCGCCGTTGACGTGCTGGCAGCCAGCCCGGAAGTGGATGCCGCCGCGGATGTAGCCGTCGCTGTAGTTTGGGTAGTGGTAGTCGTCGAGAGGCGTGTCGAGGCAGACATCGACGCCGCCGATCGCATCGACGACCTGCCGGAAGGCCTTGAAGTCGACCGCGACGTAGCGGTCGAAGTGGAGGCCGGTCACCTTCCCGACCGTGTCCTCGGCCAGCCTGCCGCCGCCGTCGCGGCCGCGGTAGTCCGGCTTCTTCAGGCTGTTTTCGATCAGGTGCGACTCGTCCGTCCCGTACTCGAAGGCAGCGTTGATCTTTTCGCGATCCGTGATCCCTTCGGAGGCAGGCCAGGCGTCGATGCTGATGTAGAGGTCCCGGGGGATCGAGATCATGGCGACCCGTCCGCTGGCGGGGTCGATCCGGAGCGCCATGATCGTGTCCGTCAGGTAGGGGGCGTCGTTCTCCGCGCCGCCGTAGCCGAGCACCA
>DIZV01000024.1:26716-27200 GCA_002427995.1 Chloroflexi bacterium UBA6019
CCGGCCGCCTGGGTGATGCTGGAGATCGTCACACCGCCTCCGGTGACGTGGTTCAGGAACCCGATCGCGCGCGAGGCTAGGAGGGTGGCGCCACCGATCGTCAGCAGGAGCAGCACGGCGACGATCGCCGCGGGAGCGGAACCGGCCAGCCGATGAGTGAATCGATAGCGGGAACGTCTGGCTTTCAGCCGGGCCATGCGCGGCTCATTCTAGGTTTGAAGTCTTGGACACCCTTTGTAAACGCCTCCGTGGGGCGCGCGGTCACGCGGCCAGGGCACAGCGAGAGCCCGGACCCGGTGAAGTCTAACCCGCGGGGTGTGTCAGTTCCCGGCCCCGGGCCGCTAGCCTCCGACCCTCGGCGGGCTGGCCGCGCCGAGGGCGACCGCCCCGATGAAACCGATCAGCACGAGAAGGCCGAGGACGCCGACCGCAAGCCCGCCCCAGCGGCCGATGGAGGCGAGGGTGTCGCCGCCCAGGGCGCCGT
>DIZV01000005.1 GCA_002427995.1 Chloroflexi bacterium UBA6019
GGCGAGCAGGTCGCCGGGCAGCTCCCGGCTGGCCAGCCAGGCGCGGATCCCCAGGTAGGCGAGGTAGGTCCCGCCCACCACCTTCAACAGGTTGAACAGCGTCGACGACGCATTCAGGAGCGCAGCAACGCCGATGGCAGTGGCCGTCACCCAGAGGCCGAGGGCGCAAGCGATCCCGGTCGTTGTCAGCAGAACGCCCCGGGGACCGTGGGCGAGCGCGTTCCTCGTCACCAGCGCCATGTCCGGCCCCGGCGTCACAGCCAGAAGGAGGGAGATGGCCAGGAAGCCCAGGAAAAGCGGTCCCACGCCGACAGGCTAGACAAAAGAAAGGGCCGTACCTCTCGGCACGGCCCTTTCCGGTGTCCGGTTATGAGTTCTTCTTCTCGGTCCGACGGGCGCGAGCGCCACCCCGCCGCGCGGTCGAGCGGACAGTCTTCGCAGTCGTGGCGGCCGCCCGGCCGGCGGATCGCCGGGCGGCGCCGGTGACTTTGCGGACGGGGCGAGCCGGGCGAGTGTGGGTCGTTCCGGGCCGCGTCGGGGGCTGCGTCGCCCGCTCGAGCCGGTTGAGCGTGACCAGCACGGCCTCGAGGCCGTCATTGACGAATTCCAGTGTGCGATAGGCGACGTCGCCGATCAGGTCCTTGCGGCGTGCCCGGTCCTTGACCATGCGGATACCCAGCAGGGCGACCTTCTCCGGCAGCACCGCGTCGATCGCCTCGGTGGTGTTCTCCATCAGGCCGGCCATGTCCTTGCCCAGCCGCTTGTTGACGGCGGCGCCGCGACGCTCGACCTTGTGGGCTTCGCGGGCGGGATGGGTGGCGGCACGGGTGATGTTCTCGGCGACGGTGGCGGCCGTCCCGCTGACGAGGTCGACGCCCATCACGACGTTCTCGATCGCATTTTCGACCACGCTGCCGGTGGCCTCCTTGATTTCAACTGCCATTGCTTACAACCCCCAGGTTCTGAATACGTTTTAGCTCTGGAGCCATTATGACACAATGCGGCATATTGCGTCAATGTACGGTGACGTACCGATCAGACGGGAATGCCCCAGAGCGCGTACCACCTCTCCAGGCTGCCCTCCATCGGCAGCTCGGCCCGGCCGAGAGCAGAGAGCCGCAGCTCCTCGGCGTTGTCCCGCTGGTGGTTCCCGGTCGGCACGAACGGGTAGTAGCTCCCGGTCTTGTAGCTGTAGATGAGGTACTCCGCGCGCCCCTCCCGCTCGAAGCGGAACGCGACGGCGAGGAGCAGGTCGCCGAGCCCCTCCTCGAGCAGCGAGGTCGCAGCGCTATGGATCGCCGCGATGGCGTCCTGGAAATCGGCGCCGGACATGATCAGCCAGTCGAAACCAAGGTCATCGGTTCGGTCCTCCATGGCCAGGCCGTCACCCTCTCCCTGCAGCCGCAGGAGGTCGACCATGTCCTTTTTGAGCTGGTCGAAGCGCCCCGGCGGAAGCCGTTTGAAGACGATCCCGGCGCGGCCGGCGGGCCGGATGCCGGCGGAGGCTTCGAGGCCGATCACGGCAGTGCTCATCGCGAAGAGCTTGTCCTCGTTCGACTTGGGCAGCGGAGTGCGGCCGAGGAGGCTGTCGAGGAAACCCACCGCTAGCCCGAGAACCTGATCGGCTGCACTAGCGGGCGAGAGCGGCCTCCATCTCCTGCAGCTTTGCGATCCGGTGCTCGAGCGAAGGGTGGGTTGAGAAGAGCTCGGAGATGGACCCCCGGCTGACCGCCGGGAAGATCATGAGAGTGTTGCCGGCCTCGACCTGCCGGAGGTCTTGGTCGGGGATTCGCTGCATCCGGCCGCTGATCTTGACCAGGGCCGAGGCGAGCTTCGAGGGCTGGCCGGTGATCACCGCCGAGCCGCGGTCCGCCGAGTACTCGCGGTAGCGGCTGAGAGTGCGGATGAGCACAAAGCTGATCGCCCAGACCACGATCGAGATCAGGAAGATGACGACGAAGGACCCACCCCGGTCGCGGTCGTCGCGGCTGTTTCCGTAGCCCCCGTACATGCCTCCCCAGAGGCCCGACTGAACGATGAAGGAAGCGACCGTGGCGAAAAAGCTCGCCATCGCCATCACGCGCATGTCGCGGTGGATGACGTGGCTCAGCTCATGGGCCAGGACTGCCTCCATCTCCTCCGGGTCGAGCATCTGGAGGATCCCGCTCGTCACCGCCACCACCGAGTGGGAGGGGTTGCGGCCGGTCGCCATCGCGTTCGGCACGGGGGAGTCGATGATCGCGACCTTCGGCTTGGGGAGGCCGGTCATGGCAGCCAGCCTTCCCACCATGTCGTGAAGCTGCGGCGCCTGCTGCTCGGTCACCTCCTGGGCTCCGAGCGAGAGCAGGATCAGTTTGTCCGAGAAGTAGTACTGGGCGATCAGCATGATCGCGGCGACCACCACGATGAGGCCGAAGTTGATCCCGAAGTACCAGAGGGCGCCCATGAAGGCGAGGTAGACGCAGGCGAGGAGGAACATCGTCAGGACCATCCGGACGTTGAGACCCCAGTCGGTTCCGATCCGTTTGACCATCTCTGCCTCTACCTATACCCATCCTACGGGGCGACCCCAAACAAGGCTCGGCGAGAATCAAAAGAAAAGAGCGAGGCGGGAAGGGCCCGCCTCGCTCTTTCGAGTCCCGATTCGGCTTTTTGGCTAGCTGAACTCCACCGCGATATAGGCGTAGCCGTTTTTGGCGACGACCCAGGCGGTGCCGACGTAGTGGTAGGGCCCCATGATGTTGGCGCGGTGGTCGGGGCTGTTCATGAACATCGTGTTCAGTTGGTAGTCGTTGATCCCGGCCGACCAGTAGCCGACGTTCTCACCGGCCTGATTGCCGAGGCCGCAGCCGAGGTCGAGGCTCGGACCGTTGGTGTGCGAGATATACCCCTGGTTGGCCATCCGGAGCGCGTTCTGGTAGGCGATCCCGGCGAGGCAGGAATTCCAGTTCAGGGGACCGAGCCCGGCGTTGGCGCGGTCCGAGTTGATCAGTGCCTGCTGGGTCGAGCCGACCACGATGGCCGGCGGAGCGGGCTTAGGTGCGGGCGGCGGCGCGACCGGACGAGGGGCGGCAATCGGGAGCTGGGCCAGCGGCTGGCTTGCGGCCGGAGACTCGGTGCCGGGGACCGCGACCGGGGCGATGTCGGCAGGTGTCGGGAAGACGGTTGGCCGGTTGCTGTGGCCGTGCGACCAGGTGTAGGCGTCGGTGCCGACGGGGTCGAAGGTCGGCGTCGCCGGCTGGGCGGCGGCCGCCGGCGCGAGTCGATGGATGGGCTTGACGGTGAGGGCGACGTGCGCGCCACCCAGGTTGACTGTGATGATCGCGACGAGCGCGGTGATTCCTTTGATGAACGAAGTCACGATGCGGGTCCCTCCTGGTCTCGACCGGCTCTCAAGACCCGGCTTGGAAGCCGGTGGCCAGTCGTCGTGTCGCGACCGGAAGGTGTCACCGCAACTGGCGGTAACCCTGACCCAAGTGGTAAGGATGTCTGAAGGACCGCCGACAATCCGCCGACGGGAGTGTGCGTACGAGCGAGGGGAGTTTGCGTACCAGTCACGCTGCTGGAAGCGCTAAGTTGGGCCTAACCTTGCGCGCTGACGCCGATCTGACGGAGAGAAGCAACCGGATCGACCCCGCCGTCGATCCGCCCCCCGCACCTCCCCCGCTGCCGC
>DIZV01000114.1:0-439 GCA_002427995.1 Chloroflexi bacterium UBA6019
TCACTCACCATAGCGGCTTAGACTGGTCAGGTCAACATGAGTCACCATCCGCTCACCGGACCTCCTACCGTCACCGGCAACCTGAAGGACCTGGAG
The DNA here is from genome assembly GCA_002427995.1 of Chloroflexi bacterium UBA6019. Lineage (GTDB taxonomy): Bacteria > Chloroflexota > Dormibacteria > Dormibacterales > Dormibacteraceae > UBA6019. The sequence goes on from DIZV01000114.1 coordinate 97, forward strand.
CTCCTCGAAGAGCGGCGCCGCCAGCTGGTCGAGGCGGCGACAGAGGTCTTCGCCGAGCGGGGCTACGGGCGCGCCGGCGTGAACGAGATCGCCGAGCGATGCGGATGGAGCGTGGGCGCCATCTACCGGTACGTCTCCTCCAAGGAGGACATCCTTTTCCTGGTCTGCGCCGAGATCTTCCGGCGGATCGGACCGGAGTCGCTGGCCGCCGACCTACGCGGTGAGCCCGTCGACCGCCTGAGAACCGCCTACGACAAGTACTGCGAGAACATCCAGGCCCACCGCCGGCAGGTTCTCCTCATGTACCGCGAGTACGGAGCCCTATCGCCCGCCGCGCAGCGGT
>DIZV01000114.1:506-5188 GCA_002427995.1 Chloroflexi bacterium UBA6019
GGACCGACTATTGCCCCCCTTCACCTATCGCCCGCCGCGCAGCGGTATTTCGTGGAGTTGGAGTCGGCGGTCGCGGACACCTTTCGAGGCCTGGTCGAAGAAGGAGTTCGGGCCGGAGCCTTTGTCTGCGAGGACCCTCGTCTCTTCGCGACCGACCTGGTCATGCGGGCCCACGTGGTGGCCCTCAAGGGCTGGGCCCTGGCGCAGACACCGCCGGCCGAGGCCCGGCGGCTGCTCGTCCGATGGGCGCTGAGGGCGCTCGGCGCCGGCGGATGAGCCCCCCGCCGCCGAGCTGAGCCGACCGCTCACTCGCCCCGGCCGAAGCGCTGGCGCAGCTCGTACTTCAGCACCTTGCCGGCGGGGTTGCGGGGCAGCACCTCCACCAGCTCGAGACGGCTTGGGAGCTTGAAGCGGGCCAGCCGTTCGCCGGCGAAGTTGCACAGCTCATCCAGGCTGAGGCTCTGGCCCTCCTTGGGAACGGCAACCGCGACCACCGCCTCGCCCCAGCGCTCGTCAGGAAGGCCGATCACAGCCACCTCCGCGATGCCCGGGTGATCGTAGAGGACCGTCTCCACCTCGGCCGGATAGACGTTCTCCCCGCCCGTGATGATCATGTCCTTGACGCGGTCGAGGATGGTGAAGTAGCCCTCAGCGTCGAAGCAGCCGACGTCGCCGCTGTGAAACCAGCCCTCCGCGTCGATCGCCTCCGCGGTGGCCTCCGGCCGGTTCCAGTACCCCTTCATCACGTTGGGACCGCGGACGCATATCTCACCGCGCTCCATCGGCTCGGTCACGACCCTGCCCTCGGGGTCCACCAGCCTGACCTCGCTGAGGAGCGGAGGGATGCCCGCCGAGCCGACCTTGGCCAGCGTCTGGTCAGCCGGCAGCAGCAGCGCGAAGGGCGCCGTCTCGGTCAGGCCGTAACCCTGCACGAAGGTGATCCCGCGAGCGCCGTAGAGCTTGATCAGCGGTTCGGGAACTGGTGCCCCGCCGCAGATGAGCAGCCGGACGCTGGCGAGATCCGCGGTCGCGAAGTCAGGGTGCTGGCTCATGAAGAGCAGCATCGCCGGGACGGCGAACATTGTCGTGATCCGGTGCCGGGCGATCAGCTCCAGCACCTTGCCGGGGTCGAAGGAGCGAATCAGGACCACTTCGCCACCCTTCTGCCAGGTCAGGAGCGTGGTCACGTTGAGTCCGCCGATGTGGAAGAGTGGGGCACAGACAAGGGTGACGTCGTCCGCGACGATGTCCATCGCGTGAAGGGCGTTGACGTTGTTCCAGAAGAGATTGCCGTGGGTGAGCATGGCCCCCTTCGGGCGGCCGGTCGTGCCCGAGGTGTACATGATCAGGGCGACCTCGTCCGGAGTCACCGGCTCGGGCATGGCGAGCGGGACGCCTGCGAGCAGCTCGCCGAGGCCCTCCCATCCGTCGGCGCCCGGCTCGGCCGCGACGAAGCGGTGGACCGGGACCTCGCCCCGGATCTTCTCGGCCAGCGGCTGCAGCTGGCCATCCGCCACCAGCGTGTGGACCCCGGCGTCGTTGACGATGTAGGCCAGCTCCGGCCCCGTCAGGCGGAAGTTGAGCGGGACGAATACCGCTCCCAGCCGCGCAGAGGCGAAGAGCGAGAGCAGGAAGGCTGGATGGTTGAGGCCCAGGAAGGCGACCCGGTCACCGTGGTTCACGCCCCCTGAACGGAAGGCGGCGGCGAGACGATCCACCTGCTCCAACAGGTCCCGGTACGACCACGCCTGGCCCTCGAAGGTCAGCGCGCGCCGCTGGGGGGTCAGGCGGGCGCGCCGCTCCAGCCAACTGCCGAGCGCCAGCGGCAGCTCGGCGAACCCAGACATTGAGTCCAGCCCTCCTCTCAGGCCGGCCGGGCACCAGGCTCAGCCTTGCTGCTTGCGCCAAGGCCGGCCTTATCCGCACCGACGTCCTGCTTGAAGAAGTCCCGATACGCCTCGCGCAGGACATTCTTCTGCACCTTGCCGGTGGAGGTGCGTGGAAACTCGTCGACCAGGATCAGCGCCTTGGGCGCCTTGAAGCCGGCCAGCCGATCACGAGCCTTGGCCAGCACCTCCTCCTCGCTCAGAGCCTCGCCGGGCCGGGCGATGGCGATCGCGGTCACGGCCTCGCTCCAGCGCGGGTGGGGCAGCCCCACGACCACCACCTCCTGGAGTCGCGGCTCGGCCGCGTACAGGGCACGCTCGACCTCGATTGAGGCCACGTTCTCGCCGCCCGTCTTGATCACGTCCTTCCTCCGATCCTCGAACCAGAGGATCCCGTCCGCGTCGAAGTGGCCCACGTCACCTGAGTGGAACCAGCCGTGAGCGAAGGCATCCTCGGTCGCCTGGGGGTTGCGCAGGTAGCCCTCCATGGTGTGAGGTCCCCGGTAGACGATCTCACCGCTCCGGCCGGCCGGCAGTAGTCTGCCATCCTCGTCCATGATCCCGACCTGGACGTTGATCGAGGGCGTGCCCACCGACCCGGTGTGGGAGAGCTGGTGTTCGGGGCGGAAAACGGTCGTGATGGGCGCCATCTCGGTCTGGCCGAATCCCAGCGCAAAGTCACAGCCGAAGACCTCCATTCCCCGGCGCAGATCAGCGTCCGGCATCGGTGCCATGGCATAAACGGCCAGGCGCAGCGACGAGAGGTCGTGCTTCCCGCTTTGAGGATGGTCGAGCATCGCCCGGTACATCATCGGAAGCCCAAAGATGTGGGTCAGGCGCTCGGCTTCGACCAGCGCCAGCAGAAGGCCGGGGTCGAAGGCACGGAGGAGCACCAGGGTCCCTCCCACCAACAGCACCGGGGTCGAGAAGGCGTTGAGCTGCGCGGTGTGGAAGAGCGGCATCATGCAGAGCATCCGGTCGGAGCGCGAAAGCCCGATGTCAATCACCGCGCTGTGGGACTCAACGAAGACCGCAAGATGGCTGCTGGCCACACCCTTGGGGGCCGAGGTGGTTCCGCTCGTGTACAGGTAAGTGATGGGATCCCGGTCCTCGACGAAGGCATCGGGCTCCGCGTCGGAACCCTGAGCGGAGAGCTCCTCGAAGGGAATCCAGGCCCGGCCGTCAGTAGGCGCCTGCCTCCTCTCTCCCGTGCCTGGGGCAACGATCACCTCGCGGACCGCCGAGGCGTCTTCGAGAGCGGTCAGCAACGGCGCCACCAGCTGCGATTCGACTACCACGCCCTTCGCCTGGGCGTGGCCGAGCACGTAGGCGATCTCCTCGCTTCTCCAGGAAAGGTTGATCGGCACGCAGACGATTCCGAGCTTGGCACAGGCGTAGTAGGTGACCAGGAACTCGAGGCTGTTGCCCGACATCAGGGCCAGCGCGTCGCCCCGCCGGTGGCCGCGGGCGGCAAGGGCGTTAGCAAACCGGTTCACCCGCTGGTTCAGCTCGCCGTAGGTGACCCTGAGCTGGCCGTCGACGACGGCTTCCTTCGAGGGATCGCGCCAGGCCGAGCGCGTGAGCGTGTCGCCCATGTTCACCCTCTGGATCAGGTTGCGTCCGGTCGCGGTCGCCGTCATCTTCACCTCCGCTCAGCCTTCGCCGAGACCCAGCCTTACAGGAATTCTCCCCACTTCAGTAGGAGCGGGGCAGGCCGAGGGAGTGCTGGGCGACGTGGTTCAGGATCATCTCCCGGCTCACCGGTGCGATCCTCAGCAGCCGCATCATCCCCCAGAGGTCGGCCAGCCCGTACTCGCTGGCCAGCCCGTTCCCGCCGTGCGTCTGGATGGCCTGGTCGAGCGCGCCCAGCCCCGCCTCGGCGGCCGCGTACTTGGCCATGTTGGCCGCCTCGCCCGCGTCCAGACCCTGGTCATAGAGCCAGCACGCCTTGTGCGTCATCAGTCGCGCCAGCTCCAGCTCGATCTTGGCCTTAGCGAGCGGGTGCGCGAGCCCCTGGTGAGCGCCGATCGGCCGGTCCCAGACACGGCGCTCGCAGGCGTACCGCGAAGCCTTTTCGAGGGCGTAGAGGCCGATCCCGTTGCAGGCTGCGGCGCCCGTGATCCGTTCCGGGTTGAGGCCGCAGAAGACCTGGCGGAGCCCGTCTCCCTCGGTGCCGATCAGCTTCCCGGCCGGGACCTCGACATCATCGAAGAAAAGCGTGAACTGCTTTTCAGGCGCCGTCATCTCGACCGGAATGGTCTCTCGGCGCAGACCCGGCGCGTCGCTGTCGACGACGAGCAGCGAGAGCCGGCCACGACCGGACTCATCGGTTCCCGTGCGAGCCACCACCAGCACCGCCTCCGCCTCATCGACTCCGGAGATGTAGTGCTTGGTGCCGCGCAGGCGGTAGACGTCGCCCTCACGGGTCGCCACCGTCGAGATGCGATGGCTGTTCGAGCCCGCGTCCGGCTCGGTGATGGCGAAAGCCATCTTCTGGCGTCCACTCCCGATCCCAGGCAGCCAGCGCCGCTTCTGCTCGTCCGTCCCGTAGCGAGCGATGATCGAGCCGCAGATGGCGGGCGACACGATCAGCAGGAGCAGCGGGCAGCCGCCGGCAGCGAGCTCCTCGCAGACGATCGCCAACTCGCTGATGCCCAAGCCTCCGCCGTCATATTCGGCGGGGACGTTGACGCCGGCGAAGCCAGCCTCGGCGACCGCCGCCCAGAGCTCATCGGTCTTCTGCCCACAGCGAGCCTTGGCAACGTAGTAGGAGTGTCCGAAGTCAGCCGCAATCCG
>DIZV01000114.1:5296-6437 GCA_002427995.1 Chloroflexi bacterium UBA6019
GGCCACCCGTCCAAACTTACCCTCGCGTTAGTTAACCGCTAGATTCACCTGCGGTCAAGCGGGTCCCGCAGGAGGTACCCTCGACCGGATGGCGATCCGACCCGTGGAGCCGAGACGCCGGCGGCGCAAGATCAACCGCCGAGCGCTGATGGAGGCCGCCAGCCACCTCTTCCGTGAGGAGGGCTACCGGGCGACAAGCCTGGAGCGGGTCGCGTCCGAGCTGGGGGTAACCCGCGCAGCCCTTTACCACTGGGTGCCGAGCAAGGAGGCGCTTCTCTGCGAAATCCACGAGGAGGCCATGGAGCTGATGCTCGAGCGCTTCCATCAGATCGACGAGAGCGCTCTTCCGCCGGCACAGAAACTTGCCGCGGCGCTGCGCAACCACCTGCTGGTGGTTGCGCACAATCTGGACACGATCGCCGTCTTCTTCCAGGACGAGGCGTCTGTCCCCGAGGGCCCGGCGCGCCGGATAGCGGCCAGGAAGCGGGCATATGACCACTCCCTGGAGGCCTTGGTCCGGGCGGGGCAAGGAGACGGCAGCATCCGTCCCGATCTCAACTCCAAGGTCGTGGTCGAGACGCTGCTCGGGATGTGCAACTGGATCTACCACTGGTACGACCCGGACGGTCGGGTGAAGCCCGACGCGCTGGCCGACCAAGTGGTCGAGATGGCGCTGGGGGCGATCACCGCGACCCCGGGTGGAAGCGGACTCAAGGGCCGACCGTCGCCCGGCCGCGGATCGTCGCCGTCCCCGCCTGATTGACCTGCTCGAATTCAATCTCCACCTCGTCGTCTGAGGAGGAGACGACCCGGCCGGAGGTGGTGAGGACGTCACCGGGAAAAACATTCGAGACAAAGCGCAGGCTGACGCGCCTGACCCGCCAATCCCGGTCCAGCCACCCGGCCAGGGCCTGCATCGCCCTCGCCGCCTGGATCGGTCCCTGCTGGACCGCATCTCGAAAGCCGCGCTCGCGCGCGTAGACCCGATCCAGGTGGATGGGATTGGGGTCGCGCAGCAACAGCGCCATCCGGGTGTAGTCAAGACGGTCGCTGGCCGGCGCCTCGCGGGGCGGCAGCGTCGGGCCGACAAAGAGCGCGGTCACCCCGCCGGCAGGCAGAGGAGGGTGATCGAGCCCGAGAG
>DIZV01000114.1:6574-6958 GCA_002427995.1 Chloroflexi bacterium UBA6019
CGCGGTCATCCCGCCGGCAGGCAGAGGAGAGTGATCGAGCCCGAGAGCGCGGCCCCCGCCCGGCCGGATGCGGTGAAGCCGAAGGTCACCGCGTCAAAGCGGCGCTCGCGGCCCCGTTCCTCGACCGCGGTGATCTCGGCCTCCACAAGGAGGCGCTCGCCACGCCTCAGGGGGCGGTGCAGCACCAGGGCCTGCTCGCCGTAGACGACGCTCTCGCCGCCATGCAGGTCGACCATCAGGTCGGCTTCCCAGTCCACCTGCTGGATCAGAGCGGCCGCCGCCAGCTGCGCGAAGCAGTCCGGCATCGGATCCGAGTCCTCGGGCTCCCCAGCGAGATGAAGGAAGCTCCGTGCCGACCACTCGTCGATCTCGAGTTCGAACGTC
>DIZV01000114.1:7243-7431 GCA_002427995.1 Chloroflexi bacterium UBA6019
GGCGAGTTACTTTAAATTATAGACAGAGAGATGCCCGTTCTGAAATCCGAGGTCGACCCGGCATCGCCGGCTTACCTGGCCAACCGGGCCTTCATGCTCGAGCAGCTGGAGGAGATCGGGCGGCAGCTGGAGCTGGCCCGGCTGGGTGGCGGCGAGAGGTACGTCCAGCGTCACCGCGAGCGCGGCCG
>DIZV01000114.1:7674-8079 GCA_002427995.1 Chloroflexi bacterium UBA6019
GGCGCAAGCGTGGTCACCGGGGTCGGACCGGTGGAGGGCGTCGAGTGCGTGATCATCGCGCACGACCCCACCGTCCGCGGCGGCGCCACCAACCCGTACGGGCTGAAGAAGGTGCTCCGGGCGATGGACATCGCCCGTCAGAACCGCCTGCCGCTGATTAACCTCACCGAGTCCGGTGGCGCCGACCTGCCCCGCCAGTCGGAGATCTTCGTCCCCGCCGGCGCCCTCTTCCGCAACCTCACCCAGCTCTCGAGGCTCGGCATCCCGACCGTCGCGCTCGTCTTCGGCAACGCCACCGCGGGGGGGGCCTACGTGCCCGGCCTCTGCGACTACGTGGTGATGGTCAAAGAGCAGGCGAAGGTCTTCCTGGGGGGGCCGCCGCTGGTGAAGATGGCCACCGGCGAG
>DIZV01000114.1:8232-10057 GCA_002427995.1 Chloroflexi bacterium UBA6019
GACGAGGAGCTCGGCGGCGCGGAGATGCACTCCCGCATCTCCGGCGTGTCCGATTACCTGGCCGCAGACGACGCCGACTGCGTCAGGCTCGGCCGCCAGATCGTGCGGCGCCTCAACTGGCGCAAGCTCGGCCCGGGCCCGAGCGAGCCCGCGGATCCGCCACTGGCCGACCCGGGCGAGCTGCGGGGAATCGCAAGCGCTGACGTCAGGGTTCCCTTCCCGGTTCGGGAGGTCATCGCCCGGGTCGTGGACGGCAGCCGGCTCGACGAGTTCAAGGCCGATTACGGCACCAACCTGGTCACCGGCTGGGCCTCGATCCACGGTTTCCCGGTGGGCATCCTGGCCAATGACGTCGGGGTGCTCTTCTCAGAGGAGGCCGAGAAGGCCGCCCAGTTCATCCAGCTCGCCAACCAGATCGACACGCCCCTGGTCTTCCTGCAGAACACGACCGGCTACATGGTCGGCACGGCCTACGAGCAGCGCGGAATCATCAAGGACGGGGCCAAGATGATCAACGCCGTCGCCAACAGCGGCGTGCCCCACCTGACCGTCATGATCGGCTCCAGCTACGGCGCCGGCAACTACGGCATGTCCGGCCGCGCCTACAACCCGCGCTTCCTCTTCGCATGGCCCAACAGCAGAGTTGCCGTGATGGGACCCCAGCAGCTCGCCGGCGTGCTCTCCATAGTCAACCGGCAGGGCGCGGAGGCCGGCGGGCGGGCGCTGGACGAGGGGAAGGACGCCGCCATGCGAGGGGCGGTCGAGGAGCAGATCGAGCGGGAGTCGCTCGCCGTCTTCAACACCGGCCTGCTCTATGACGACGGGATCATCGACCCCCGCGACACCCGGACCGTGCTCGGCATCTGCCTTTCCGCCTGCCACAGCGCGGCGGTGCTCGGCGCCGACAGGTTCGGGGTCTTCCGAATGTGAGCGGGGCCAGGGCCATCCGCAAGCTGCTGATCGCCAACCGCGGCGAGGTCGCACGCCGGATCATCCGAACCTGCAGGCGCCTCGGGATCGCCACGGTGGCGGTCTACTCCGAGCCCGACCGGGAAGCGGTCTTTACCAGAGAGGCGGACGAGGCGGTGCCGATCGGGGGCGCCAGCGCGGCCGAGTCCTATCTGCGGCGGGAGGTCCTGGTCGGGGCGGCGCTGCGCGCGGGGGCGGACGCCGTCCACCCCGGCTACGGCTTCCTCGCCGAAGACGCCGCATTCGCCCGGCTCTGCCTCGACTCCGGGCTGATCTTCGTAGGCCCTTCACCCGACGCCATCGCCGCCATGGGCTCCAAGCTGGAGGCCAAGCGAACCGCGAAGGTGGCGGGCATCCCTGTCCTGCCCACGATCACTTTGGATGGCCACGACGGCCTCCGCACGGAGGCGATCGACATCACCTACCCGGTTCTCGTCAAGGCCTCGGCGGGGGGTGGTGGCCGCGGGATGCGCCTGGTGGAAACCGCCGGTGAGCTGGGACCGGCGCTGGAGGCGGCGAGCCGGGAGGCCCAGTCGGCCTTCGGCGACGGGACCGTCTTTGTGGAGCCCTACCTGCGGTCCGCCCGACACGTCGAAGTGCAGGTCTTCGGCGACAGCCACGGAAGGGTGGTCGACCTTTACGAGCGCGAATGCTCGATCCAGCGTCGGTACCAGAAGGTCATCGAGGAATCGCCCTCGCCCGCTGTCGACGATGCCCTCCGGCGGCGGCTGGGCGAGGCTGCGGTCAGCCTCGCGCGCGCGATCAACTACGTGGGCGCGGGCACGGTGGAGTTCATCCTCGGGCCTGCCGACGAGTTCCACTTCCTCGAGATGAACACCCGCCTCCAGGTCGAGCA
>DIZV01000030.1:0-3813 GCA_002427995.1 Chloroflexi bacterium UBA6019
CGCTGCGGGCGCTGCGGGCGCTGCGGCGGCGGCAGCCGGCCGCGGCCGGCTCGGCGGTGCCGGCACCGTCGACCTCGATCTGGGCGATCTCGGTCCCGATCGCGATGGTGGTGCCCTCGGCGACCGAGATCTTGATCAGCACGCCCTCGAAGGGGGAGGGGATCTCGGCGTTGACCTTATCGGTGACCACCTCGACCAGCGGTTCGTCCTTTTTTACGAAGTCGCCTTCCTTCTTGAGCCACCGATCCACGGTGCCCTCGGTGACGGACTCACCCAGCTGGGGCATTTTGATCGGGGACACACCCATCGAAGGGCTTCCTCCTGGCAATTTCCGGAGAGCGGCGGCGAAGTGAATATACAGCGAGCCCTCCACCTCTCCAGCGGTGGCCACGGCCGCCTATGGGGCGGCGGCTAAAATCTCTGACCGGGCGGCGACGTAGCCAAGTGGCAAGGCAGAGGTCTGCAAAACCTCCATCCCGAGTTCGATTCTCGGCGTCGCCTCCAGTCGCCCTCCCTAGGCCCCCGGGCTCGGCGTACCGGCCGGCGCGGGTGCCCTGCCGGGCGTCTTCGGCCGCTTCGCGGGCTGCGCTCTCCCCCTTCTCGTGGGCCGGGTCCTCGTTGGGAGACCCGCCGGGACCGCCGGCGCGGGGCCCGCCCGGGAATGCGGTGCCGGCGGCCTCGGCCGCTTCCCGAGCCGCCGTCTCGCCCTTCTCGTGGGTTGGCTCCTCGTTGCCCTTGAAGGGCGCGGCGCTCGCGGGCGGGGTCGGGCTGGGAGTGGCGGCGGCGGCGTTGGATCGCCCCGGCGCCCGAGACCGTGGCCCCGATGACGCCACCGACGAGCATGGAGCCGGCGACGGCGGCGGCGGCGATCGTGAGTCGGACCTTGTTCATTGGGAATGCTCCTTGGACGGGTTTTGCGGCCATGGCAGCTGCTGCTGACCCATCCTCGGGCGCCAACCTGAAGTCAGTCTGAGGACGGCTGTGAGTTCGCCCTGAGCTAGGCTTCGATCGCGGTGGATGAGGCGACGCTTCGGGATGCCCTGGCTCGCCTGCCCGCCGGGGTGGTCCTGGTCGCGACCCGTGATCGGGACGGCTTCCGCGGCGTGACGACGACCAGCTTCACTCAGGTCTCGCTCCAACCGTCGCTGGTGCTGGTCTGCCTCGACCGGCTGGCGGCCTCCCGCGACGCGGTCATCGGGCACGGAGCCTTCACCGCCAGCGTCCTGCCTGCGGGCAGCGCGTTCCTCGCCGACCGGTTCAGCGGCCAGGCGCCGGCTGCTGACCCGACCTGGCGGGAGGTGCCGCATCGACTGGGCGCCAACGGGCTGCCGATCGTTGCGGATGCCGTGGCCTGGTTCGAGTGCGCCGTTCGATCGGTCAGCGAGGCCGGCGACCACGACATCGTGCTCGCGACGGTGACGGCGGTGGGGAGGGGGGGCGGAGAACCGCTCCTGCACTGGGAGCGCGGCTACTGGTCCCTTGGTCGCTAGAAGGGCAGATCCTCTTCCCCCATCCCGAAGTGGTGACCGACCTCGTGGAGGATTGTCCGCCGCACCTCCTCGACCAACTCCTTCCAGCTGTCCGCCTCGGCCTCGTGCTCTTCTTTGAAGATCGTCACCCGCTCCGGCAGCCCCTCGCCCGCCTCGAGCGCCGTCGACCCCTCGTAGAGGCCGAGCAGGCCCTGCCCCGAGCGGCGCTCGATTACGAACTGCGTGTTCTCCAGGTAGGGCCCGAACGCGTCGGGGATGGAGGCGACGGCCGCTTCGACCGCGTCCTGGAACCGGTCCATGCTCACTCGCATCGGTTCGCATATGTTGATTGGCGGAATGGCTGAGCTGCGCAACGTCCTCGTCGTCGGCGCCGGAACCATGGGCTCGCAGATCGCTCTCCAGACCGCTCTCGGGGGCGCCCACGAGGTCTACCTGGTGGACGCCTCGGAGGAGCAGCTGGAGCGAGCCCAGGACCAGAACCGCAAGCTGGTCGCCCGGGCGGTGGAGAAGGGACGCTGCAGCGCGGCCGCCGGCGAGTCGGCCCTGGAGGCGATCAGCCTCGGCACCGATCTCGACGCTGCCGCCCGCTCGGCCGACCTCATGATCGAGGCCGTTTACGAGGACTTCGCCGTCAAGAAGGAGATCTTCGAGCGGGCCGACGCGGCGGCGCCCGCCCCCGCGATCCTCGCCAGCAACTCGAGCAGCATCGTGATCAGCCGCCTCGCGGCGGTCACCGGCCGGCCCGACCGCTGCTGCAACCTCCACTTCTTCCATCCGGTGACGGTGATGCCGCTCTGCGAGGTCGTCCAGGGGCCGCAGACCTCGGACGAGACGATCGCCACGGCGATGGAGTTCGTACGCGGGATCGGCCGCGTCCCGGTGCACATCCGCAAAGAGATCCACGGCTTCGTCGTCAACCGGATCCTGGTGGAAGCGATCGAGGAGGCCCTGCGCCTGTACGAGGGCGGCTACGCCGGCTTCGAGGACATCGACCTCGCCGTACGCAAGGGCCTGAATTGGCCGATGGGACCCTTCCAGCTCCTCGACTTCAGCGGCATCGACGTCTTCCTCGGCGTCCTCGATGACCGGCACCGCCAGGGCGAGGGGCCGGAGCCGAGCCGGGTGCTGCGCGACAAGGCCGATCGGGGCGAGCTCGGCCGGAAGACCGGTAAGGGTTTCTACGACTACTCGCCGGCCGGCAAGGAGGAGGGTTAGATGGAGAGCGTCAAGCTCGGCCGGCACGGCCTCAGGGTCAGCCGCATCTGCCTCGGGACGATGGTCTTTGGAGCGCAGTGCGACGAGGCGGCCTCGGTCGCCGTGTTGGATGCCGCCGAGGAGCTCGGCATCAGCTTCCTCGACCTCGCCGATGTCTATCCGGTGCCGCCCGACCCCAAGACGGCGGGGGCGAGCGAAACGATCGTCGGGCGCTGGCTCAAGGGCCGGCGCAACCAATTCGTGGTGGCAACCAAGTTCAACGGCCCGATGGGGCCCGGCGCGAACGACCGGGGCGCCTCGCGCCGGCACCTGATCGAGGCCTGCGAGTCGTCACTGCGGCGGCTCCAGACCGACCGCATCGACATCTACTATGCGCACCAATTCGACCCGACGACCCCCCTCGATGAGACGTTGGAGGCCTTCGATCGCCTTCGCGCGGACGGCAAGATCCACTACGTGGGCATCTCCAACTATTCGGCCTGGCAACTCGGCCTCGCCCATGCGATCGCCGCCGAGCGCCGTCTGGCGCCGATCGCCGCGCTGCAACCGCGCTACAACCTGCTCTTCCGGCAGGCAGAGCGCGACCTGCTCCCACTCGCCGCCGCGCTCGGTATCGGCGTCATGCCCTACAACCCGCTGGGCGCCGGGATGCTGACCGGGAAGTACCGCCGGGCATCCGAGCCGCCGCCCGAGTCCCGCTTCGGCTGGGGCGACTACGGCCGGATGTACCAGGGCCGCTACTGGTCGGACGAGATGTTCAAGGTCGTCGACTCGGTGGTCGAGGTGGCCAAGCAGGAGTCGATGACGCCGGGGCAGGCAGCCCTGGCCTGGATCCTGACGCGGGGCGCGATCACGGCCCCGATCGTCGGGGCGAGCCGGCCGGAGCAGTTGCGCGAGAGCGTCCAGGCGCTCGACAAGCGGCTCTCCCCGGAGTCCGTGGAGCGGCTCGACGAGGCCTCTCGCAGCTTCCTCTGACCCGGGCGGCTGGTTAGAGTTCGGTTGCCCCCGTAGCCCAACCCGGCAGAGGCAGCCGACTTAAAATCGGTCCAGGTGCGGGTTCGACTCCCGCCGGGGGCACCGCGACCTGACAGTCTTGACAGCAAGTTTG
>DIZV01000030.1:4030-4824 GCA_002427995.1 Chloroflexi bacterium UBA6019
TCGGTTCTTGGGGGTGGCCATGGAAGAGTCGCAACCGTGGAACTGGAGCGGTAACCCGCTCCGCCTGCCGCGGGTCCGGCAGGACGATTTGCCAACCGTCACCGGCGATCGCCGGCCGGGGATGAAGTTCTGCGCCGGGTGCGGATCAGCCCTTGAGGCCGGCATCGTGATGCGGGGCTACTGGGCTTACTGCAGCATCGAGTGCGCAATCCGGACCGAGCGAGAGGACCGGCGCCGGCAGGCTTAACCGAGAGCGGAACGGCTCCTCAGTCTTCCTCGATCGAGAGGCCGCTCGCGCCGACCAGCTGGCCCCGATAGAGGTCCGAGGCGCCGGCCTCAGACTTCTTGGCCCAGGCCTCGTTCTCGATCAGCCGGAAGCCCCACTCGGGATCCTGAGAGTTCCGCCGGCGCGCGTCGTCGCGCGCCTTGGTCATCAGTCGAATGCCCTCGAGGCCGGGCAGGCGGCCCATCTTCTCGTCGATCATCTCCACGTCGGCCAACCCGGCCTCGTCGTTGAACAGGTAGAGCGAGACCGCATCGACCTCCTCCTGGCTCTTCAGGCCCTGACCGACGACCTGCCAGAAGAGATTCATGCCGATTCGGCCGACCTTCTGGGCGCGGGGGTTGTCCGTCATCCACTCTTTGGCCGAGTTGTAGTAGAAGGCGAAGTGGCGCCGCTCGTCCTTCTGGATCCGCCCCAGGAGGTCCTGCAGCACCGGGTGCTGGCAATTGCGGGCCAGGGCGCCGTAGGCCGTCGCCGTGCTCAGCTCGTTGCAGGCACCGATCGAGAGGTA
>DIZV01000030.1:5017-15318 GCA_002427995.1 Chloroflexi bacterium UBA6019
GTGTCGTTCTCGAGCGGGATCCCGTACTCGACCAGGAACCGCGAGAGGTTCTCGCCATGCCAGAGCTCCTCGTAGGCCCAGAGGCTGAGGAAGGTGGTGATCACGGGGTTCATGCAGGCGCGGGTCACCAGCAGGTGTGACAGGTAGAGGGGCACATGGTTCTCCACGTCCATCGCGTAATGGAGGAAGAAGAGGTCGCCCTTGCTGAGGGGGTAGTCGCGGATTTTGTCCCATTCGACCCCGGTCGTGTCGAGCTTGCGCGACTCTTCCTTATAACGCTCGATGCTGAAGCTCATGAACCCTCCACAATCCTGGATTGGTTGGAACCAGGTCGGGGATCGATTGTAGCTGGGCGCGCCGGGTGGACAGCGGTCGTGGGGAGATCGCTAGAATCGCTTCAATGCCCGATCCGAGGTCGGAGTACGAGCCGGAGGAAATTCCGGTGATCGAGCCTGACGAGGACCCCGAGTACGAACCCGAGGACAGCCCCGCGGCCTCGGCGACACTCATGGCCAGCCCGGCCCGCTCCAACAGCTCTGGCGACCGCGACTACGAGTACCGCACCGAGGTGCTGACCGTCGAGGAGGTGGCCGATGGCAAGACCCTGGCCACCCGCCTGAGCGCCGCCGCGGCCGACGATTGGCACTTCGTCCAGGTCATCGATGCCGGCGACCGCCGCGTGGTCCTCTTCCGAAAGGCCAAGAAGACCGAGAGGGAACGGCGGAGCGTCGGGTTCGCGCCGCCGGGGCGGTCCTGAACCCTCTCTCCATGCCCGAGGCGCAGACCGCCACCCAAGCGCGCAAGCGCGTTCTGCTGATCGAGGACGAGTCCGCCATCCGGATCGTGGTGACCGAGATCCTCCGCCATGAGGGTTTTGAGGTCATCGAGGCCTCGGCCGGCCAGGTTGGCATCCGGACAGCCGTCGCGCGCGAGCCCGACATCATCCTGCTCGATTGGGTCCTACCGGACATCTCCGGCCTCGACGTCTGCCGGGAGATCCGTCGCCAGGGCGTCCTCTGCCCGATCCTGATGCTGACCGGCCGCTCCTCCAAGGTCGACATGGTGGTCGGCCTCGAAGTCGGTGCTGACGACTACATCACCAAGCCCTTCGACGCCCGGGAGCTGACCGCCCGCCTGCGCGCGCACCTGCGCCGCTCGGAGGGCACTCCCACCGCCAGCCGCCGGGAGGGCCTGTTGGTGGTCGGCGGAATCCAGGTTGACATCGAGAGCCGGCGGGTTCGGATCGGGGAGGAAGAGGTCCAGCTGACGATGACCGAGTTCAACCTCCTCGCCCTGCTGGCCGCCAACGCAGGGCGGGTGCTGACCCGAGCCCAGCTGCTGGAGAAGGTCTGGGGCTACCTCGCCGATGTCGACTATCACTCCGTCGACCCTCACATGCAGCGGCTCCGCCGCAAGCTCCACTCGAACGAGAGTGCGCGCGTCGCGCTGGAGGCGGTCCCCGGCCTGGGTTACCGGCTCACCCCGCTGGCCTAGAGCTCCTCGGCGAGGCGAAAGGCTCAAGCTAGGCCGGATGTCTGACGAGCGTCCGATTGGAGTTTTCGACTCGGGAGTCGGGGGCCTGACCGTGCTCCGGGAGATTCACGACCGGCTTCCCAACGAGTCGACGATCTACCTCGGCGACCTGAAGCACTTCCCCTACGGACCGCGCTACCAGGAGGAGGTCAAGGGTTTCGCCTTCGACATCATCGAGTACCTCCAGCGTCGGGATGTGAAGCTGGTCGTGATCGCCTGCAACACGGCGACCGCGGCGGCCCTCAACCAGGCTCGGGAGAAGTTCGACATCCCGATCATCGGCGTCATCGGTCCGGGAGCCCAGGCGGCCGTCGAAGCGACCCGAAAGAACCTCGTGGGCGTGATCTCCACCGAGGGCACGCGGTTGAGCCAGGAGTATCTCCACGCGATCAAGGACGCCGACCCGATGGTGGGGGTCTACCAGAAGGCGTCTCCCGAGCTGGTCGAGATCGTCGAGGCCGGCGACGCCGACACGGCGCGGGCGGAGGCTGCCCTCCGCCGCGACCTGGCCGAGATCGCCCAGCTTGGCGCCGACGTGCTGGTGCTCGGCTGCACCCACTACCCGCTGCTCCGCGCCGCGATCCAGCGCGTCTACCCGGACACATTCACCCTGGTCGACTCGGCTGAGACGACGGCCGCCAAGGTCAGCCGGCAGCTGAAGCACGCCGGCATGGAGGCCCCCGAGGGGACCTCGCCGCACCATGAGCTGATCGTCACCGCCGTGCCCCGGCGCTTCAATGAGGTCGCCGCCATCCTTTTCGGGCGAGAGGTGCCGGAGGTGACGGAGGTCGATCTTTGGCCCGGGCGGTAGAGGTCAGCATCTTCGGACCGGTCGCGGCGAGCCTGGACCGCTTCGAGGTCCTCGTCCGGGAATCGATCGAGGCCGACGGGCCCCCGTTGGCAGGACCGATGGGCGAGCTCTTCGCCGCCGGTGGCAAGCGGATTCGACCTGCCCTCGTCCTGCTCGCCGGCCGCCTCGGCCGCCCCTCCGACGCGCATCTCCACGCCGCCCTGGCGGTGGAGCTCGTCCACGCCGCGACGCTGGTCCACGATGACGTCATCGACCGTTCGGCTCTCCGGCGGGGGCGGCCGACGGTGGCGGCCGCTCTGGGCGACTCGCCCGCCATCGTGGTCGGCGACTTCTACTTCGCCAAGGCCTACCGGGAGGCGGCTCTGACCGGTGACGCGGGCGTGGTCGGCGCCATCGCGGAGGCGGTGATGAGGATCTGCCGCGGCGAGCTGGAGCAGAACGCTTCGCGCCATTGCTACCGGACGTCGCTGGCCGCCTATCGGGCTCGAATCGAGTCCAAGACGGCGGCGCTCCTGGCCGCCGGCGCCTGGGTCGGCGGGCGCCTCGGCGGATTGGACCGGGAGCGGCAGGAGGCTCTCCGGCGCTACGGGCTGGAGCTCGGCCTCGCCTTCCAGATCGCCGACGACGTCCTCGATTACATCGCGACCGAGGCGGAGCTGGGCAAGCCGGTCGGCCATGACCTCCTGGAAGGCCACGCCACCCTTCCCTTGCTCCTCTCCGAGCTGGCCGAGCCCCTGCCCGAAGGCCGCCCGCTCTCGCCCGCGAAGGTGGCTGCGGTGGTGGCGGAGGTGCGCGCGGCGGGAGGACCGGAGCGGGCGCTGGAGGAGGCCCGGCGGCACGCCGCCGGAGCGCGCGAGCAGCTGGTCGTCCTGCCCGCGGGGCCGGCCCGCGACAGCCTCGAGAGGCTCGCCGGCTACGTCGTGGAACGGCGCCTGTGAGGCGGGTCCACCTGATCGGCATCGGGCCCGGCAGCCCGGGGCTGATCACCGTCAGGGCGGCGGAGACGATCCGCGGGGCCGACGTCATCCGGCACCCGCCGGGAGTTGACGTGGCCATCCTCGCCCTCGCCCGGCCGGGCGCCGTTCTCGGCCCTGCCAAGGGTTGGGAGGAGATCGTGCAGCTCGCCCAGCACGACCACCGGGTGGCGGTGCTCTTCCGGGGTGACCCCTTCACCTTCGGCGATGGTGCCGGTTTGGCGGAGGCGCTGCGGGAGGAGGGGATCGAGTTCGAGGTGGTGCCGGGGGTTCTGGCGGAAGCGGCCGGGCCCGCGATCTCGGGGATCTCGGCCGACCTGCTCGGGAAGCCAGGCGGCCCCGGCGAGACGGGGGCCTTCCGGGTGACGGCCGGCGAAGTTCCGGCCCGCGTCGCGGCGCTGCTCGCCGATGGCCACCCGCCCGACGCCCAGGCCGCCGTGATCCTCAACCCGGGGGCGCCCGGCCAGCGCAAGGTGCTGGCGCCGCTGCGGCACCTGGCCGGTGCCGCGGCGGAGCACCTGGAGGGCGACCTGGTCATCGTCGTCGGCCCCGGCGTGGAACAGGCGCGACGCCTCGACAGCCTTGCCGGCCGGCCGCTCCACGGCCGCCGGGTACTGGTCACCCGGGCCCGGCACCAGGCCGAGGAGTTCCACCGCCACCTCGCCGAGCTCGGCGCCTGGGTCATCGACATCCCGACCATCGAGGTCCGGCCGCTGCGGGTCGACGCCACCGTCCGGGATGCCATCGCCCGCCTCGACGAGACGCATCTGGTGGTCTTCGCCTCGGCCAACTCGGTCGAGATCTTTTTCGACATGTTGTTCGAGCTCCGCCGCGACGCGCGGGCACTGCGCAACTCGCGGCTCTGCGCGATCGGGCCTGAGACCGCGCGGACCCTCGAGGCCCACGGCCTGCGACCGGAGCTGGTATCGGGCGAGTACACGGCCGAGGGCCTCGCGGAGACGCTTGGCAACTGGGACCTGACCAACGCCCGGATCCTCGTCCCGCGAGCGCGGCAGAACCGGGATGCGCTGCCCGCCATCCTCGCCAAGCGAGGAGCGGAGGTGGAGATCCTCCCCGTCTACGAGCTGGCCTGCCCGGCCGGCGCCCCGGGCGCGCTCCACGCGCTGTTCGAGGAGGACCCGGTCGACGCGGTCACCTTCACAAGCACTGCCACGGTGGTCAACTTCGCCGGCGCCTTCGCCACCGAGGAGCTCGCCACCCTGCTCGAGAAGACACGGGTTGCCTGCATGGGACCGGTCACCGCCGACACCGCCCGCCGGCTCGGGATGAGGGTCGATATAATCGCCGGCGAATACACGACCCGCGGTTTGGCGCAGGCCGTCGCGAGTCACTTCAACCCATGAGCAGCCTTCCCGAACGACAGGTGATCTCCCGCCGCCGGGCGCGCCGCGCCCCGGCGCCGACGCCGGTCGCCGGTCCGCCGGAGATCGTCCGCCCGCCCTGGGGAGCCCTCCTGGGTCTCGGGGTGATCGTCGCCATGGTGGTCGTCGCGGGCTGGGCGCTGGGCCGGGTGATCGTCCCCCAGCCGGCCGGCAAGTTCGCCGGCTGCCGAACCGCAACCGTGATCAGCCCCCACAGCTTCGCGGCAGTGCCGCCCCTCTGCATTGACAGGACGAAGACGTACCTGGCCAAGGTGAACACCACCGCCGGTGAGATCGACATCGCGATGCCCGCGGCGGACGCGCCGGAGACGGTCAACAACTTCGTCGTCCTCGCCGTCAACGGCTTCTACACCGGGCTGACCTTCCACCGGGTCGAGAGCTGGGTCGTCCAGGGCGGCGATCCACTGGGTGACGGCCGCGGCGGCCCGGGCTACTCGCTGCCCGCGGAGACTGCCAACAAGACCTGGACGGCCGACGCGGTCGGGATGGCGCGCAACCCCGACGGGTCGATCAACGGCAGCCAGTTCTTCATCCTCAAGACCGACTGGCCGCTCGTCGGGCCGGGTGCTACCGCCTTCAACCACTTCGGCACCGTGCTGGGTGGAACGCAGATCCTCAATACGATCAAGCCGGGCGAGCGAATCCTCTCCGTCGCCATCAGTGTCCAGTAGGACTTTCGGTTCGCGGCCGGTAATTCGGCGTCGCGGCTGCCAAGATAGGTGAGTATGGGAATCTTGGGCCATTATTGGATCATCGGGCTGCTGGTCGTGGTGTTGATAATTTTCGGCCCCGGCAAGCTGCCGCAGATCGGCGGCGCGGTCGGCACCGCGATCAAGGAGTTTCGCAAGGCCACCGGCGAGCTGAAGGACGAAGTCGCGAAGGCGACCGAGCATCAGCAGTCGTCGGCGGCGCCCGGCGCCGTCGAGGCGGCGCCCAAGGAAACGCCCGAACCGCCTCGAGCCTGACCGTCTTCAGATAGATGGCCCTGCTCGACCGCGTGCTTCAACGCGGCCCCGGGAAGTACGGGGTCGACGACGTCGGCGACTCGCAGATGTCGCTCCTCGATCACCTCGAGGCGCTCCGCCGCGTGCTCATCGTGTCGGTCATCGGCTGGGCGATCTGCACCGTCGTGGCCTTCGTGTTCTGGACCCGGATCCTCGAATTCCTGATCTCCCGCGGGAATGTCTCCCACCTCGTCTTCCTGACCCCGACCGGTGGCATCACCCTGGGCCTCAAGATCGCCCTCGTCGTCGGGCTGGTCCTGGCGGCGCCAGTCTGGATCCAGCAGATCTGGTGGTTCGTCAGCCCCGGCCTCCACCGCCACGAACGCCGGTTGGTGGTGCCGCTGATCCTCGCCACGATCGCCTTCTTCGCGATCGGCGTCAGCTTCGCCCTCTTCTCGCTGCCGCTGTTCATGAAGATCCTGCAGGGGTTCGCCCCCAAGGACTTCAGTTACCTGCCGGTCGGCGAGGACTACCTGAACTTCATTCTCTTCCTGGTCCTGGGCTTCGGGATCGTGTTCGAGATGCCGGTCGTCGTCTACACGCTCGGGTTGCTCCGGATCATCAGCTCCAAGTGGCTCTACGCCAACCGCTTCTACTGGATCATCGGGCTCGGCGTCCTCGCCAACGTGATGACTCCCGGGGTGGACCCGATCACGCCGCTCTTCATGTGGGTACCCCTCTACGTCTTCTGGGAGGCGACCGCGCTCCTGCTCAAGCTCTCCGGCCGATGAGGCACGACGGGCGGAGCCCGGACCAGCTGCGCCCGGTCCGGATCCAGCTCGGCAGCAACGTCCACGCCGAGGGCTCCTGCATCATCGAGTTCGGCCGCACTCGCGTCAACGTCACCGCGACGGTCGAGGATCGCGTCCCCGGACACCGGCGGGGCACCGGCCAGGGCTGGATCACCGCCGAGTACTCGATGCTGCCCCGGGCCACGCACGACCGGGGCATGCGGGAGGCGACCCAGGGCCGGGTCGGCGGGCGAACCCACGAGATCCAGCGGCTGATCGGCCGCTCCCTCCGCGCCGGGGTCGACATGGGGAAGATCGGCGAGCGCACGATCACCCTCGACTGCGATGTGCTGCAGGCGGATGGCGGCACCCGGACGGCTTCCATCACCGGTGCCTTCGTGGCGATGGCGGAGGCGATCGGCCGGATGCGCAAGGCGGGCATGCTCGCCACCGACCCGATCCGGCAGCACGTCGCGGCCGTGTCCTGCGGGATCGTCGACGGGGTCGCTGTGCTGGACCTCGACTACGCCGAGGACTTCACCGCCGAGACCGACCTCAACTGCGTCATGGGCGAGGACGGCCGGCTGATCGAGCTCCAGGCGACTGCCGAGGGCCAGCCTTTCAGCCGCTCCGAGCTGGATGAGATGCTGGCCCTCGCCGCTCACGGCGTGGCCGACCTGGTCGGCGAGCAGAAGCGAGCACTCGGGGCCGTTTGAGCCGCGCGCGACTCGTCCTGGCGACCGGCAACCAGGGCAAGCTCCGCGAGTACCGCGAGCTGCTGGAGCCGGCCGGGTTCGAGATCGTCCCCTTCGCGAATGAGGTCGCGGAGACCGGCTCGACCTACGCCGAGAACGCAACGCTGAAGGCGCTGGCGGCGCTGGAGGCGACGGGGCTGCCGTCCCTCGGCGACGACTCGGGGATCGAGGTCGACGCGCTGGGCGGCTTTCCGGGCCTGCACTCGGCCCGGCAGGGGCCGACCCAGGTCGAGCGGACGGCGGCCGTTGTCGGCCGGCTGGAGGGCCTGCCGAGGCCCTGGACGGCCCGCTTCACCTGCACCATCGCGCTGGCCAAGCCGGGCGAGCCCGTCCGCACCGTCGACGGAGAGCGGAGGGGAGAGGTGGTGCCGGACTGGCGGGGAGAGGCCGGCTTCGGCTACGACCCCGTCTTCCTGGTCCCCGAGCTGGGCCTGACCTTCGGCGAGATGGACCGTGCGACCAAGCATCTGTGGAGCCATCGCGGAGCCGCGATCAGGGCGCTGGTCGAGAGCGGCTGGCTATCCTGATAGCCGCCTGCCGACGGGCGGTAGCTTAGCCCGGCAAAGCGCCTGGTTTGGGACCAGGAGATCGCGAGTTCGAATCTCGCCCGCCCGACTCCAGAGCCGCTCCTGTGTAACGGTTGGCCAGGAACGGAGCACTCAGTCAAGAGGACAGCATGGCCAGGCTCAACCTTCCGAGGCTCGCGATCTTCGCCGCGGCAGCTCTCGGCCTGCTCGCGGCCGCGATTCCGCTGACCGCGTTCGTCATCATTCCTCGTTTCGTCCACTCGACCGTGCACGAGGCGCTGCCGGTCCCGGCCGCGTCCGCCCAACCGGTGGCCGCGGCGACCGCCCAGCCGACGGTTGACCCGCTGCCCGCCTCCCTGGCGAGCGGGATGCTGCGGAGGGGTGGATGCCGTCCATTACGGGTCAGGCCAGGTGACGATCCTGGAGCTCGCCGGTGCCCGCTACCTGCGATGAATGTGGCCATCGCGTGCGAGATTCACTCGGTGGTGGTCTGGTGCCGGGCCTTCAGTGTCACCGTCACCTATGCGGACCTGGGCTAGATGACCCTCGCCTACCTCAGGCCCGCGACATCCCCGCTCTATCCTTGGCGCGGCGTGGCAAGCGTGACCTAGGACCCCGAGCTGGAGGCGTTGAAGGCTGGCGACGCGGCCGCCTTCGAGGCGCTTCTCGACCGTTACCACGGGCCGCTCCTGCGGGTCGCTCTCGGGTACGTCAGAGACCGGGAGGCCGCCGAGGACGCGGTCCAGGAGACGTGGCTCAGGGTGGTTGCCGGCCTCGACCGGTTCGAGGGCCGATCTTCCCTCAAGACCTGGATCTTCGGCATCCTCCTCAACGTCGCCCGGTCCCGCCGTCGCCGGGACCGGCGCCTGCTGCCCTTCAGCGCGCTCTTCCGGCGGGACGAGCCGGGCTCGGAGCCGATCGTCGATCCCGACCGATTCAATGCGGAGGGGCGCTGGACCTCCCTTCCCGACAACTGGGAGGTGCTCCCCGAGGCACGCTTGATGAGCCGCGAGGTCCTCGACCGCGTCGGCGCGGCGATCGGCGAGCTGCCTCCCACGCTGCGCGAGGTGATCCTCCTCCGGGACGTTGCCGGCTGGTCGGCGGAGGAGGCCGCTTCGCTGCTCGGCATCTCCGCCGCCAACCAGCGGGTCCGCCTTCACCGCGCCCGCGGCCACGTTCGCCGGGTGCTCGAGGAGTACTTGCGATGACCTGTCGCCAGGTGGTGCAGCTGTTGAACGACTACCTCGAGGGGATGCTGCCCGCCGCCGACCGGCAGCGAGTGGAAGAGCACCTCGCGGGCTGCGAGGCCTGCGCCGCCTTCGTGGGCCAGCTGCGGGCCTCGCGGCGCCTCGTCGCCCGGCTGGCCGAGGAAGAGGTCCCCGCTTCGGTCAAGCAGGAGTTGCTGACCGCCTTCAGGAACTGGAGGCCGGCGGGTCTGCGATGAGCGGCGGTACGCGCCCTCAGTTCGCCCTCCACGGCGCGATCCGTAACGGATTCCGCGGAACGGGCACAGTAAGGGCATGGAAAAGGCAATCTTCGGAGCCGGTTGTTTCTGGCAGGTCGAGATCGACTTCGCCAATGTCGATGGAGTGACGGCGACCGCCGTCGGCTACTCGGGTGGCCATCTGCCCTCGCCCAGCTACCAGCAGGTGTGCTCGGGCCGGACCGGCCACGCCGAGGTCGTGGAGGTGGAGTACGACCCCGCTCGGGTGAGTTACGAGCGGCTGCTCGACCTCTTCTGGGAGAGCCACGACCCGACCCAGGTCAACCGCCAGGGACCGGATGTCGGGGAGCAGTACCGGAGCGCGATCTTCTACACGACGCCCCAGCAGCACGAGGCGGCGCTGGCGTCGAAGGCGCGCGTCCAGGGGAACTTCAACCGCCCGATCGCGACCGAGATCACGCCCGCGGCCGAGTTCTTCCCGGCCGAGGACTACCACCAGCGCTACCTCGTCAAGCGCGGGATGGCCACCTGCCGGGTGCCGGCGAGCACCCGATGACCGCCCGGGTCCAGAAAACCGACGCCCAGTGGCGGGCCGAGCTCACCCCGACCCAGTACCAGGTCCTGCGCGAGAAGGGCACCGAGCGGCCCTTCACGGGCGAGTACGAGCACGTCACGACGCCCGGCGACTACCTCTGCGCCGGTTGCGGGGCCAAGCTCTTCGAGTCACAGACCAAGTTCGACGCGCACTGCGGCTGGCCGAGCTTTTCCGCTCCCGCCCCCGGCGCCGCGGTCGCCGAGGAGGCGGACCGAAGCCACGGCATGGTGCGGACCGAAGTCACCTGCGCCGAGTGCGGCGGGCACCTGGGCCACGTCTTCGACGACGGTCCGGCGCCGACCGGGCTGCGCTACTGCATCAACTCCGCATCGCTCAAGCTCGATCCCAGGGAATAGCGGCCTGAGGGTCACAGCGGTCGACTACCACGCCGCCGGGGAGCCTTTCCGGATCGTCCTCGAAGGCGCCCCGGACCTGGCGGGTCGAACCATCCTCGAGAAGCGCCGCTGGGCGCTCGAGCACTGCGACGACGTTCGTCGCCTGCTGGTCAACGAGCCGCGCGGCCA
>DIZV01000089.1:0-245 GCA_002427995.1 Chloroflexi bacterium UBA6019
GTGACGACCAACTTCATGCGCTTCTTCAAGCCCCTCGACTATTGGAAATGGGCTGCCCACGAGGACATCGTCAGTGACGACGTCTACCAGGACCCCGACGACCCCGCCACCATCCTGGAGGCGGCGATGGCAAGCGACCTGATGCGCTCGCTCGGCCACGGCCGTCCCTGGGTGCGGATGGAGCAGACCACCAACCGCGTCAACTGGCGTCCCGTGAACGCGGCCAAGCGCCCGGGCCAGATGCG